>CAZOSZ010000041.1:6428-15818 GCA_964582505.1 uncultured Ectothiorhodospiraceae bacterium | reverse complement strand
AGAGGTCTCCGGGCGGTTCGATCTGGGGCAGCGCGCGCAGCCGCTCGCGGGTGCGCTCCAGCTGGCGCAACTCGCCCCCGCAAGCGGCACAGGCCGCGACGTGCGCCGCCACCTCCGCATGGACGGGCTGCCCGTCGCGCAGGCTCAGCAGCTGTTGGGTTGTGACATGCATGGATTCACCTCGTGCTCCCGATCCGGCCCCAGCAGCTCCCTCAGTCGCAGGTGGGCCCGCGCGAGCTGGGACTTTGAAAAACTCACGGTCCTGCCCATCAGCACCGCGATCTCCTGGTGGCTGTAGCCCTCGACGTCGTACAGCCAGACCACCGCCCTGGCGGTGGGCGACAGTTCCGCCAGCGCCCGCTCCAGGCTGCCGTGGTTCGCCACCCGCATCGCCGGGTCGTCATTCGCCAGCGGCTCGACTATGGCCGGTCCGTCGTCTCCGGCGGGCTCGAGGCTGCGGGCCTTGCGGTGCCAGGGGCTCCTCAGCAGCGCGAGACACTTGTTGGTGGCGATCCGCTTCACCCATCCGCCGAAGGCGGCATCCTCGCGAAACTCCCGGACCTTCCGGATCACCTCGATGCAGGTGTCCTGCAACACCTCCTCCGCCGACGCACGCTGTCCCAGGATGCGCACCGCCAGCGTATACACCGCCCGGCCGTAGCTGCCGTACAGGACCTCGTGGGCCTTCATGTCGCCGCGCCGTGCCCGGGCAAGAATCGCCGGGTCGGGCTGGCACTGGGCGAATCCCGTCACATTGTTTCCCTCCCTACGGCCCCTGCCGGGTGTCGGGCCATGCCATTACAGATGCCGCAAACCGCCGCAGGGTCGCAATGCCCTGCCTGCCCCGCCGATGTTAAGCTTCGCGGCCGTGGGACGGTCGCCCGTCCCGGCCCGATTGCCCGGGTGGCGGAACTGGTAGACGCAGCGGACTCAAAATCCGCCGGCCGCGAGGCCGTGCGAGTTCGACTCTCGCCCCGGGCACCAACGACCCCGAGATTTCGCCTGATGAAGTTCTGTAGCGCCTGCGGACAAACTGTCGAGCTCCGCGTCCCCGAGGGAGACAGCCTCCCGCGGCACGTCTGCACCTCCTGCGGCAAGGTCCATTATTCGAACCCCCTGATCGTCGTCGGTTGCGTGCCTGAGGCCGGCAGCAGGATCCTGCTGTGCCGCCGCGCGATCGAGCCGCGCTACGGCTACTGGACCATTCCCGCGGGCTTCATGGAAAACGATGAAACGCTGGTCGAGGCCGCGGCCCGCGAAACCATGGAGGAGGCCCGGGCGAGGGTCGAGATCCGCGACCTGTTCGCGGTGGTGGACGTGACGCACGCCCGGCAGGTGCACCTGATGTACCGGGCCACGCTGCTCGACGGCGGCTATGCCGCCGGAGAGGAATCTCTCGAGGTGGAGCTGTTCGAGCCGGAGCAGATCCCCTGGCAGGAAATCGCTTTCCAGTCGGTGCGCTTCGCGCTGGAGAAATTCCTCGAGGACCGGGCCGCGGGGGTCCAGCGGCTGCACCTCACGGCGCTGAAACGCCGCGGCCAGCCTTGAATGACGGGCCACGCGCTGTGGCACAATAGTGCATCTTGTGTGCCGCAATCGGCCCACGAACCCGAGGCCCCGGAGCTGAACTCGCCATGACATTTGTCGTCACCGAGAACTGCATCAAGTGCAAGTACATGGACTGCGTGGAGGTCTGCCCGGTGGACTGTTTCCACGAGGGCCCGAACTTCCTGGTGATCGACCCGGAGGAGTGCATCGATTGCACGCTGTGCGAGCCCGAGTGCCCCGTGGAGGCGATCTTTTCGGAGGAGGATATGCCGGCCGACCAGCGTCACTTCCTCGAGCTGAACAAGGAACTTTCGGCGCAATGGCCGGTGATCACTGAAAAGGGCGAGCCGCCGGCCGATGCAGCCGAGTGGGAAGGCCGGCCGGACAAGCTGCAGCACCTGGAAAAATGATGGCAGCAGTCCCCGCACCGGGGTCTGCCCCCATGGCGATCAGTGTTCGTCGAGCCAGGCCTCGAGCCGGTCCGGCGGAAGGTAACCGGGCAGCAGCTGGCCGTCCGAGGTCAGCATCGCCGGCGTGCCGCGCACCCCCATGTCGCTGCCGACCCGGTAATGCGCCGCCACCGGCGTATCGGTGCAGGGCTGCGTCGCCACCACGTTCTCGCCGAGCTTCGCGCGGGTCAGGGCATCGTGGCGATCGGCCGAACACCACACCGCCTCGGCTTTCGCCCAGCTCGGCGAGCCGGGCCCCGCCAGCGGGTAGAACACGTAGCGGATCTTGATGCCGCGCCGGTTGTACTCGTAAACCTCGCGGTGCAGTCTCCGGCAATATCCGCAGTCGATGTCGGTGAAGATCGTCACCGTGTGCTTCGGCTCCTCCGGGGCGAACACCACCATGCGGCGTTCGTCGAGTCCGGCGATCACTTCCTTGCGCAATTCCGCCTGGCGTGCATCGCTCAGGCTGTGGCCGCTCGTCAGGTCGACCAGCTCGCCGCGCATCATGTAGCGCCCGTCCTCCGACAGGTAAACGACCTGGGTGCCGACCGCGACCTCCCACAGGCCCGGCACCGGCGTCGGCCGGACGTGCTCGGCCTCCACGCCGGGAAATCTCGCGGCCAGGCTCTCCTCGACCGACGCATCGGCGGCGGCCAGGACGGGAAACAGCGCCAGCAGCGCTGCCGAAGCAAGCAGTTGCGTCATGGTGACTCCTGGTCACGAATCCCGGTCGGACAGCGCACTCAGACCACGCCGCCGCGGCAATGGTTCAGCCTTGCGGCCGGCCGCCGGGCGAATTCTACCGCTTCAACCGCGCGGATGGTGCCGGGCGTGCAGTTCGCGGAGCCGCTCGCGGGCAACGTGGGTATAAATCTGGGTGGTCGAGAGGTCGCTGTGGCCGAGCAGCATCTGCACCACGCGCAGGTCCGCGCCGTGATTGAGCAGGTGCGTGGCGAAGGCATGGCGGAGCGTGTGCGGGGAGAGCGGCTGGTGAATGCCGGCAAGTTCGGTATAGCGCTTGATGATGTGCCAGAAGGCCTGTCGCGTCATGCGGTCGCCGCGGCGGGTGGGAAACGCGAAATCGGTCTGTTTCTCGAGCAGGATCTCCTCGCGCGGGCCGGCGATGAACTGCTGCAGCCACTCCAGCGACTCCTCGCCCAGCGGGATCAGCCGCTCGCGGCCGCCCTTGCCGGTCACCCGCACGACGCCCTGGTTGAGGTTCACCTGGCCGAGCCGCAGGCCAACCAGTTCGCTGACCCTCAGGCCGGTCGCGTAAAGCACTTCCAGCATGGTCCGGTCGCGGTGACCCAGCGCATCGTCGGTGTTCGGGGCCTCCAGCAGCGACTCGACTTCGTCCTCGGTGAGCGACTTGGGCAAGGGCCGGCCGATCTTCGGCATGGAAATCTGCGCGGTGGGATCCTCGCTGGCCCCGCCGTCGCGCACCCGCCAGCGGAAAAACCGCCGGAAACTGGACAATTGCCTGGCCGAGGAACGTGGCCGGGCCCCGGCTTCGACCCGTCCGGCAATGAAGCCCAGGACGTCGCTGCGCTGCGCGGCCGTGATCGGCCGGCCCTGGGCGACCGTCCAGCGCGCCAGGGCCATCAGGTCAGTGCGGTAGGCCAACAGGGTGTTCTTGGACAGGCCGCGCTCCATCCACGCGGAATCGAGGAACCGGTCGATGGCGCGCTCCGAGGCCTCGAGGGGCCCCTCACCGCCTCCCGAACCGTTTCGCCTGTCGCTGCCAGACCCTGAACCCATGCCGTCCACTTCCCGCCGTCTCCCCGGCTCTGTCTGTGCCAATGGGCCGTGAGACATTCTCGGCACGCCGGCATCACGGCGATGCGACCAACGTCACATATCCGGGACTGATTAACATAAAGTGAACTGGCTCACATAATCCCGGAGCACGCGCAGGGGCGGAAGCTGGGGCGCTCAGCGCAGTTCTGCAAGCTGCAGGCGCTCCTCGACGAAGCGCTGCCACTCGCGCGCCTGGCGGCGCGAATCCTCGTCGAATTGCTGCGCCCGCTGGAATGCCTCGCCCGATTCCCGCAATTGCCCCAGTTCCAGCAAGGCGATGCCGACGATCAGCCAGGCGCCGCCCGGGCTGCTGACACGCCCCAGCTCCAGCCCGCGACGGGCGGCCTCCAGGCTGTCCTGCCAGCGTCCCTGCTCCATGGCCAGGCGCGCCTGCTGGACATGCAGTTCGCCGTTGCCGGTCATCGGCGCCAGTCGCTCGACCACCGCCGCGGCACGGTCGTACTCGCGCGCTGCGATCCATGCCTGGAGCAGCAGCTCGAGGTGGGCCGCGCTGGCCGCCACCCGCCCCTCGTCGATGGCGCGTTGCAGGATCCGGCCGGCCAGGTAGGGTGATTGGGCACGCAAGCTCATCCGCACCAGGTTGAGGATTTTCGGCTCCTCGATGACCAGCCCGCCGTGGTAGGCGGCCAGCAACGCGGCCAATGCCTCGGTCTGCTGGCCAAGCTCCTGGTGGGCCCCGGCCATCATCTCCCAGTAGCGCAGCCGGTCGGGCCAGCGCGCCACCAGCACGGCCAGCACGTTCAGGGCCCCCCGGTAGTCTTCTGTTTCGAAATGGATGGCGAGTTCCAGCTGATGCCAGCTCTCCGGCGCCTGCCCGCCGGCCGCGGCGATCGCGTTCCGGACCCAGGGCAAGGCATCGCGGTGCCTGCCCAGCTCGACCAGGTTGCGGGCCATCAGGACGCCATCCTCGGGCGCCGGCTCGGCCTGGTGGCCCAGGTACCGGCTGAGCGTGTCGACGGCATCGCGCCAGCGCCCGGTTGCGGCATACAGCTGTGCCAGCGACTTCATGGTGCTGAAGTGCGCGTTGCCGGGCAGCGCGTCGAGCCGCAGGGCCTCCTCGAAATGCCGCGTCGCCTCGTCGAGCCGCTCCAGGGCGACCAGCACGTAGCCGCGCATCTGCTCGCCCAGGGCTCGCTCATAGTCATTCAGCTCCGCTCCCAGGTAGGCGTCCACGGCCGCCAGTGCCTCCCGGTAGCGGCCATCGGTGTACAAGTCCGTGAGCGCCTCGAAGCGTCGGAACGCGCGTTCGCTGATCATCGCGCCGGCGGGTTCGCGGCGCTCCGCCTCGGCGCGTGGCTGGGCGGCGGCCGGGCCCGGGGCCATGACCAGCCAGAATGCCAGGCCCGCACAGGCGGCGAACGCCCAGTGGCGAAGGCCGTGCTGCGCCGCCGTCACGGCTCCCGCTCGATCTTGAATTCGATGATCTGCTCGGCTTGGCGGGCCACGGCCTGGCCATCGACGATCCGCGGCCGGAACTTCCACCGCAGGATGGCGCGCGTGGCCTCGCGGTCGAACACTCTCGGCGGCTGGGCGCGAATGACCGTCGGATTGGACACCGAGCCGTCCGGATTGATGGTGAATCGCAGCTCCACCCAGCCCTCGAGACCGCGCAGCAGGGCCTCGCGCGGATAGGTGGGCTCGATGCGCACGATCGGGATCACCTCGCCGTCCGCGCCGATATCCCCCGCCTGCCACCCCGTTGCGACTACCGGTCCGCCGCTCAGTCCCAGCGAGAGGTCGGGGATCTCGATCTCGAGCGCCTGTCTTGCCGTCTCTTGCGGCGCGGCCGCCTGCAGCCGGGGCGGTGGCGGCGGCTTATCCGGCGGTGGCGGCTTGCGCGGCACGGTGCGGTCACGGACCTGCACCACCTCCTCGGGCCGGACTCGGACGAACTCTACGAGCTGGCCGCCGTCAGTGCCGCGCCGGAAACCGTCGCGCCCGCCGATCAGGGCCTGCATCAACAGGAACAGCAGCAGCGCCACGACGACCCCCGCCGTTGCGGAAACCAGTACGCGCATCAGTCGCCGTCCGCGGCCTTGGCCGCGACCGAGATGTTGAGGATCCCGGCGAGCCGGACCTGGTCCATCAGGTCCATCACGATGCCGGAGGCCGCGTGCTCGTCGGCCACGATCACCACGCTGCTCTCGGGGCTCTCGCTGCGCGCCTGCTCGACCATCTGGCGGACGGCACCCAGCTCGACCTGCTGCCTGTTCATCCAGACCTGGCCGGTGGCGGACACACCGATCAGGATGTTGCCGCGGTCCTGCTCGCCGGCGGTGATCGCTTCGGGACGCCTCGGATCGATCCCGGTTTCCTTGACGAAGGAGCTGGTGACGATGAAGAAGATCAGCATGATGAACACGATGTCCAGCATCGGCGTGATGTTGACCTCGGTCTCGTCTTCCCGCGATGCGTGTCGCCTGGCCATGTTGCTCGGAGTCCCGCCGCCCTGCTGAAGTTTCGTCGCCCGCCGGCCCTAGCGGGCCATCGCCGCCAGCGAAACGCGCTGTGCACCGGCCAGCCGCGCCTGGTCGATGACTCGCACCATCAGACCGGAATCGGCGGAGCGATCCGCGATGACCACCACCGTCGTGTCCGCGCCCCGGCTGACCAGTTCACTTTCCACGTTGGCCCTTACGGCGCGAATGTCCACCGGCCTGCCTCCGACCTGGATCCGGCCATTCGCCTCGATGCGGATCGCGATCACCTCCGCGATCCTCTGCTCCTGCTGCGGCTCACTGGCGGGACGATTCAGCTCCAGTCCGATTTCCTTGACGAAGGAACTGGTGACCACGAAGAAGATCAGCATGATGAACACAATGTCCAGCATTGGCGTGATGTTGATTTCCGCCTGGTCTTCCTGCCTCGAGCGCCTGTGCTTCATGAATCGTCGGCCTCAGTGGCGGGCCAGCAGGTCCCCGACCCGCTCTGTCTCGCGGCGCGCCTTCTTTTCCAGCGAGCTGGCGAAATAGAATCCCGACAGCGCGGCTACGAGGCCGGACATGGTCGGGATGGTGGCCTTCGAAACGCCGGACGCCATCAGGCGCGCATTGCCGGTCCCGGCAAAGGCCATGACGTCGAACACCGCGATCATGCCGGTGACGGTGCCGAGCAGGCCGAGCAGCGGCAGCACCGCCATCAGCGTCCTGACCAGCAGGAGGTTGCGCCGGCTCTCCACCCTGAACTCGGAAACCAGCGCCGTGCGGATCTGCCTTGCGTACCAGGAGCTCTTGTCCTGCCGTCCCCCCCAGGTGGCGCTGATCTCGCGCACGCGCCCGGGCAGGACCAGGTAGAAGTACCAGAGCCGCTCGATGATGAATGTCCACATCAGCACCGTCACGATCAGGATGCCGTACAGGACATTGCCGCCCGCCTCGAAGAAATCGCGAATGGCCGCGAAAGCGTCGGGCAACAGGTTCACTGCCCGGACTCCGCCTTGCGGGCGACGATCCCTGCGCTCTGTTCCTCCAGGACCTCGATCAGTGCGCGGCTGCGGCCCGCGACGACGCTGTACAGCAGCACCAGCGGAATCGCCACGGCCAGCCCGAGGACCGTGGTGACCAGCGCCTGCGAGATCCCGCCTGCCATGAGCCTGGGATCGCCCGTGCCGAACAGGGTGATCGCCTGGAAGGTCTCGATCATTCCGGTGACCGTGCCGAGCAGGCCGAGCAGCGGCGCCACGGCGGCGATCACCTTGATCGAGCCCTGCCAGGTCTCCAGCCTCGGTGCCTCGCGAAGGATCGCCTCGTCGAGCTTGAGCCCGAGCGTCTCGGTGTCGGCCTGCCGTTGCTCCTGGTAGATCTTCAGGATCCGCCCCAGGGGGTTGTCGTCCCGCGGCTCCCGGTCAACGAGTTGCGCGCGGATCCTCGCACCCACCACGCCGAGCTGATACCAGCGCAGCAGCGCGGCCAGCAGCCCGATGACGCCGAGCAGGATGATCACGTACCCGATCAGGCCGCCCTGGCGAACCCGCTCGCCGAGGGTCGGCTCCTGGATCAGCAGCGCCAGCAGCGAACCGCGGCCGGGATCAACAGCGGCGGCGACGGTGGTGTTCGGACTGGATTGGTAGAGCTCGGCCGCCATCTTGCGGAAGCGCGACGGCGGCTGGCGCGGCAGTTCCTGGATCGCGTGCGCCTCGGGAACGTGGCTGAGGAAGCGGTCCCCGGCGATCAGGTTGAACGCACCGACGCGCACCACCGATTCCTGCGCCGAGGTGCCGTCCGGACGGGTGACCTGCGCATCGAAGCGCGCGACCTGGCCGGAGCGCACCATCTCCTCGGTCAGCAGGCCGCGCAGCGCGTTGAGGTCCTCCATCGAGGGCACGCCGCGCACCTGTGCCAGTTGCTCGGCAAGCCGCTCCCGTTCCGGCTGCTGGGCAGTGACCAGCGAAGACCGGACCAGTCCGAGCGTGTCGCCGGCGACCTGGCGCACCACGCCGAACAGCTCGCCGAAGTGTCCGAGCTGCAGCCTCAGGTTCTCGTTGAGCTCGCCGAGCCGCTGCTCGTTGGCATTGAACTGCGCTGCGAGCCGCTCGCTGCGCTGCTCTTCGGCCTCGAGCTCCTGCTGCGCCTGCCCGAGCAGTGCGCGCTGCTGGTCGCGGCTCTGCAGGAAGCGCTGCTCGCGTGCCTGGTGCTCGGCGCTGAGCTGGCTGCGGGACTGGCGCACCTGCTGCAGCAACTGGTCGAGCGACTCGAACGCAGCAGCCGGATGGGCGAGGGCAATCGCCAGCAGCGCCGTCGTCCGGATGATGCGGCTCATCGCAGCAGCTCGCTTTCCGGGGCCGGGAGCGGCAGGCGCAACAGCGTCGGCGCCGCCTGCTTGCGCGCGATGCGCAGTCCTTCGACGACCTCGCCGCGGAACTGGTTGGCGACCTCCCACTGGCGGGTGTTCTTGTTCCAGAAGCCGGTCTCGGCACGGTCCGGCGTCTGGTAGGCCAGCAGAATCCGGCCCACCCGGAGGAGATGTACCTGGCGGTCCTCCAGCCGGCCGTCGTAGGCCTCGATGGTGCGGCCGAAGTCAGCCTCGATCTGGTAGGCGCTCATGATCTGCCGGTACTTCTCCGACACCGTCACGTTCGACTGGCCCATGACCTCGCGCAGCAGCGCCACGCGATTGCGGCGCTCCGCCATCTGAAAAGGCAGGTCGAGTTCGATGAAGCGCGCCAGGTCCTCGACCATCTCGAGCATCAGCGGGACGACCTCCTGCTGCACCTGCTCGAAACTGGCGAGCTGCCGCTGGATGTCCTGCTGCTCGCGCTGCTGGTCGGCGAGCAGCGCCTCGAGGTTGTCGTTGTAGATCCTGACCCGGTCGAGGCGCTGCACCGTCACCCGGTACTCGCCCAGCAACTCCGCGGTCTGGTCGGCAAGCTGCGCCACCCGGGCCTGCGAACGCGTCGCCTCCTGAACGCCGGATCGCTGTTCGGCCAGCGCGGCCCCCAGCGTGCCTTCGGTCGCGGTCGCCCGGCCCAGCGACAGCAGGGCGGCAAGCGTCAGGATGGCCAGTAGGAGCGGCTTCAGCCGCGACCCGGATCGCGGCTGAAGCCGCTCCCACAGCTGAAGCCTTTCCCACAGCT
>CAZOSZ010000041.1:0-6328 GCA_964582505.1 uncultured Ectothiorhodospiraceae bacterium | reverse complement strand
GCTGAAGCCGCTCCCACAGCTGAAGCCTTTCCCACAGCTCAAGCCGCTCCCACAGCTGAAGCTGCTCCCACTTGTTCGAATTCAACGGCACGCCCCTACATATTGCGCCGGTACTGGCCGCCGACCTGGTACAGCGCGCGGCTGATGCGACCCAGCGAGCAATACTTGACGGTATCCATCAGCGCCGCGAACACGTTGCCGCCGCTGGCCGCGGACTTTGCAAGCGCCGCCAGGGCCCGATCGCCTGGCGCGCTGCCGCGCGCGTTGAACGCGCGGGTCGACGCCACCTGGGCCTGTTTTTCCTGCTCGCTGGACCGAATCAGCTGCCCTTCCTCGACCGAGGCCTCGCCCTGACCCTCCGGCCCGAGATAGGTGTTCACCCCGATCAGCGGCAGGCTGCCGTCGTGCTTCTTGTGCTCGTAGTAGAGGCTTTCCTCCTGGATGCGTCCACGCTGGTACATGGACTCCATCGCGCCGAGCACGCCGCCGCGCTCGGCGATGCGCTCGAACTCCGCATACACCGCCTCTTCCACCTGGTCGGTCAGGTAATCGATCACGAACGATCCCTGCCAGGGATTCTGGTTGCGGTTCAGTCCGAGCTCCCGATTGATGATCAGCTGGATCGCCACGGCGCGGCGCACCGAGGCCTCGGTGGGCGTGGTCAGGGCCTCGTCGAAGGCGTTGGTGTGCAGACTGTTGCAGTTATCGAACAGCGCATAGAGCGCCTGCAGGGTGGTGCGGATGTCATTGAACTGCATCTCCTGCGCATGCAGGCTCCGCCCTGAGGTCTGAATGTGGTACTTGAGCATCTGGCTGCGCGGCGAGCCGCCGTAGAGCCGTTTCATTGCCCGCGCCCAGATGCGGCGCGCAACCCGGCCGATCACCGTGTACTCCGGATCCATGCCGTTGGAAAAGAAAAACGACAAATTCGGCGCAAAGTCGTCGATCTGCATGCCGCGGGACAGGTAGTACTCGACGATCGTGAAACCGTTGGCAAGCGTAAAGGCCAGCTGGCTGATCGGGTTCGCGCCGGCCTCGGCGATGTGGTAGCCGCTGATCGACACCGAATAGAAATTGCGCACCCGCTGGTCGATGAAGTACTGCTGTACGTCACCCATCATCCTGAGGGCGAACTCGGTCGAGAAGATGCAGGTGTTCTGCGCCTGGTCTTCCTTGAGGATGTCGGCCTGCACCGTGCCGCGCACCGTGGCGAGCGTCGCCGCGCGGATGCGCGCGTAGGTCGCGGCGTCCACCAGCTGCTCACCGGAGACACCGAGCAGGCCCAGCCCGGAACCGTCGTGCCCCTCGGGAAGCTGGCCCCGATAGACGGGCCGCTCGCCGTCGCCGTGCAGTTGGGTGATGCGCCGCTCGGCCGCTTCCCAGCCGCCGCTGGCACGCAGGTGCTTCTCGACCTGCTGGTCGATCGCGGTATTCATGAACATCGCCAGGATCATCGGTGCCGGGCCGTTGATGGTCATCGAAACCGAGGTCGCCGGGTCGCACAGGTCGAAGCCTGAATACAGCCGCTTCATGTCGTCGAGGGTGGCGATCGACACGCCGGAGTTGCCGATCCGCCCGTAGACGTCGGGGCGCTCGTCCGGATCCTCGCCATACAGGGTCACGGAATCAAACGCGGTCGACAGGCGGGTCGCCGCGTGGCCCCGCGCGAGGTAATGGAAGCGGCGATTGGTCCGCTCCGGCATGCCCTCCCCGGCGAACATGCGAATCGGATCTTCCTGCTCGCGACGGTAAGGGTAGACGCCGGCGGTGTACGGGTAGCTCCCCGGCAGGTTCTCGCGCAGTAGGTAACGCAAGAGCTGGCCCCAGTCCTGCCACTTCGGCGCAGTCAGCTTCGGCAGCTTCAGGCGGCTGAGCGACTCGCTGTAGTTTTCCCCGCAAAGCTCGCGGCCCCGCACCCGGTAGCGGTAATGCTCGGATTCGACGGCGGCGCGCCGTTCAGGCCAGCCCTGGAGCAGCGCGATGTGCTCAGCCTGCAGGCCGCCGAGGGCCTCGTTGTAGCGCCTGCGCAGCGCCGCCAGCGTTTCGTCTCCGGCCAGCGCGGATTCCGGATAGGCCTGCAGCGGCGCCGGACGCTCGGCGTCCAGGCCTTCAAGCGACTGCCAGATGCACCAGGCGCGGCTGGCGGATTCGGCGACCCGCTCGGCTTCGGCGTTCGCAGCCCGACCGTCCTCGGCGATCTCCGCCAGGTAGCGCACGCGGCGCGGCGGGATCAGCGCGCCATGGTCCGTGGCCGCCGGCAGCTCGGCCGGCGTCCATTGCGCCTGCGGCAGTCGGCAGGTTATCACCAGCGCGGCACACAGCGCCGAGAACAGCCGGTTGACGCCGGGGTCGTTGAACTGGCTGGCAATCGTCGGGTAGACGGGCACGGCCTCGTCGTCGAGCCGGAAGGCCCTGCGATTGCGTTTCCATTGCTTGCGAACGTCGCGCAGTGCGTCCTCGGCACCGCGTTTCTCGAACTTGTTGAGCACCACCAGTTCGGCGAAGTCCAGCATGTCGATCTTCTCGAGCTGGCTGGCCGCGCCGTATTCGCTGGTCATGACGTACACCGGCAGGTCCACCAGGTCGACGATCTCGGTGTCGCTCTGGCCGATGCCCGCGGTCTCGACGATCACCAGGTCGAAACCCGTCGACCGCAAAAAAGCGATCGCATCGGCCAGCGCGGCGCTGGTGGCGAGGTGCTGGCGCCGGGTTGCCACCGAGCGCATGTAGACCCGTTCGTCAGCCAGCGAGTTCATGCGAATGCGGTCTCCGAGCAACGCGCCGCCGGTACGACGCCGTGTCGGGTCCACCGCCAGCACCGCGATGTGGCGCTCCGGAAAGGACCGCAGGAAGCGGTTCAGCAGTTCGTCGGTCAGGCTCGACTTGCCGGCGCCGCCGGTGCCGGTGATGCCGATCACCGGCGCGCGTTGCTCGCGCGCCGTCCAGCCCTGGCGCAACCGCTCCAGCGCGGCGGGGTCATCCGCTGACTGCTCGATCAGGCTGAGCGTCCGGCCGATCCGCAGCGAGTCCGACGGCCCCTCGGCACCGGCCGGAAGCTCGGGCCGGCGACTCGCGCGAATCCTGCGCAAGACATCCTCGATCATTCCCTCGAGACCCAGGCGCATGCCCTCCTCCGGCCCATAGACCCGCTCCACGCCGTATTTCTCCAGCGCGCGCCGCTCTGCCGGGGAGATCGTGCCGCCGCCGCCCACCACCACCCGGATGTGTTCCGCGCCGTGCTCGCGCAGCATGTCGACCATGTAGCGGAAGTACTCGTTGTGGCCGCCCTGGTACGAGGACACCGCGATGCCGTCTGCATCCTCCTGCAGCGCGGCGCGCACGATATCGGCCACGCTGCGGTTGTGGCCGAGGTGCACCACCTCGGCGCCATGCGACTGCAGGATGCGGCGAATGATGTTGATCGCGGCGTCATGGCCGTCGAACAGGGACGCAGCCGTGATGAAACGCATCGGCCTGGCTTCGCGGCCAGGCAGGCTCTGCACGTCCCGTGCGGCGGTACTCATGGCTGTGGTCCGGTCCCGGTTGGCGCCGCGGACGGCGACTGATTCGCGATTATAGCGACATCGCCTGCGCCCGCCGTTCCATGCTGCACTGCGGCATCGCGCCCGGGAATGCAAGCGTATTGCCCGACCGGTATAATTCCGCGGCCCGAAGGCGCCGTCCGGCGTGTGGCCCGGAGCTGCGTGCTCCCCTCAGCCCCGCGGCGCGACCAGCGACTCCGCACGACCAGCGCGCGCGGCCCCGGCACGGGTCGCGCGGCGACGCGCACCACAAGCAAACAACCGGCGGGCCGACGCCGCGATCCGCAGCAGATTCCAGGAGGTCTCCAGCAATGATGCTCTTCCAGAAGCTCGAGGATATGGGCCACGAGCAGGTCGTGTTTTTCCAGCACAAGGAGACGGGGCTGAAGGCCATCGTCGCGATCCATGACACGGCGCTCGGCCCGGCGCTGGGCGGCCTGCGGATGTGGCCCTACGGCAGCGAGGAGGAGGCGCTGGTGGACGTGCTGAGGCTGTCCCGCGGCATGACCTACAAGGCCGCGGTCTCGGGCCTCAACCTGGGCGGCGGCAAGGCGGTGCTGATCGGCAACCCGGAAACCGACAAGAGCGAGGGACTGTTCCGCGCACTCGGACGCTTCATCGGCTCGCTCGGCGGACGCTACATCACCGCCGAGGACGTCGGTACGACCGTGGACGACATGGATTACATCTTCCAGGAGACCGACCGCGTGGTGGGCGTGCACCGCGTGCATGGCGGCAGCGGCGATCCCTCGCCGTTCACGGCTTACGGCACCTTGCAGGGCATCAAGGCCTGCCTGCAGAAGAAGTACGGGCACGACGACCCCGGCAGGGTCAGCTTCGCCGTGCAGGGCGTGGGCAGCGTGGGCTACTACCTCAGCAAGTTCCTGTCCGAGGCCGGCGCCAAGGTATTCGTCTGCGACATCAACGCCGCACGCGTACAACACGTAGCGGACGAGTTCGGCGCCGAGGCGGTACCGCTCGAGCAGATCTACGACGTGGACGCCAACGTGTTCGCGCCCTGCGCGCTGGGCGGCGTGATCAACGAGGGCAGTATCGCAAGACTGAAGTGCGACATCGTCGCCGGCAGCGCCAACAACCAGCTGGAGTCCAACGCCTGCGGCACGGCGCTGGAGGAGCGCGGCATCCTGTACGCGCCCGATTACGCGATCAACGCCGGCGGGCTGATGAATGTTGCCATCGAGCTGCAGGGTTACGACCGCGACCGAGCCTACCGCACCGTCTCCAGCATCCGCGACATCATCGGACGGATCTTCCAGCTCGCCGAGCGCGATGGCATTCCCACCTGGAAGGCCGCCGACCGGCTGGCGGAGGAACGCATCGCGGTGATCTCGCAGGTCAAGATCCCCTACTCGCAGCGCTTCAAGGACCGCCTCTCCGGACGGCGCGCGCACACCACCGCGACGGTCAGCTGAGCTACGGATGAGCGTCTTCAACACCGGCCTGGGCGAGGATCTCGACCTGTTGCGCGACTCGGTGCGGCGCTTCGCGGCGGAACGCATCGCGCCGCTGGCGGAGCAGATCGACGCCAGCAACGAGTTCCCGCAGGCGCTGTGGCCGGAGCTGGGCGAAATGGGGCTTTTGGGCATCACCGTGGACGAGCGCTATGGCGGCTCGGGGCTGGGATACCTGGCCCATTGCGTGGCGATGGAGGAGATCTCGCGGGCCTCGGCCTCGGTCGGCCTGTCCTACGGTGCACACTCCAACCTGTGCGTCAACAACCTGCTGCTCAACGCTACGGAGGAGCAGAAGCGCAAGTACCTGCCACGGCTGTGCTCCGGGGAATGGGTGGGTGCGCTGGCAATGTCCGAGGCCGGCTCGGGCTCCGACGTGGTTGGCTCGATGAGCTGTCGTGCCGAGCGCCGCGGCGAGGTCTGGGTGGCGAACGGTTCGAAGATGTGGATCACCAACGGCCCGGAAGCCTCGGTGGTGCTGGTCTACATGCGCACCGCCGACCCGGCCGAGGGCTCGCGCAGCATCACCGCCTTCATCGTCGAGCGCGGCATGAAGGGCTTTCGCACCGCGCAGAAGCTCGACAAGCTCGGCATGCGCGGATCGAACACCTGCGAGCTGGTGTTCGAGGACTGCGAGATCCCGGCCGAAAACGTCCTCGGCGAGGTCAATGGCGGCACCTACATCCTGATGCGCGGCCTCGACTCCGAGCGGCTGGTGCTCTCCGCGGGGCCGATCGGCATCATGCAGGCCTGCATGGACGTGGTGCTGCCCTACCTGCAGGAACGCAGGCAGTTCGGCCGGCCGATCGGAAGCTTCGGCATCATGCAGGCGAAGATCGCTGATATGTACACCGCACTGCAGTCGGCGCGGGCCTTTACCTACCGGGTCGCCGAGCAGTTCGACCGCGGCGAGCCAACCCGTTTCGATGCCGCCGCCTGCCTGCTGCTGTCCTCGAAATGCGCCGTCGAGGTGGCACTCGAGGCGATCCAGTCGCTGGGTGGCAACGGCTACATCAACGACTACCCGACCGGCCGGCTGCTGCGCGACGCCAAGCTGTACGAAATCGGAGCCGGCACCAGCGAGATCCGGCGTATGCTGATCGGCCGTGAATTGTTCCGCGCCACTTCAGGCGCTGCGGACTAGCCAAGCGAGGATCCCAACATGAGCCAGGACACCATCGTCATCGCAGCGGCGCGACGCACGCCCATCGGCGCCTTCCAGGGCGCCCTCGGCCCCCTGACCGCACCGCAGCTCGGGGCCGCGACCATCGGCGCCGTGCTGGGCGACGCCGGACTCGCCCCGGCCGAGGTCTC
>CAZOSZ010000040.1:0-16161 GCA_964582505.1 uncultured Ectothiorhodospiraceae bacterium | reverse complement strand
CTGCTGCGCGCCCGGGGGGCGGGGCGGCGCGGCGACCCCTCCGATGCCGACCTGGCCGTGCTCGAGGCGCAGCTCGCACGGCCGGCCACCATCGGGCGGCTCGAAGCCGATCGTCGCATCATCGTGGACACCCGCTCGGACCCCGATCTCGTGGCGATCATGGCCAGGCTGCCCGGCGCCAGGCGCGAAACCCGGCGCAGTTGATGGATAATGGCCCGCCACCGGCCACACTTTCGAGGAGGCGCACGATGTCGCGCGAGCTGCACCTGCTGATCGGCACCGCCGCCCTGCTTGCCCTCGCGTTGCCCGGCGCGGCGCTTGCTCGGACCGCCGAACAGATCGACGCCGCGGTGAACACGGCGCTGGAGGAGTTCTACAAGCAGGTCGATGGTGCCCGCGAGTTCGTCGCCAGCAGCCGCGGAGTGCTGGTGTTCCCGGAAGTCATCAAGGCCGGCTTCGGCGTGGGCGGCGAGTACGGCGAGGGCGCGCTGCGGATCGATGGCGGGACGGTCGATTACTATGCGACCGCGGCCGCTACGATCGGGCTGCAGCTCGGCGCGCAGGCCAAGACCGTGGTGATCTGCTTCATGCAGCAGGAAGCGCTGGACCGCTTCAGGAACAGTTCCGGCTGGGAGGTGGGCGTGGACGGCTCGGTGGCGATCATCCAGCTCGGCGGCGGCGTGTCGCTCGATTCCACCACCATACGCGATCCGATCGTCGGCTTCGTATTCGGCCGCCGCGGCTTGATGTTCAACCTCAGCCTGGAAGGATCGAAGTTCACCAAGCTGCGGCGCTGACGGCTGCGGCGCGGCTGCTCCCTGCAGGAGCCGATTTTGTAGGAGCGGCTTCAGCCGCGACCGACAGCGGCTTCAGCCGCGACCGACAGGGCCTGTCGCGGCTGAAGCCGCTCCTACCTCCGGAAGCTGACGGTCACGCGGTAGCCGGCCCGCCACCAGGCGAGCGCGGTGAACGCGAAATAGCCTTGCATGACCAGGGCGAAATTCCACTCGACGACATTTTCGACTTTCCAGGCGCCGAAGTAGTGCTGCGCCGGGATGCTCACCAGGCCGAGGCCGAGCATGGCGGCGCCGCAGGCGATCTTCCAGCCGACGACGCCCCGGCCGAGCCGCACCCTGGCGGACTGCGGCAAGCGGTGAAGCCGTGAGACCAGCACCAGCTGGGCAAGTGCGGTGAAAGAAAAGTAGACCGTCACGCCGTAGCGGCGCATCAAATCGTAGGCCGTCCCGTCGGTGCCGAGAAACACGGCGTACAGCACCAGGAACAGCGCTCCGATCACGCCGAGCGCCGCGATCCAGTCAGGGCCTCGGCCGCGCTCCCCGAGCTGCCCCAGCCAGGCACGCACCAGCAGCCAGTAGCCGGCGATGAGCGTCGAGCTGGGCAGCATCACGGCGCGAAACAGGTGAATGGCCGGATCCTGGCGCGCGGCTGCGCTGATCGAGAGACAGCCGTCGAAGAACGGAAAGCAGACTTCGACCTGCCCCAGGCTGATGGACAGCAGGTAGCAGGCGATCACCACCGCGAACGGCAGGATGCAACAGGCCAGCGCGATCGGAGCGGCGGGCATCAGGCCTGGACGTGCCGGCGCCCCGCGGTGGTCAGCAGCCAGGCTGCGGCCCGGGCCCTGGGTCCACAGTTGCGCTCCATCGGGCAGCCGTCGCAGCCCGCCCCGGTTGCTCCCGCACGTTGCACCAGCCCGCGCCGGTCCAGCTCGCCGATCATCGCCTCGACCAGCCCTGACGAGACATCGAGCGCGGTGGCGAGTTCGGCCGTATTTCCGAGCCCGCCATTCGCGATCACCCTGAGCAAACGCCTAAGCACGCAGGTCTCCAAGTCCAAGCAGCACGGCCACCTGGTACACCAGCGTACCGAACAACAGCGCGCTGGCAAGCATCAGGCCGGCACTGGTCAGCGTCCAGCGCCAGCTGCGGGTTTCCTGGCGCACCGCCGCGATGGTCGCCACGCAGGGCACGAACAGCATGTTGACCACCAGGAAAGCCAGCGCCGCAGCGGGTGTCACGACCGCCGACAGGGTGCCACCCAGGCTTTGACCGTCGGTGCCGAAGATGATGCCCAGCGTGGCGATCGAGTTCTCCTTGGCGACGAAAGCCGAGAGCGTGGCGACGATCAGGCGCCAGTCCAGGCCCATCAACGCGCCCACCGGCTCGAGGCCCCGGCCGAGCATCGCCAGATAGCTCTGGTTGACGTGCCCGCCCGGATGGCTGACCAGCAGCCAGATGATCATCGAGACCACGACGATGATCGTCGCCGCCCGTTTCACGAAGGTCCAGACATTGGTGAGTGCGAAAATCAGGATGGTGCGCGGGTTCGGCACGTGATAAAGCGGCATCTCCATGATGAAGGCCAGCCGCTCGCGGCGGAAAGCGAAACGGTCGAGCAGCACGCCGACCAGCGCCAGCACCAGCAGGTTGCCGATCACCAGCCCCCAGGCGACCAGTGCGGGGTAGGCCGGAAAAAACAGCGGCACGAGGAACGCCAGCACCAGCAGCCGCGCGCTGCATGGCACGAAGGGCGTCAGCATGATGGTCAGCAGGCGCGCCGGACGCGACTCGATCACGCGGCTGCCCATCACCGCAGGAACGTTGCAGCCAAATCCCAGGAACAGCGGCAGGAAGCTCTTGCCGTGCAGCCCGAGGCGATGCATGAAGCGATCCATGACGTAGGCCATGCGGCTCTGGTAGCCGGTATCCTCGAGAAAACCGAGCGCCAGGAAAAACACCAGCAGGATCGGCACGAAAGTCACGACGATGCCGGCGCCGGCAAGCAGTCCGTCCACCAGGAGACCGGACAGCCACTCGGGCGCACCGCCCAGCGCGGCCGTCAACAGGGTCGACGCGCCGGCGATCACGCTGCCCTCCAGCCACGCCTGGATCGGGCCCGCCACGCTGAAGGTCAGCCCGAAAATCAGACCGAACACCACCAGCAGCAGCGCGAGACCCCAGCCCGGGTGGGTCGCGATCCGGTCGAGCTTGTCGGTGACACTGACCTGTCCGAGCCTGGGACGCCGCACCGCGGCCCGCACCATTCGCCCGATCCACTCGTAACGGGCGCCGGCGACGTCGAGCACCGCGTCCTCATGGGCGCGCAACAGCTCGTGGACCCGCTGCCACTCCGCCGGCGGCAACCAGTCTCGCGCCTGTGCGGTGAGCTCGCGATCGCCCTCGAGGAGTTTCAGCGCCACCCAGCTCGGCGGAATGCCCTCCGGCACCGAAGGCGCAAGCCGATTCCTGACCTCTACATACACTTCGCGGTGCGCGGCGGCGATTTCCGGCCGGTCCGGCGCGAAGTCGGTCGTGCCATCGGCCACCGCCGCCGCCGCTGCCAGCAATTCGGCGACGCCTTCGTTGCGGCTGGCGACCATGGGCACGACCGGCAGGCCGAGGGCGGCCTGCAGCACGTGTGCGTCGAACTCGATGCCCTCGCGCCTTGCGACATCCACCATGTTGACGCCCAGCACCACCGGGACCGGCAGCAGCAGCAGCTCCGCCAGCAGGTAGAGGTTGCGCTCCAGCGCGGAGGCATCCGCGAGCATCAGGATGACGTCGGGACGCTCGCGCAGAATGAACTCGCGAGCGATGCGCTCCTCGTCCGAGTTCGAGGTCAGGCTGTATGCGCCGGGAAGGTCGACCACGCGGAACGAGCGTCCCTTGATGCGCGCGACACCCTCGCGACGCTCGACCGTCCGACCGGGCCAGTTGCCCACTTCGGCCGTCAGGCCGGTCAGGATACTGAATACCGTTGACTTGCCGACGTTGGGCTGACCCGCCAGCCCGATGACCAGCCGGCGGGATTCAGCCGCCGGTCGGTCCGGCGATCGTGGAAGCGTCTGCGCCACAGCATTCATGGATGGCTACCAGCCCGGCCTGCACCCGGCCGAGCGCAATGCGAGTGTCCCGGACGCGGGCCAGCACGGGCCCGAATCCACGGTTCTGCAGGATCTGGATCTCGGCGCCGGCCGTCAGCCCCATCGCGGCCAACCGCGCGGCAAGTTCCCTGCCGCCATTGACTCGGACGACGATGCCGCGGCAGCCGGCTGACAATTCACTTAAGACGCGGGTCTCTGGACTGCACACGCTGGCCTTCCTGGAGCGCGAGGTGGGACGAAACGCGCCGGATGAGTTGTTGCACTGCAGGGAAAGTATAGGCACGCTCGTGATTACAAGTGGATAGGGATTTAACGCAAATGATTCTTGCTTAGATCCCGCCGTTCACTTCGAGGAAGAATCCGGGAGCGATGCATGAAATCGGGAATTGTATTCTGCGCCTGCCTGCTGGCTGTTGCCGGTGGCCTGGCTGCGGGTCCGGCTGCGGCCGGGTCGAACGACTTGGTCGGGCTGATGAACCGGATGCAGATCTACGCACACAAGCTGCAACTGTCGGTGGCGGAGAAAAACGGCCCACTCGCGCATTTCTATCTGCACGAACTCGAAGAGACCTCCCATACCGTCGTCGAAGAAATCGACAGTTATGGCGACAAGCCCATCGGCCGTCTCGTGAAGGACATGCTGCTGCCCGCCATCGAGCGCGTGGAAGCCACCCTGGAGTCTGATGACTGGGCAGGCATGGAACGTCGGTTCGCCGAGTTGCTGCATGCATGCAATGCCTGCCACCAGGTCACCGGCCATGGCTTCATCCGCATTGCACCCGCAAGCGGCAACCCGTTTGCCCAGGACTTCAGCCGGCCCGGAGACTGAGGCTTGGGCGGGATGCAACGCCGGCCACGCGCCCGCCGGACCGTTGCAATGCCGTAGACCGGATCGAGCCAGAGGGCCGATCCGTTAATTGACCGGTCGGCCAGTTAATTGTATTCTTGCCGCCATGAAAACCGTCGCCACAACACGGGATCCGGATCTCACCCGCGAGCGCATTCTCGAGGCATCCCATGCCCTGTTTGTCGAAAAGGGCTTTGCGGCGGTCACGATGCGCGAGATCGCCGCCCGCTCCGGGGTCACAAAGAGCCTGATCCACCACCACTTCGGCAACAAGGAGGCGCTCTGGGAGCAGGTCAAGGAGCGCGCGTTCTCCAGCTATGCCGAGGGGCAGGAAGCGGAACTGCGGCAGGCGGACGAGCCGGATGCAGAGCTGTTGAGAAACGCGGTGGCGCGCTACTTCGAATTCCTGAAAGAGCATCCCGAGGTCGTGCGGCTGTTCGCCTGGACCCATCTCGAGGACGACCCGAAATGCGGCGACCTGGACGCGGAACTGGTGCGCCTCGGGGCCGAGAGGATCCGCCAGGCCCAGGATCGCGGACTGCTGCGGGCCGACGTCAACCCGACCCATGTCGTCACGATGTTCGTCAATGCCTGCACCCAGTGGTTCGAAGCGCGCGCACACCACGGCCAGTGGCCCGGGATGGGCCAGGACCAGGATTACCTCGACGATTTCCTGAAGATTTTCATGGAGGGGCTGCTGCCCCGCAATTGATCGGCGGACACATGCGCGCTGACACGATCCTGACTGCAGCCCCGGCATCGCCTGGACAGGCTCGAATTCCGGCCCGCGCCGCATTGCTGTGCATGGCAGCGTTCTGGCTGGCCGGCTGCGGCTTCGCGGCCGAACCGACCGCCGGGCCGGAGCCCGGCGCGCGCCAGGTCCCGGTGCGGGTCGCGGAAGTCACCCAATCGGACGCGCGTCGCGAACTGAGGCTGCCCGGAGTCCTGCGCCCGACGCAGCGCGCCGAGCCGGCATTTTTGCATGCCGGTCATCTTGCCGAACGCTTCGTCGCGCGCGGTCAGCACGTCGCCGCGGGCCAGCGCCTGGCCGCTTTGCAGAACCCTGCGCTCGGGCCCGCGGTCGCGGCGACCGAGGCACGCGTCCGCGAACTCGATGAACAGCTGATACAGCTGGAATCCGAGCACCAGCGCGCGCGGGAACTGCATGCCCGCGGGCTCGGCTCCGAAGAGCTGCTGGATCGCAGCCTCGCCCAGCGTAACGCCGCGCGCGAGGCACGCGCCCAGGCACTGGCTCGCGTGGCCGAGGCGCGCGACCAGCTCGCCGATGCCATCCTGCGGGCGCCGTTCGATGCCGTGGTCGGCGATCTGCTGGTCGAGCCCGGCGACTTCGTGCCCGCGGGCCAGCCAGTGATGGTGCTGTCCGGCACGGGCGGGCTGGAGGTCGAGCTGCAGTTGCCTGAGGACGTCGCGCAGCGCCTGGCCGTGGGCGAGCCGGTGGCGTTGTGGAGGGTTGCCTCTGGCGACCGTGCCCGGGGCCGCATCCGTGAACTCGGCGTGGCCCGGCAGGGCCGCCCCGCACCGGCGGTCGTCGAACTCGAGGCAAGCCCGCAGTGGGAGCCCGGCAGCTCCGTGTACGTCGAGCTGCCGCACGCCGTGCAGCCCGGCTTGCTGGTACCGCTTGCCGCCATCGTGGATCCGGGCACCGGCCAGACCCGGGTTTTTCGTGTCGTCGACGGGCACGCCATGGCGACGCCCTTGACCACGGCCCGGCTGGTCGGCGGCCAGGTCGAGGTCAGCGGGGCGCTGTCGGCAGGTGATCGCGTGGTGGTCGCGGGTCACCACCAGCTGCTCGACGGCGAGCCGGTGAAGGTGCTGCCCTGAACGCAATCCTCGCGGCGCTCGAGCGCCGCCGGCTGGTGCTCGCGACAGTCGCCGCGCTGTCGTTGATCGGCTTGCTGGCCTGGCTGGCCATGGACCGCCAGGAGGACCCGTTCTTCCCCTACCGTTACGGCCACGTGGTTGTCGGCTGGCCGGGTGCGGACGCGAGCCAGGTGGAGCGCCTGGTGCTGAATCCTCTGGAGGAAGAGATCGCCCAGGTCGAGGAAGTCAACGAATTGCGCGGCACGGCGCGGCTCGGGGCCGCGCATCTGATCATCGGCATGCATCAGCACGTCTATGACACCGACGATGCCTGGCAGCGGATCCGCGTCGCCGTCGAGCGTGCCGCGCGGAAGTTTCCCGAGGGCGCAGGGCCTGTCGAGGTGCAGGACAAGGCGATGGACACCGAGGGCATCGTGGTCGCGGTGACCGGCTCGGACAACCTGCTTGAGCTGCTGGAGGGCGCGCGCCGTTTGCGCCGGGAGTTGTTCCGGGTCGGTGACATCGCGCGCGTGGAGTTGCTTGCCGATCCCGGCGAGCAGCTGGTCGTGTCGATCGACCCGGCCATGGCGGTCGCATGGGGCATCGACCCGGATTCGCTCGGCGCACAGCTGGCCGCGCGCAATGTCGCGCTGCCCGGAGGCGCGCTGAATCGCGACGGCCGCTCGCTGGTGTTGCGCCCGCAGGGTGAGTTCCGTGACCTGGAAGAATTGCGCGACACACCGGTACGACTTGCCTCCGGAGCGTTGTTGCCGCTGCGGGAAGTCGCCAGCGTAAGGCTCGAGCCCGCCGATCCGCCGTTGGAGCGGATGTGGGTGAACGGACGCCCGGCCGTCGGGCTCGGCATCGTGATTCCTGAAAACCGCCTCAATGCAGTGCGCTTCGGCGAGCAGGTGCGGGCACTGCTCGACGAAGTGCGGCCGGGTCATGCGCCGCTCGAGATCCACGAAATCCTCTACCAGCCGAAGTGGGTCGAGGAGCGGCTCAGCGAGCTGGCGCGCTCGCTGTTGCTCGGCGTCGCCATCGTGGTGGGGGTGCTGGTCGCCTTCATGGGCCTGCGCCTCGGCCTGACGGTCGCGGGACTGTTGCCACTGGTGACGCTTTCGGCGCTCGGCCTGTACGCCATGGGCGGCGGGGTGCTCCACCAGATGGCGGTCGCCGGCCTGGTGATCGCGCTGGGCATGCTGGTCGACAACGCGATCGTGATGGTCGAAAGCCTGCAGTGGCATCTGGACCGGGGACGCGGACGCCGGGAAGCTGCGACGCTGGCCGTGCGCGAGCTGGCGGGACCGCTGGCTGCCGCGACCGGCACGACGCTCGCTGCTTTCACCCCGCTGCTGCTCGCCCGCGGCGACACGGCCGACTTTACCCGTGGCATCCCGATCCTGGTGATGCTGACGCTGCTGGTCAGCTACGTTTATGCCGTGTTCGCCACGCCCGTGATGGCGACCCTGACGCTGCGCCCGAGTAACACCGGACGCGGCGATGCGATCGAGCGGCTTGGCGAGCGGCTTGGCCGGCTCGCCGTCAGGCGGCCCTGGCAGGTCGTGATGGCGGCGATCCTGCTGGTGTCGGGTGCGGGCCTGCTGTCCGGCCTGCTGCCACGTGACTTCTTCCCCAGCACCGATCGCAATCAACTGATCGTCGATTTGCGCTTTGCCGAGGGAACCGAGCTCGAGTACACCGCCTTGCAGGCCAACGCGCTGGCCACAGACCTCGCCGCACGCCCCCGTGTCACGGATGTCCACGTGTTTGCCGGATCGAGTGGCTCGCGCTTCTACTACAACCTCGTCAAGATCCCGCGCTCGCCGCATCTCGCCCGGATCATCTTGATCACCGAGAGCGAGCACGACCTGGCCGAGCTGATGAGCTGGACGCGCGCCCGCGCCGGCGAAGTCCTGCCGGATGCCCACGTGGTCGCGAGCCGCCTCGGCCAGGGCCCGCCGATCGACGCGCCGGTGGAAGTCCGCGTGTACTCGGAGCAACCCGCACTGCTGCTGGCGGTCGCCGAACAGGTGATGGCCGCGCTGCGCGACACGCCCGGCGCGGTGGACGTGCGCCACCGCCTCGGCAGCGGCATCCCGACCCTGGCACTGGAAATCGACGACGCGGCGGCCGCAAGGCTCGGGGTGGCGCGCGCGGAGGTGGTCGCAACGCTGGCCGGCGCGACCCTCGGGCGGGAGTTTTCCACCTGGCGCGCGCAACGCGAGCCGATGCCCATGAAGCTCCGCTCGCCGGAGGGGCGTTCGTTCCCGGTCACCGGCCTGGAAGGCCTTCCCCTGGTGCTGCCTGATGGTGATACGGCGCCTCTGGGCCAGGTCGTTTCCACCCGCCTGGGCTGGCAACCGGCGATCATCGAGCACCGCGAGCTGCAGCGAATGACCGCGGTGCTGGCCGAAACGGCGGATGGTTACACCTATGGCCAGGTGCTGTCGGAGCTGCAGCCGCGGCTGGCTGCGATCGAGCTGCCGCCCGGCGTACGCCTGGTGCAGGGCGGCGCGGCGGCCGAGGCCGGGGAAGCCAATACGGCACTGTTCCGAACGCTGCCGGTCGGCCTCACGCTGCTGCTGGTGTTCCTGCTTTTCCAGTTCAACTCCTTCCGCCTGATGGCGATCGTGCTGGTCACGGTGCCGCTGGCCGTGGTGGGCGTCACGCCGGGATTGCTGCTCGCCGGTCAGCCTTTCAGCTTCACCGCGATCCTCGGCGTGGTGGCGCTGGTCGGCATCGTGGTCAATAACGCGATCGTGTTGATCGACCTGATACGCAGGCTCGAGCGGGCCGGGCTGGATGCCACCGCGGCGATTGTCGGCGCCGTCGGGCGGCGCGCGCGCCCGATCCTGATGACGACCGCCACCACGGTGGCCGGGTTGCTGCCGCTGACCTTTACCCGCTCGACCCTCTGGCCGCCGCTGGCATGGGCGATCATCTCGGGACTGATTGCCTCCACGCTGCTGACGCTGGTGGTGATCCCGGCGCTGTACCGCCTGCTGATGCATCGCAACAACCGGGGCCAGGCAGTGGTCGCGGCATCCTGACGCGGCGCCTCTTGAATTGCCGCCCGGATAGGGCCAAGGTTAATGCAGGTCGCGCCAACCGGGTGGGCCGGCAAATGCGGTTACCAGGGTTCCGAGTTCTGCCAGTCGTCGGCGCCTGCCTGACGATGTTCGCATGCGGGGGAACGCTGCCTTCGCGTCCGCAGGGGGCTCTGCCCACCGAGGCCGAGTTGCTCTCCGGCAGGGCGTTGTTCGTCGAAGCCGTCAGGGCTGACGAACTCCCCGACAGGCAACTGCTCGACCTTGACCGGGAAATGAAGGCCTTCGCGTTGGACGCGACGGCCAATTTCCGCAGCCAGCATACGCGCCTGCGTCGCCTGCTCGGTACGATGATCAATTCCGGCCTGCTGTCGCTCGACTACCAGGGCGAGGCGACGCTGACCGCACGCGAGACCTTTTACGCGCGCCGCGGCAACTGCCTCGCCTTCACCAACCTGTTCGTCGCGCTGGCTCGCGAAGCCGGTCTGCAGGCCACCTACCAGCAAGTCGACATCCCCGAGGTGTGGACCGGTGACGGCGACCTGGCGATGTTGAACCTGCACGTCAACGTGCTGGTCCGCGTCGACACGCCGAGCTTTGCCGGCCGGACCGCCCCGTCCGGTCCAAACGACTACCGCGATTTCGTGGTCGACTTCAACGAAGCGCGATTCCAGACCCTGTACACGCAGAGGCCGGTCAGCGACGAGTACGTCGAGGCGCTGTTCTACAACAATCTCGCGGTCAACGCGATGCGGGCCGGCGAGATCCGCGAGGCGATGGTGTACTTCGCCAAGGCGATCAGGGCACACCAGGAAGTGCCTGCCGTGTGGACCAACCTGGGCGTGCTCTACGCACGCAACCGGGCGCCCGCGTACGCAGAGAGCGCCTACCACCAGGCGCTGCGCATCGACGGCTCATACAACCCGGCCATCGGCAATCTCGCCCGGCTTTACGAGCAGCGTGGCGAGATCGCGCTGGCGGACGCCTACCGCGAGCGGATTCGCCGCTACCAGCAACGCAACCCCTACTACCACTTCTTCGTTTCCGAGCGTGCCTTCAGCGAAGGACACCCCGACGAAGCCCTGAGGTCGGTCGACCGGGCGATACGACTGCACAAGGAAGACCACCGCTTCCATTTGCTGCGGGCGCTGATCCTCGAACAGGTGGGCGATCATGCGGGCTCGCGCGCCAGCCTGGTGCTGGCCCGCGAGTACGCCACGGTCGCGGGCCTCGAGGACCGCTTCGACCGCAAGCTGCAGGGCAGGTACTGATCCGGGCTCAGCCCAGCTGGTATCCAAGTTCCCGAAACAGTGCCAGGCAGGCGGCGGCGGCGTGCGGGTCATAGCGCGTGCCCGCCCCTGCCTCGATCTCCGCCAAAGCGACGTTGACGGTGCGTGGCGGGCGATAGGGTCGCGGGCTGGACATGGCCTCGACCACGTCGGCCACGGCGATGATCCGGGCCTCGAGCCGGGTCGCTTCGCCACGGAGGCCGTCCGGGTATCCGCTGCCGTCGCAGCGCTCGTGGTGCTTCTGCCGGGCGATCTCCCTGGCGAGCCGCGAGATCCTGCGCTCGTGGCCGGCCGTGTACGGGTCGCGCATCCCGACGATCGTGCTGACCACGTCCACCGTGGCCAGCATGTTGGCTTGCAGGAAGTCGAAGTGGCGGGCTTCCCTTTCCTCGTGGGCCTTGCGCCGCAACAGGCCCCAGGCGCTCTCGGCCAAGAGTCGCACGCGATCGACGTCTTCGTCTTCGTAGGGCTCCGGCTTGTTGCCGACGCCGAGCACCATCACCGGTCGACCGTGCTCCAGCACTGGCACCGCCAGGTGCCGGATGAGTGGCGAGTGGCCTGCAGGCAGGCCGCGCCGGTAATGCTCCGCACGCAACTCGTTGTGCACCACCGGGCGACCCTCGCGGACACAGTCCGCCCAGATGCCGGCGCGGTCGAGTGCGTAATGAGACTCCGACTGGATCGTGCATTGCGAGAGCGCGCCGTCCGACCAGACTGCGAGACGAATGCCGCCGCCTTCCTCGACCACGTGCAGGTAGCCGGCACCGCTGCGGGTAAGGTCCTCGGCAAGCTCCAGGGCCCGGCGCTTTTCGCCATCACTGGACCCTCTGGTGAACGGCTCGCGAGGGTATCGCAGCACGGACTGCGAGCCCGCCGGCTATTGTGCCCGGAATCGGTGTCACTGTCCGCGCCGGGCACGGGGCCGGGAGGGGGACTTCCGGAGTTGGTGGCTACGGGTGGGCTCGAACCACCGACCTCAGCATTATGAGTGCCGCGCTCTGACCGACTGAGCTACGTAGCCGCGCTGCCGCGTCTTGGGACGCATGTCCCGGAGGGGCCGGGGATTTTCCTCGTGCCCCGAAGCCCTGTCAAGGCGCGTGCCGACGGCCAGGATTGACATATCTCAAGGCGCCGCGCCGCCGCCGGACCCAGAATTTCGCCACAGGCCCGGAATCCCGGGCCGGGGAAACCCTGGGAGACAACGGTCATGTACGACACCAAGCGCCTCTGGTGGACACTGGGAGTCATCCTGCTGGTGTCCTTTGGCATTCTCGGCTTCATGGGCGGCGAGATCTATCGCACGATGCCGCCGGTCCCGGATGCCTATGTCAGTGCAGATGGCGAAATCATCTACAGCCGCGAGGACATCGAGCGCGGTCGGCAGGTCTGGCAGACCACCGGCGGGCATCAGCAGGGCTCGATCTGGGGCCACGGCGCCTACGTCGCGCCGGACTGGACCGCCGACTGGCTGCATCGCGAGGCCCTGGCCTTGCTTGAGGTGTGGGCGGATCGCGACTTCGGCCTGCGCTTCGGCGATCTCGACGACACCCGGCGCGCCGCGCTCGAGCAGCGCCTGAAGCGCCAGCTGCGCGAGAATACTTTTGATGCCCGGAGCAACCGGGTGACCGTCTCCGACGAGCGTGCCACCGCCATCCGCATTGTCGCGGCCCATTACGACGGGCTGTTCGGCGACGACCCGGAGCTCGCCGGGCTGCGCGAGGCCTACGCGATGATGCAGTTCCCGGTGCCGGACCCCGAGCGCCGGCAGGTGCTGGCTGCCTTCTTCTTCTGGTCCTCATGGGCCGCCGCCACCAACCGGCCCGGAGACGACATCAGCTACACCAACAACTGGCCGCACGAGCAGCTCATCGACAATACCCCGACCGGCGCGGCCTTCATGTGGACCTTCGTCAGCATCCTGATCCTGCTGGCCGGCGTCGGCGCGCTGGCCTGGCACTACGCGAAGGTGCACGGCAGGGAGCCACCGCCGGAGGTGCCCTCGATCGATCCGCTGCACAACCTGAAGCCGACGCCGTCGATGCGCGCCACCGTCAAGTATTTCTGGGTGGTCACGGCGCTGTTCGGCCTGCAGGTGGTGCTCGGCATGGTCACCGCGCACTACGCGGTCGAAGGCCAGGGTTTCTACGGCCTGACCCTCTCCGAGGTGCTGCCCTACGTCGTGACCCGCACCTGGCACACCCAGCTTGCAGTGCTGTGGATCGCGACCGCATGGCTGGCGACGGGCCTGTACATCGCACCGGCGATCTCCGGCCATGAACCGAAGTTCCAGCGCCTCGGTGTCAACTTCCTGTTCGCCTGTCTGCTGATCATCGTGGCGGGCTCGATGGTCGGCCAGTGGCTCGGCGTCATGCAGAAGCTCGGCCTGGACATCAACTTCTGGTTCGGCCACCAGGGCTGGGAGTACATCGACCTCGGCCGTTTCTGGCAGATCTTCCTGTTCGTCGGCCTGATGCTCTGGCTGACGCTGGTCGGCCGTGCGCTGTGGCCGGCGCTCAAGAAAAAGGACGAAGTCCGGCCTCTGGTGATCCTGCTGTTCCTCTCCACGGTGGCGATCGGCCTGTTCTACGGCGCCGGCCTGATGTGGGGCAAGCACACCCACCTGGCAATCGTCGAGTACTGGCGCTGGTGGGTCGTGCACCTCTGGGTCGAGGGCTTCTTCGAGGTGTTCGCCACAGCAGTCATCGCCTTCCTGTTTGCCAGGCTCGGCCTGGTGCGCACCACCAGTGCGGTGACCGCCGTGCTGTTCGCCACCATCGTGTTCCTGACCGGCGGCGTGCTCGGCACTTTCCATCACCTGTATTTCACCGGCACGCCCACTGCGGTGCTGGCGATCGGCGCGGCATTCTCCGCGCTGGAGGTGGTGCCGCTGGTGCTGATAGGCTTCGAGGCCTACGAGAACTGGAAGGCATCCCGGCACCGCGGCTGGGTCGCAACCTACAAGTGGCCGATCATGTTCTTCATCAGCGTGGCATTCTGGAACCTGGTGGGCGCCGGCCTGCTCGGCTTCCTGATCAACCCGCCGCTGGCGCTGTACTACATGCAGGGGTTGAATACCACGCCGCTGCACGGCCATACCGCGCTGTTCGGCGTCTACGGCATGCTGGGCATCGGCCTGATGCTGTTCTGCCTGCGGGGACTGACCTACCGGCAGGTCTGGAACGAGAAGCTGCTGAAGTTGTCGTTCTGGTCGCTCAATCTCGGCCTTGCCGCAATGGCGGTGTTCAGTCTGTTGCCGCTGGGACTGATGCAGGTCTGGGCCAGCGTCACCGAGGGCTTCTGGTATGCGCGCTCCGCGGAGTTCCTGCAGCAACCGCTGATGCAGACCCTGGTGTGGCTGCGCGTGCCGGGCGATGTGCTGTTCAGCGTCGGCGTCATCGCGCTCGCATGGTTCGTGTTCCGCCTGTTCTTCGGGCCGCGCGAGACTGTCCCGGCAAAGGCCTCCACCACGGTGGCCGAGGCCTGAAGGCTTGCCCGCCCCGCCGCTGTTCGGCAGCGGGGCGGGCTTCCCGGCCACCCCAGGCGGCTTCGCGGTGAATGAATTCAGGCAGCGCTGGCAGGTGCTGAGCTCCGCTCCGCACCGCATGTTCTTTGCCAGCGGGTTCGCCTGGCTGCTGGGCGGGTCCGCCTGGTGGACCCTGGTGCTTGCCGGCCGCGCGGCCGGCATCGCCGGGCTGGAGCCGCCGCAGCCCGCGCTGCTGCTGCACGGCGCAGCGATGCTGTACCTCGGCTTCACCCCGTTCATGTACGGTTTCCTGTTGACCGTGTTCCCCCGCTGGATGCCTGCACCGCAAGCCGGGCGGGGCGCCACGCTGCTGGCCTTTGGCCTGTTGAACGCCGGCATGCTGATGTTCTTTGCCGGCCTCAGCGGCATCCCGGCGCTGCTGGTTACAGGCTGGTTGCTGGCTTGTGCGGCCCTGGCCGTGGTCATCGCCATCCTCCTGCACATCCTGCTGCGTGCCCGCGAGCGCGCGTGGCACGCCTTCACGGTGCTTGCAGGCCTGCTCGCCGGTCTGCTCGGCATGCTGCTGTTCGCCATCGCACTTGCGCGGGGAGATTACGCCGCCTGGCCACTGGTGCGCAGCATCGGCCTGTGGGGCTTCCTGTTGACGGTGTACTTCAGTGTCTGCCACCGGATGATTCCATTCTTCAGTTCGCGGGTCGTGACCGCGTATCAGGTCTGGCGCCCCGACTGGATTCTCGGGCTCTTCGTGGTGCTGACCTCTTGCCGGGCGCTGCTGGAACTGGCGCCGGGCCGGGGCGCTCTGGCCACGGTGCCCCTGGCACTGGTCGCGATGCTTTGCACGTGGCGCTGGTGGCCGCGGCAGCGCGCCGATGAGAAGCTGCTGGACGTCCTGCACATCTCCTTCGCCTGGCTGGCCGTCGGCCTTGCGCTCGCCGCACTCTCCGACCTCGCGGCCGCCTTCGGCTGGCCGGTCGTGCTGGGGCGTGCACCGCTCCACATCATCGGGATCGGCTTCCTGGGCGGTATGTTGATGGCCATGGTGACGCGCGTGACGCTCGGCCACTCGGGACGCCCGCTGGCGATGGATTCCTTGAACTGGCGGCTGTTCCTGCTCATTCAGTCGGCGACGGTGTTGCGCCTGGCGGCCGAGCTCCTGCCGGGGGTGGCGGCCGCGCTCAGCCTGGCCGCGGCACTCGCCTGGCTGTTCGCGTTGCTGGCCTGGGCGCTCCGTCATCTGCCAATCTACCTGCGCCCCCGGTCCGACGGAGCGCCCGGCTGAGGGCGACCTGGCGTGCTGTACTACTGGGTCAAGCAGGTGCACTACTACAGCGTGTTGCTGTCATTCACGTTGTTCCTGCTGCGTGGCGCCTGGGTGCTGGCCGGCAGGGAGCTGCCGCGCCACCCGCTGCCGCGCGTCTTGCCCCACGTCGTGGACACGGTGCTCCTGGCCAGCGCGCTGTGGCTGACCACCCTAATCCAGCAGTACCCATTCCAGCACGCCTGGCTCACGGTCAAGGTCCTGCTGCTGCTGGCATACATCGTGCTCGGCAGTTTTGCCCTGCGCAGGGCACGGACGCGCGCCGCCCGGGCGATCGCCTTCATTGCGGCCGTGGTCACCTTCCTGTTCCTGTACTCGGTGGCACGCCACCACCACCCCCTCGGAGCGCTGCTGCCGATCCTGGGGTAAACGGGCGGCAGGCTGGCTGAAGGAGCGGCTTCAGCCGCGAGGAGGAATCGCGGCTGAAGCCGCTCCTACAAGCCGCTCC
>CAZOSZ010000039.1:0-16350 GCA_964582505.1 uncultured Ectothiorhodospiraceae bacterium | reverse complement strand
GCACGGCGGCTCAGGACCGCAATACGGCGCGGCCCGTCGATTGCGCCGCGTCGAAGCTCTCCACGCGAAGTTTAACGAGCTGGTCGACCTGCGCGGCCGAGGCGCCCGCCACCAAAAGCACGGTGTCGCCGACGCGTGCCGTGCCCTCGCCGGTCGCCGGGTCGAAGGCCGTCAGGTAGGCGCGGATCTCCTCGCCCGGCACGAAGGCCGGCTTTGCGGCGCGGAAGCGCCAGTTGCGGAACAATCCGGTGCTCACAGGAGCTCACCCCCCTTGCTGATCCGGTCGGTCGTGTACTCGCGGCCGAAGCCGGTCCAGGCCGAAAACAGGAACACTGCCACCAGCAGCCAGCCGTGGAACACATACGGCCACGCCTGGATCGGTTCGACCACCATGGCCGGAGCGAACCAATCGTAAGTGTCCACCAGCCCCGTCATTTGCGCATAGCCGACCAGCACTCCGCCGGCCCACGGGAAAATGTAGCCGAGAGCGGAGGTGTTGGCATCGAGGATATTGGCGCGGCGATAGCCGTTGAGGTTGAAGCGCTTGCCGATGGTGGCGATGTAGGGTGCGATGGCGATCTGCGCGGCCGTGTTGATGGTGATCGCCGCGTTGATCAAGGCCGTGGCGATGACCATGACCATCTCCGCCGAGCGCACGCTGCGAGCCACGCTGCTGAGCAGCCATTCCTGCAGGGCATGAAAGCCTCCGCCGCGGATCATCACGTGCGCGCCGGCCAGCACCAGCAGGATCAGTACGGCGAGCTCGGCATAGCCGATCGCGCCGGCATAGAGGCTGCCCCCGACGCCCGCCTCACCGGCCGCCACCGGCTCCACCAGGGGCCATCCTCCGAAGCTCGATCCTGCCCAGCTGTCCGCGGCGACCCGGAATACCAGCATGTCGCTGCCGGCTGCCAGGCCGAACAGCAGGTTGACTGCAATCGCCGCGATCAACCCCCAGGAGATGGCCTCGATGATGTGCCGGCCGCGAATCGCGCTGAAGATCACGATGCCCATCGGCACCAGGTGCACCAGGCCGCTGGGGTTGCTCTGTGCGCTGAACAGCGCTGCGGCGTCGGCATCGACGGCGGTCCCGGTCAGCAGCGATCCGGCCACCAGGTAAGCGAAGAACGCGAGTGTCGCCGCGATGATCGCGTACTTGAAGCGACTGGCGACCACCCCGCCGACGTCGGAATCCTGGGTGACCGCGCTGACGATGGTCGTGTCGCTGACCGGTGCCAGGTTGTCGCCGAATACCGCGCCGGAGAGGATCGCGCCGAACATCAGCAAGGGGTCGGCGCCGAGCACCACGCCCGCCGGAAAGAACAGCGCCACGAAGGCGATCACGGTGCCATAGCCGGTGCCGATGCCGGTGGCCAGCAAGGCGGCCAGTACGAAAGTGACCGCCGGAAAAACTGCGGGGCCCATACCGGACACCTCGGCCAGCCAGCCCAGCCCGTTGACGAAGCCGCCGACCTGCAGCGTGGCCGCGAACATGCCGGCCCACAGCCAGGCGACGATCGCCGTAACCGCCACCTTCTGCGCCATGCCCGCAAAGACTGCATTGGCGTAGACGGTCCAGCTGCCGCGCACCAGCAGCATGCCGAGCGTCAGGCCGATCAGCATGCCGACGATCAGGCCGGCGGTATCGCTGATCCCGAGTACCCCGGACTGGAAGATCGCCCAGCCGATGAAGAACAGGATGGGCAAGGCGCTGACGGCCTTGCCGCCACGAAAGCGGATGTCCGGTGCAGGCCCGATGGCAGTCGCTGCGAGGTCAGTGGCATTGGACGGGTCCATTGCGGGTCCTTTCGGTGGGTGAGGCAGGGGTTCAGGCGCGCCTCTTGCGGCCCGAGCCGTGCGGCACTGCGGCAGCAAGGATCGGCCTGAGGTAATGGCCGGTGAACGAGGCCGCGACGGCCGCGACAGTCTCGGGCGTGCCTTGGGCCACCAGCTTCCCGCCGCCGCTGCCGCCCTCCGGGCCGAGGTCGATGATCCAGTCGGCTGTCTTGATGACGTCAAGGTTGTGCTCGATCACCACCACGGTGTTGCCGTGGTCGCGCAACCGGCCCAGCACGCCAAGCAGCTGCGCGATGTCGTGAAAGTGCAGCCCGGTGGTCGGCTCATCGAGGATGTACAGGGTCTTGCCGGTGTCGCGCTTGGACAGTTCCTTGGCAAGCTTGACGCGTTGTGCCTCGCCGCCGGAGAGCGTGGTGGCGTTCTGGCCGAGGCGGATGTAGGACAGGCCGACGTCCAGCAGCGTCTGCAGCTTGCGCTTCACCACCGGCACGTTGGCGAAAAATTCCAGCGCATCCTCGACGGTCATCTCCAGGACTTCGTGGATGTTCTTGCCCTTGTAACGGATCTCGAGGGTCTCGCGGTTGTAGCGCTGCCCCTTGCAGGCGTCGCAGGCGACATAGACGTCGGGCAGGAAATGCATCTCCACCCGCAGCACGCCGTCGCCCTGGCAGGCCTCGCAGCGTCCGCCCTTGACGTTGAAGCTGAAGCGGCCGGCCTTGTAACCGCGCGAGCGCGCCTCGGGCGTGCCGGAGAACAGCTCGCGGATCGGCGTGAACAGGCCGCTGTAGGTGGCCGGGTTGGAGCGCGGTGTGCGGCCGATCGGGCTCTGGCTGATGTCGATCACCCGGTCGACCTGCTGCAGGCCCTCGATGCGCTCGTGCGGCGCCGGAGTCGTCGCCGCGCCATTGAGCTTCTGCGCCGCCGCCTGGTAGAGCGTGTCGTTGATCAGCGTGGACTTGCCCGAGCCGGACACGCCGGTGACGCAGCTCATCAGCCCGAGCGGGATGGCCACATCGATGCCGGCGAGGTTGTTGCCACGCGCGCCGCGGATCACGATCTCGTGGCCCTTGCGCGGCACCGTGCGTGCCGCCGGGATCGCGATGCTGCGCCGCCCCGACAGGTAATCGCCGGTGAGCGATTCCGCGGAGGCCATGATGTCGGGCGGCAGGCCCTGGGCGACCACCCGCCCGCCGTGCACGCCGGCGCCCGGGCCGATGTCGACGATGTGATCGGCCGAGGCGATCGCCTCCTCGTCGTGCTCGACCACGATCACGGTGTTGCCGAGATCACGCAGGTGCAACAGCGTGTTCAACAGCCGGCGGTTGTCGCGCTGGTGCAGGCCGATCGAGGGCTCGTCGAGGATGTACATCACGCCCACCAGCCCGGATCCGATCTGGCTGGCCAGCCGGATGCGCTGCGCCTCGCCGCCGGAGAGCGTCTCGGCACTGCGATCCAGCGTCAGGTAGTCCAGCCCGACGTCCACCAGGAAGCTTAGTCGGTCATTGATTTCCTTGACGATTTTTCTCGCAACCTCGCCCCGCCAGCCGGGCAGTGTCAGGCCGCCGAAAAAGGCCAGCGCCTCGCCGACCGCGGTGGCGGTAACCTCCGCCAGGCTGCGGCCGGCGACGAACACGTTGCGGGCTGCCTGGTTGAGTCGCGTGCCGGTGCACTCCGGGCAGGGGTGCGTGCCGAGGTACTTGGAGAGCTCGTCGCGCACCGTGCCGGACTCGGTCTCGCGATAGCGCCGCTCCATGTTGGGGATGATGCCCTCGAAGCGGTGCCGGCGCCGCGACAGGCCGCCGCGTCCGTCGAAGTAGGCGAACTCGATTTCTTCCTTGCCGGAGCCGAACAGCACCACCTTGCGGACCTTGGCCGGCAGCTTTTCGAACGGCGTCTCCACGTCGAAGCCGAAATGATCCGCGAGGCTGCGCACCAGCTGAAAATAATAGGCATTGCGCCGATCCCAGCCGCGGATCGCGCCGCCGGCCAGCGACAGGTGCGGATGCGCCGCGACCCGCTCGGGATCGAAGTACTGCCGCACGCCGAGGCCGTCGCATGAGGCGCAGGCGCCGGCCGGGTTGTTGAAGGAGAACAGCCGCGGCTCGAGTTCGGGGATGCTGTAGCCGCACACCGGGCAGGCGAAGCGGTCGGAAAACAGCAGCGGCGCGGCTTTCGGTGCGTCGATGAACGCCACCGTGACCATGCCGTCGGCCAGCTTCAGCGCGGTCTCGAAGGACTCCGCCAGACGCAGGCCATGGTCCGCCCGCACCTTGAAGCGGTCCACCACCGCCTCGATGGTGTGCTTGCGGTGCAGGTCCAACGTCGGCGGGTCGTCGAGCTCGCAGACCTCACCGTCGATGCGCGCCCGGATGAAACCCTGCGAGCGCAGTTCCGCCATCAGGTTGGCATGCTCGCCCTTGCGGTCGCGGACGATTGGTGCGAGCAGCATCAGCGGCGTGCCCTCCGGCAGCGCCAGCACCTGGTCGACCATCTGGCTGACCGTCTGGGCCTCGAGCTGCTCGCCGTGGGTCGGACAGCGCGGCGTGCCGGCTCGCGCGTACAGCAATCTCAGGTAGTCGTAGATTTCCGTCACCGTGCCGACGGTCGAGCGCGGATTGTGGGAGGTGGACTTCTGCTCGATAGAGATGGCCGGCGAGAGCCCCTCGATGGACTCGACGTCGGGCTTTTCCATCATCGACAGGAATTGCCGCGCGTAGGCGGACAGCGATTCCACGTAGCGACGCTGGCCCTCGGCGTAAATGGTGTCGAAGGCCAGCGAGGACTTGCCCGAACCGGACAGGCCGGTGACCACGATCAGCCGGTCGCGCGGCAGGTCGAGGTCCACCGACTTCAGGTTGTGGGTCCGGGCGCCGCGGATGCGGATCGTGTCCATCGTAACAGGCCTGCCGGGGAAGCCCACTACTATACGCAGAAACGCGCGTCGCGCGCACGCACGCCCCACGGCGCTGCGACGGGCGTCAAGCCCCGGTTTTCGCACCGCGCAGGTGAGATTCGGGGCTGTTCCGGCTAGACTTGGTCGCTATGCTTCAGGACCGGCAATCCGGTCAAACCCCATTTCTTCGAGCGAGGTCAGGGACATGGCGCGCGGCATCAACAAGGTCATTCTGATCGGCAACCTGGGCGCCGATCCGGAATCCCGCACTACGCCGGGTGGAATGACCGTCACCAACATCCGTGTCGCGACCACCGAGCGGCGCAAGGACCGGCAGAGCGGCGACTGGGTGGACGAGACCGAATGGCACCGCGTGGTGATGTTCGACCGCCTTGCGGAAACCGCGCGCGAGTACCTGCGCAAGGGTTCGCAGGTCTTCATCGAGGGCCAGATCCGCACCAACAAGTGGCAGGACAAGGACGGCAACGACCGCTACACCACCGAGATCATCGCCCGCGACATGCAGATGCTCGGCGGGCGTCCCGGCGCCGGGGCACCGGCCGCGGAGCGTGACCAGGACTACGGGGCACCCGCCGCGGCGGGCCGCTCGAGCGCAGCCGCCGGCCGCCGGGAAGAGCCTTTCGAGGACGACATCCCGTTCTAGCGGGATCATTCAGCCGCAGCGCGGACAGGAGAGCGTGGCCGGAAAACTGTTCATACGGACCTTCGGGTGCCAGATGAACGAGTACGATTCGTCGAAGATGGCGGATGTGCTCAGGGCTTCGCACGGCCTCGAGCCGGCGGCCAGCCCGGACCAGGCGGACGTGCTGCTGTTGAACACCTGCTCGATCCGCGAGAAGGCCCAGGAAAAAGTATTCTCGCTGCTGGGCCGCTGGCGCGAGCTGAAGGAGCGCCGGCCCGGGGTGGTGATTGGCGTCGGCGGCTGCGTCGCCAGCCAGGAAGGCGACGCGATCTTCGAGCGTGCGCCGTTCGTCGACCTGGTGTTCGGCCCGCAGACCCTGCACCGCCTGCCGGAAATGCTCGATCGCGTGCGTGCCGGCAGCGTGCACGCGGTGGACGTGTCCTTCCCGGAGATCGAGAAGTTCGATTGCCTGCCCGAACCGCGCGCCGAGGGTCCGACCGCGTTCGTCTCGGTGATGGAAGGCTGCAGCAAGTACTGCAGCTTCTGCGTGGTGCCCTACACCCGCGGCGAAGAGGTCAGCCGGCCGTTCGACGACGTGATCGTCGAGGTGGCGCAACTGGCCGCGCAGGGCGTGCGCGAGGTCAACCTGCTCGGGCAGAACGTCAATGCCTATCGCGGCCGGATGCACGACGGCACCGGAGCCGATCTCGCCGCGCTGATCCGTTTCGTCGCCGCGATCGACGGCATCGATCGGATCCGTTTCACCACCTCGCACCCGGTGGAATTCACCGACGAGCTGGCGGCCGCCTACGCCGAGGTGCCGGAGCTCGCGCCATTTCTTCACCTCCCCGTGCAGAGCGGCTCGGACCGGGTGCTGGCGATGATGAAGCGCGGTCACACCGTGCTCGAGTACCGGCAGAAGATCCGCCGGGTGCGCGAGGCGCGCCCCGGCATCAGCATCAGTTCGGACTTCATCGTCGGCTTTCCCGGCGAGACCGAGCGCGACTTCCGGCAGACCCTCGGGCTGATCGAGGAGCTCGGCTTCGACCAGTCCTTCAGCTTCATCTACAGCCGCCGGCCCGGCACCCCCGCCGCTTCGCTGCCCGATGAGGTCGACGCCGCCGAGAAGCAGCGCCGGCTGGCGATGTTGCAGCAGCGCATCGACCAGCAGGCCCAGCTCATCAGTCGCGCCATGGTCGGTGGTGTCGAGCGGGTGCTGGTCGAGCGGCCGTCGAAGAAGAACTCGAGGCAGATGGCCGGCCGCACCGGCAACATGCGCTGGGTGAACTTCGACGGTGAGGCGGGCCTGATCGGCCGTTTTGCCGACGTGCTGATCACCGAGGCGCTGCCCAATTCGCTGCGTGGCCGGGTGGTGGGCGTGGAAGGCGCGCTCGCCAGGTCCGCCTGAGCCTGCCGACCGCATTGGAAACCAACCTGATCAGGGACCTCGTCCTCGAGCCGGCCGACAACCAGCGCCTCGCCAACCTCTGCGGCCAGTTCGACGAGCACCTCAAGCAGATCGAGCGGCGTCTCGGGGTGGTGATCCGTCCGCGCGGCAACCGCTTCCAGATCGAGGGTCCCGAGCAGGCCGTCGCGGCCGCCGACCGGCTGTTGATCGCATTGTTCGAGCAGGCCGCCACTGAGAGCATCAGCCCGCAGCGGGTGCACGCCTGGCTGCAGGAAGCGGGGCTCTACGAGGAACCCGGTGCCGAGGCGCCCGGCGAGGTGCACACACGGCGCGGCGTGATCCGCGGCCGCGGCCCGAACCAGGCGCGTTACCTGCAAGCGATTCGCGAGAACGACCTCAGCTTCGGCATCGGCCCGGCCGGCACCGGCAAGACCTATCTCGCGGTGGCCAGCGCCGTCGAGGCGCTGGAGCGCGACGAGGTACGGCGCATCGTGCTGGTGCGGCCGGCGGTCGAGGCCGGCGAGCGGCTCGGTTTCCTGCCCGGCGACATGTCGCAGAAAGTGGACCCCTACCTGCGCCCGATGTACGACGCGCTCTACGAGATGCTCGGCTTCGAGCGGGTCGCCAAGCTGATCGAGCGGCACGTCATCGAGATCGCGCCGCTGGCCTTCATGCGCGGGCGGACGCTCAACGAGGCCTTCGTGATCCTCGACGAGGCGCAGAACTGCACCGTCGAGCAGATGAAGATGTTCCTCACCCGGATCGGCTTCGGCTCGCGTGCGGTGGTCACCGGCGACGTCACCCAGACCGATCTGCCTTCCAGCACGCGCTCCGGCCTGCGCCACGCCGCCGAGGTGCTGAAGGACGTCGAGGGCGTGGGCTTCACCTGGTTCACCGCCAGGGACGTGGTGCGCCACCCGCTGGTGCAACGGATCGTCGAGGCCTATCAGCGCCACCAGGGCGAGCCGGATTGATGGCGCTCAAGATCGACGTGCAGGTGGCCGGCTCGCGCAGCGGCCTGCCCGCGGTCGCCAAACTGCGCCACTGGGCGCGCTCGGCGCTGGCCGGCCGCCGCCAGGACGCCGAGTTGGCGATTCGCATCGTCGACGCTGCCGAGAGCCGGGCCCTCAACCGGCGCTATCGTGGCAAGGACCGGCCGACCAACGTGCTGGCCTTCCCGGCCGAGTTGCCGGCCGAGCTGGCCTTGCCGCTGCTGGGCGATCTAGTGATCTGCCGCGAGGTGGTCGAGGCCGAGGCCGCCGCGCAGGCCAAGCCGCTGGATGCGCACTGGGCCCACATGGTGATCCACGGCGCCTTGCATCTCATCGGGTATGATCACCAGACGCCGGCAGAGGCCGAGGCGATGGAGGCGCTCGAGGCCGAAGTCCTCGCGGAGCTGGGCTGGCCGGACCCGTATCGAGAGCACGGCCGAGAACGATGACTGACGACAAAGCGCCGAGTACCGGGGGGCGCCGGTACGGTCTGCTGGCCCGCTGGGCCGAGGCCTTCCGCGCCGCCCCGCGCGACCGCCAGGCGCTGCTGGAGCTGCTCGACCAGGCGCGCCGCAACCGCATCCTCGACGCGGACGAGCACCGCATGCTGGATGGCGTGCTGGAAGTCTCCAGCATGCAGGTCCGTGACATCATGGTGCCGCGCGGCCAGATGGTGGTGGTGGCGCGCGACGCCAGCCCGCAGGAGATGCTGGCCATCATCATCGACTCCGGCCACTCGCGCTTCCCGGTGATCGCCGACGATCGCGATGAGGTGATCGGCATCCTGCTGGCCAAGGACCTGTTGCGCTACTTCGCCGAGCACGGCCAGGAGCGATTGCGCATCAAGGAATGCATGCGGCCGGCGGTGTTCATCCCGGAAAGCAAGCGGCTCAACGTGCTGCTCAAGGAGTTCCGCCACAGCCAGAACCACATGGCGATCGTGGTCGACGAGTACGGCGGGGTGGCGGGCCTGTTGACCATCGAGGACGTGCTCGAGCAGATCGTCGGCGAGATCGACGACGAGCACGACCTCGGGGAAGAGGTGTTGATCGTGCCGGAAGGCGTTGGCGTATGGCGGGTGGACGCGCTGACCCGGATCGAGGAACTCAACGAGGAGCTCGGCAGCCGCTTCGGCGACGCGGATTACGACACCGTCGGCGGGCTGGTGATGCACGAACTCGGCCGGCTGCCGCGCAAGGGCGAAAAGCTGGAGTTCGGCGGCATGCGCTTCACGGTGCTGCGTGCCGATCGCCGCCGGATCCACTCGCTGCGGCTGCGCCGGCTGCCCGGTTGAGCGAATGACGGTCCTGTGGCAGCCCCTCGGCGCGCTGCGTCGCTTTCACGCGGCCGATCTTGCGGCCGCGGGGTCCGGCCTGGTCCTGCCGCTGGCTTTCGCGCCCTGGGGCTGGTGGCCGCTGGCGCTGTGCTCGCCGGCCCTGCTGTTCCTGTGCTGGCAAGGCGCGACTCCCCGCCGTGCGGCGGCACGCGGCTTCCTGTACGGCTTCGCCGCGTTCCTTGCCGGCACCTGGTGGACCTTCGTCTCGGTGCACGAGTTCGGCCAGGCGCCGGCGGTGCTGGCGGCACTGCTGACGGTCGCCCTGGCCGCCATCATGGGCGGCTACTACGCGCTGCTCGGCGGCTTCACGGCACGTTGGCTGCCGCCACGGGGCGCGCTGCGCTGGCTGGTCGGGTTGCCAGCCGCCTGGACCGCCATCGAGTGGCTGCGGGGCTGGTTTCTGAGCGGCTTCCCCTGGCTCAGCCTCGGCTACAGCCAGACCGACTCGGTGCTCGGCGCGCTGGCGCCGATCGGCGGCGTGTACGGCTTGAGCTGGATCTGCGCGCTGGCAGCCGGGGCGCTGGTCGCGGTGTTCATCGAAGGCCTGGCCGGCCGCGCGCTGGCCGTCGCGGCGCTGTTCATGGTGTTCGCCGCCGCCGGCCTGGCCGGTCGCAGCGAATGGACCGAAGCCTCCGGCGAGCCGCTCCGGGCCGTGATGGTGCAAGGTGCGGTCGGGCAGGACGAGAAGTGGCTGGAAACCGCGCTGGAGCCCACCCGGGAGCTTTACCTTGAGCTGACACGGCCGCATTGGGGTACCGAGCTGGTGATCTGGCCGGAGGCGGCGCTGCCGGCGCTGCTGCACCAGGAAATCGATTTTCTCGACTCGCTCGACGCCAGGGCCCGCGAGGCCGGCAGCGAACTGCTGCTGGGCATCCTCGAGCTCGATCTGCAAAGCGGCGATTATCACAACGTGCTGGTCTCGCTCGGGGGGCAGCCGGAGATCTACCGCAAGCGTCAGCTCGTGCCGTTCGGCGAATACTTTCCGGTGCCCGCCTTCATGCGCAGCTGGCTCAAACTGATGAATCTGCCGTACACCGATTTCGCCCGCGGCCGCGCGGATCCGCCGCCGCTCACCCTGGCGGGCGTGCGGGTCGCGCCGACGATCTGCTACGAGGATGCCTTCGGCAACCAGCAAAGGGTGTTCTTCCCGGAGGCAGAGCTGCTGATCAACGTCAGCAATGACGCCTGGTTCGGCGACACCATGGCGCCGCACCAGCATCTGCAGATCGCCCGCATGCGCGCCCTGGAGACCGGTCGCTGGATGCTGCGCGCCACCAACAACGGGATCAGCGCGGTGATCGACCCGCGCGGCCGGGTCATCGCGCGCTCGCGCCAGTTCGTCGCCGGGGTGCTGGAGGCCGAAGTGGTGCCGATGCAGGGCCAGACCCCGTGGCTGCGAGCCGGGGACGGCCCGTTGGCAGGACTGGCCCTGGCGCTCGCGCTGCTGTCGACTTTGCGCCGCAACACGGCGGGGCGGTAATCTTCGCGGATTGATTGCCGCCGAACGCGTCCATGGATCCTATCTACAAGCCGGAAGTCATCGAGCCCGAAGCCCAGCGCTACTGGGATTCGCAGCGCTGTTTCGAGGCCGACGAGGACCCCTCGAAGGAGAAATTCTACTGCCTGTGCATGTTCCCCTACCCGAGCGGCAGGCTGCACATGGGGCACGTGCGCAACTACACCATCGGCGACGTGGTCAGCCGCTACCAGCGGATGCGTGGCTTGAACGTGCTGCAGCCGATGGGCTGGGACGCCTTTGGCCTGCCGGCCGAGAACGCCGCCATCAAGCACGCGGTGCCGCCGGCAAGATGGACCCGAGAGAACATCGGCCACATGCGGGCGCAGTTGAGGAGCCTCGGCTTTGCCTACGACTGGCGCCGCGAACTGGCCACCTGCGACCCGGAGTATTACCGCTGGGAGCAGTGGTTCTTCCTGCGCCTCTACGAGAAGGGGCTGGTGTACAAGGCCAGCTCGACGGTCAACTGGGACCCGGTGGACCAGACCGTGCTGGCCAACGAGCAGGTGATCGACGGCCGCGGCTGGCGCTCCGGCGCGCTGGTCGAACGCCGCGAGATCCCGCAGTGGTTCTTGAAGATCACCGCCTACGCCGACGAGCTGCTGGCGTGCCTGGAAAAGCTGCCGGGCTGGCCCGAGCAGGTGCGCACCATGCAGGCCAACTGGATCGGCCGCTCGGAGGGGATCGAGCTGGATTTCCCGCTGGCCGGGGGGCCGGTCGCGGGCTACGAGGCGCTGACGGTGTTCACCACCCGCCCGGACACGCTGTTCGGCGTGACCTACATGGCGGTCGCCGCCGAGCACCCGCTGGCCGTGCATGCCGCACAGGGCCATCCGGAGCTCGGCGAGTTCCTCGGCGAATGCCGCCGCGCGCACACCACCGAGGCGGCGCTGGAAACCATGGAGAAGCGCGGTCTGCCGCTGGGCCTGGCCGTGCGCCACCCGCTGACCGGCGTCGAGATCCCGGTGTGGGTGGCGAACTTCGTGCTGATGGGCTACGGCACCGGCGCGGTCATGGCCGTGCCCGGGCATGACCGGCGCGACTGGGAGTTCGCGACCAAGTACGACCTGCCGATCCGCCAGGTGATCGCGCCGGCAGACGGCTCCGAGGCCGATGTCGACGCCGGCGCCCTGGTGGACTACGGGGTGCTGGTCAACTCGCCGGGCTTCGACGGAATGTCTTCGGGCGAGGCCTTCGAGGCGATCGGTGACCGGCTCGAGGGGGAAGGACGGGGCCGCCGCCGGGTCCATTACCGGCTGCGCGACTGGAGCGTCTCGCGGCAGCGCTACTGGGGCTGCCCGGTGCCGATGATCGAGTGCCCGGACTGCGGCACGGTGCCGGTGCCCGAGTCGCAGCTGCCGGTCAGGCTGCCGGAGAACGTCACCCCCTCGGGCGTCGGCTCGCCGCTGAAGCACATGGACGAGTTCGTCAAGGTCGAGTGCCCGAAATGCGGCGGCGCGGCGCGCCGCGAGACCGACACCTTCGACACCTTCGTCGAGTCGTCCTGGTACTACGCGCGCTACTGTTCGGCGGACCAGCATGGCGCGATGCTCGACGAGCGGGCGCGCTACTGGCTGCCGGTGGACCAGTACATCGGCGGCATCGAGCACGCGGTGCTGCACCTGCTGTACGCGCGCTTTTTCCACAAGCTGATGCGCGACGAGGGCCTGGTGGACGGCGACGAGCCCTTCAGCCACCTGCTGACCCAGGGCATGGTGCTGGCCGAATCCTTCTACCGCGACGATCCGGAAGAAGGCCGCAAGTGGTTCAACCCGGCCGAGGTCGAGATGCAGCGCGACGACAAAGGCCGGGTGCTCAGCGCCACGCTGAAAAGTGACGGCCGGCCGGTAGAGCTCGGCGGCGTCGGCACCATGTCGAAGTCGAAGAACAACGGCGTCGATCCACAGTCCCTGATCGACCGCTACGGCGCCGACACGGTGCGGCTGTTCACCATGTTCGCCGCACCGCCGGAACAGAGCCTCGAGTGGTCCGACTCGGGCGTCGAGGGCGCGCACCGCTTCATGAAGCGCCTGTGGCGCGCGGTGCACGAGCACCTTGGCGAGGGCGCCGCCCCGCGCCTCGATCCGGCCGGGCTCGACGGCACTCAGCGCGCGTTGCGCCGCCAGCTGCACGCCACCATCGCCAAGGTCAGCGACGACATCGGCCGCCGCTACACCTTCAACACGGCGATTGCCGCGGTGATGGAATTGCTCAACGCCCTGGGCAGGCACGAGGGGCGGGCGGGACAGGATCGCGCGCTGCGCCAGGAGGCGCTCGAGGCGGTGGTGCTGATGCTCGCGCCGATCGTGCCGCATGCCTGTCATGCCCTGTGGACCGCGCTGGGGCGAGCCGGCGCGGTGGTCGACCAGCGCTGGCCATCGGTGGACAGCGCGGCGCTGGTGCAGGACGAGATCGAGCTGGTGGTGCAGGTGCAGGGCAAGCTGAGGGGCCGGATCCGCGTGGCCCGCGATGCCCCGCAGGCGGACATCCACGCGGCGGCGCTGGCCGAGGCGAACGTCGCGCGGTATGTCGCCGGCCGGCCGGTGCGCAAGCTGATCGTGGTCCCGGGCCGACTCGTCAACATCGTGGTCTGAGTCATGTCCACGCTGCCTCGCTTGATTGTGATGTTCGCCGTGTTGCTGCAGGCCGCAGCCTGCGGTTTCCAGCTGCAGGGCGTGACCCGCTACCCGGCCGAGCTGTCGGCCGTCTACCTGGACGTGCCCGACCCGAACTCGGACCTGGCATTCCAGCTGCGCCGCACGCTGGAGGCTGCCGATGTGTCTCTGGCGCCGAGCGCCGAGCAGGCGACCGCGACCGTGAAGATCGCCTCCGAACGCCACGGCCGCCGCGTCAAGTCGGTGTCCGCGCAGAACCGGCCCACCGAGTACGAGGTGTATTACTCGGTCGAGTACCTGGTCAGCACGCCGGAGCGCACGCTGGTGCCCCGCCAGCCGCTGGCACGCAGCCGGATCTTTCCCTACAACGAGCGCGAGATTCTCGGCAAGCAGCAGGAAGAGGACCTGCTGCGCGATGCACTGGCGCGCGAGATCGCCGGCATCATCACCCGCCGGCTGGCGGACCTGGGGAATTGACCGCATCCGCGGCGGCCCTGCGCGGCGGCGGCCTGAGCGACGCTCAGGGTGACAGGCTGCCGCGGTGGTCGAACGGCAGGCTGCGCAGCAGGCCCACACCGAGGTGCAGGCGGCCGCGCAGCCGGTAGTCGAGGGCCGTGGTGCGCCGGTCGCCGAGCAGCACCGCCTGGCGCAACACATCGTACAGCGAGGTGGTCACAATCACGCTGGTTTCCGCATCCCCAAGGCGCGGCAGCTCGAATGGCCTGTCACTGACACCGCGCGCCAGCCGCTGGCCGTTGACCTCCAGTTCGAAGTCCAGCCCGTTCAATTTGATGGCACGGTTGTTCGGGTTGATCAGCCGCAGCCCGACCGCGAAACGCTGTTCCAGCGCCCCGGGCGTGGGTTCAAGGATCTCCAGACGGGTCAGCTGCACGTCGGGCGCCTCGAGCTGCATGAGGTGGGCGCAGCCGGCAAGGCCGAGCGACAGCAGGATGGCGGCCAGGCGGACTGGGGCGTTCGACATCGTCGGGACCTATTGGGGGGCAGCAAAAGGCGCATTATAGGCTGGCGCGATGCGTTGCGGCCCGCCATGGTGACTGCCTACACTGGCGCGGACCCCAACCGCATTCGCGGCAGAGGAGCACCCCAGATGCCGACCCTGTTCGAGAGGATCATCGCGGGCGAACTGCCCGCCGATTTCGTATATCGCGACGACAGTGTGGTGGCGTTTCGCGACATCCGCCCGCAGGCGCCGGTGCACGTGCTGATCGTGCCCATGAAGCCCATCCCGACTACCAATGACATCACCGAGCGGGACGCCGAGCTGATCGGCCACATGTTCTGCGTGGCGCGCGACATCGCGCAGGCCGAGGGCATCGCGGAGGACGGCTACCGGCTGATCTTCAACTGCAATGCGCACGGCGGGCAGGAGGTCTACCACCTGCACCTGCACCTGCTCGGCGGCCGGCCGCTGGGCCGCATGCTGCCACGCGAATGAGTCTTGCCGGGCTGATGCTGGTGGCGGGTGCCGCCCTCGATCCGACGGCCGCGGCGCGGTTTGCCGAGCTGGCGCTCGGCTGCGTGCATCGCGAATACCCCAACAAGATCGCCCACGTTCTGCACAGTGACGCCGACGCAGCGCCGCCGCGCGAGCTGACGCCGGTGTTCTGGGGCTGCTATGACTGGCATTCCTCGGTGCATGGCCACTGGCTGCTGGTCCGACTGGTGCGGCTGGACCCGGATGCGCAGTTCGTACCCGGCGCGCGAGAGTCGCTTGGGCGCAGTTTCATTCACGAGGGCATGCGCGGCGAAGTGGAATACCTGCAGGGGCCGGGCCGCGAGACTTTCGAGCGGCCCTACGGACTGGCCTGGCTGCTGCAGCTCGCAGCCGAGTTGCGCCAGTGGGACGATGCCGATGCCGCGCGCTGGGCTGCGGCGCTGGCACCGCTCGAGGCGCTGGCGGCGGAGCGCCTGCGCGACTGGCTGCCGAAGCTCGCCTATCCGATCCGCGCCGGCGAGCATTCGCAGACCGCGTTTGCTTTCGGCCTGGCGCTGGACTGGGCGCGGATCGCCGGCGATGCAGAGTTCGAGGCGCTGCTGGTCAGGCGCTCGCGCGAGCTGTATCGGGCGGACACGAACTGCCCGCTCGGCTATGAACCTTCCGGCCAGGACTTTCTGTCACCCTGCCTGGCGGAAGCCGACCTGATGCGCCGGGTGCTGCCGGAGGCGGAATTCGCCGGCTGGTTCGGCCGATTCCTCCCTGGCATTCCCGAGGACGCCGGACCGGACTGGCTGCCGGTGGCGATCGTGACCGATCGCGCCGACGGCAAACTCGCGCATCTCGATGGCCTCAACCTGAGCCGCGCCTGGATGCTGGAGGGCATCGCGGCCGCGCTGCCGGTGGGCGATCTCCGGCGGATCAGCCTGCGGGCCGCGGCGGCCGCCCATGCGCAGGCGGGACTCGAAAGCGTGACCGGCGAGCACTACGAAGGGGGCCACTGGCTGGGCAGCTTCGCCACCTACCTGGTCACGGGCCGGGGTCTTCCTGCACAGGCCCGGGACTGCGCCTGCCAAGTCGAGCCGGAAGCGCCCTGAAGGGCACGGCCAGAACGAGCGCGGCGACCAGTGCGGGGCCGAACGGCAGGTCGAAGGCGAGGGCCGCGGCAAAGCCGGTGATGAGCGCCAGCAATCCGATCACCACGCTGCCGAGCAGCGCCGCATACCAGCCGCGCATCAGGCGGAAGGCGACCCAGGGCGGCACGAACAGCATGCCGAAGGTTGCCATCAGTCCCATGGTGCCGATGCCCAGCACCACCGCGGCGATCAGCAGCACTTCGAAGGCAAGCTCGTGAGGCCACACCGGCCGGCGGTTGGCGGAGTAGTGATCCGGAAACAGGCGCGCGACCAACAGCCGCGGCGTCAGCCAGCCTCCCGACAGCAACAGTCCCGCGACCAGCAGCGCGGCCGCGATCAACTGCGGCATGCCGGTGAAATAGAGCTGGCCGTTGAGTAACTGGTCCGCAGTCGCGCCGGCATCGTGGCCGCGCAACGACAGCAACAGCACCGCCGCCCATCCGGCCAGCAGCATCACCACGTAATGCTCGTTGCGCGCCGGCCTGGCGAGGGTACGCACCAGGCCGGCCACCGCAGCGCCAAGCACGGCCAGCAGTAGCACCGGCGCGTGCAACAGCG
>CAZOSZ010000038.1:0-16514 GCA_964582505.1 uncultured Ectothiorhodospiraceae bacterium | reverse complement strand
CGACCAGGAAGCCGCGCACCTGCGAATCGCCGGCGGCCCAGATGAAATCACCGACTCGCTGGAAGCCGAACATCGAGTAGAACAGGTAAAAGGGAATCATGTTCACGCCGTGGTTCGCGTAGGCCGTGCCCGCGGCCGTCCAGGCACAGAGCGCGCCGGCCTCATCGATGCCGATCTGCAGGATCTGCCCGGTCTTGTCTTCCTTGTAGTAGCTCAGCGTATCGGCGTCCTGCGGCGTGTAGAGCTGGCCTTCGCTCGACCAGATGCCGAACTGCCGGAACATGCCCTCCATGCCGAAAGTGCGCGCCTCGTCGGGCACGATCGGCACGACATTCTTGCCGACAGTCTTGTCGCGGCACAGTGCGGTCAGCATCCGCACCATCGCCATGGTCGTGGAGATCTCGCGCTCGCCGCTGCCCTCGAGCTGCGCCTTGAAGATTTCCTCGAGTTTCGGGATCTTCAGCGCGGGCGCCTGGGTGGTGCGCCGTGGCAGGTAGCCGCCGAGCGCCGCGCGTCGCTCCTTCAGGTAGCGGATCTCGGGACTGTCGTCCGGCGGCTTGCGGAACGGGACGTCGTCGATCTCCTCGTCGGAAATCGGCAGGTCGAAGCGATCCCGGAAGGCCTGCAGGTCCTTGTGGTCGAGCTTCTTCTGCTGGTGGGCGATCATCCTGCCTTCGCCGGCCGCACCCATGCCGAAGCCCTTGACGGTTTTCGCCAGTATCACGACGGGTCGCCCCTCGGTCTCCACGGCCTCCTTGTAGGCCGCATAGACCTTGCCACGGCTGTGGCCGCCGCGATTCAGGTTCCAGATATCGGCGTCCGACATGTTGGCAACCATCGCCTTGAGCTCGGGGTACTTGCCGAAAAAATGCTCCCGCACGAAAGCGCCGTCCTTGGACTTGAAGTTCTGGTATTCGCCATCGACGCATTCTTCCATGCGCTGGCGCAGCAAGCCCTTGTCGTCGCGCGCCAGCAGCGCGTCCCAGCCGCGTCCCCAGATCACCTTGATGACCTTCCAGCCCGCACCCTGGAAAGCCGCCTCGAGCTCCTGGATGATCTTGCCGTTGCCGCGCACCGGCCCGTCGAGCCGCTGCAGGTTGCAGTTGATGACGAACACCAGGTTGTCGAGTCGCTCCCGCACCGGCAGCGAGATCTCGCCCATCGCCTCGGGCTCGTCCATCTCCCCGTCTCCGAGGAAGGCCCAGACCTTGCGGTCGGACGGCGCCACGAGACCCCTGTACTCAAGGTACTTGATGAACTTCGCCTGGAAGATGGCCTGCATCGGGCCGAGGCCCATCGACACGGTCGGAAACTGCCAGTAATCGGGCATCAGCCAGGGATGCGGATAGGAGGACAGGCCTCCGCCGGCGACCTCTCGCCGGAAGCGCAGCAGCTGCTCTTCACTCAGGCGACCCTCGAGGAACGAGCGCGCGTAGATACCGGGCGCCGAGTGGCCCTGGAAGAAGATCATGTCACCGCGCTGCTCCTCGCTCGCGCCGCGCCAGAAGTGCTGGAATCCGACTTCATAGAGCGTCAGCGACGAGGCGTAACTTGCAATGTGGCCGCCGAACTCGGAACTCACCCGGTTGGCATGCACCACCATCGCCATGGCATTCCAGCGCAGCCATGCCTCGATGCGTTGCTCGATCGCGCGATCGCCCGGGTAGGACGGCTCACGGCCCGGCGAGATGGTGTTGAGATAGGCGGTATTCGGACCGAACGGCAGGTAGTAACCGGAGCGCCGCACCTGGTCGATCAGCCGCTCGACCAGGTAATGGGCACGCTCACCACCGTGCATGCGCAGCACCGAGTCAATCGACTCCAGCCACTCACGCGTCTCGTCCGGATCCTGGTCGGGAAAACTGGGATCGTACGACATCTGTTTCCGGCTTCCTCGGGACAGGAGCGACCGGTTCCTCCAGCGGTCGCTCGGATGAATCTTCACGGTCTTGCTGCTACGATGGCGCCGCGCAACATAGGCGTCGCCAGGCCAATCGCGACCGTTGTTGTTGTTGCTCCGATATCTTCGGGGCTCCCCCAGGTGAGGTCAAGGACAGCCATGGCCAGTCTGCTGCCTGAAGGCACCCTGCCGCGCATCGCGCGCCGCCGCGACCCGCGCACGCTGCCGCATCTGGACCACCTTCTGGTGGTGTTGCCGGTGAGTGCAGTACGCAGCGCCTGGGCCGAGATCCCCGGCGGGCATGCGCTGGCGGCGGCGGCGCGCCGCCGGCAGCTGGACAAGGCGGGTGCGGTGCTGACACTCCACCTGGCAGATCCCTGCCCGGTCACAGTCGGCCTGGCCGACCCGAAGGGGACCCCGTTTGCCTGGCTGACGGTGGCACGCAAGCTGGCCGCGGAGGTGCGCACCAGCCGGCCTGCAAAAGTCGGCGTGATGACCGCCGGCGCCCCGGCCGAGCTCGCGCCTGCGTGGCTTGAGGCGGCCATCTCGGGGCTGCTGGCCGCCGAGGCGCAGATGCCGCGCTTCCCCGGCAAGGACACGCGGCAGCCGCCGCGGCTGTCGACCGTGACCTTGCTGGACGAGGTTCCGCAGCTGGACTTTGAACGGATCCGCGCCGAGGCCGAGGGCAACCACCTGGCGCGCTGGCTGACCGCCCTGCCGCCCAACCGGCTCGATGCGGCCGGCTATCGCCGGCTGCTCGAGGAGCTCTCCGGACGCGAGGGCTGGGAATTGTCGTTCCTCGACGAGCAGGCGCTGACCGAGCTCGGCGCCGGCGCGTTCCTCGCAGTGGCGCGCAGCAATCCGCGGCGCGATGCCGGCATTGCGCGCCTGAGATACCGGCCGGGTGGGCGGGCCGCTGAGCCGCCCCGCGTGGCGCTGGTCGGCAAGGGCATCTGCTTCGATACCGGCGGCACGAACCTCAAGCCGTTTCGCGGCATGCTCGACATGCACGAGGACATGCAGGGCAGCGCGGTGGCCCTCGGCACCTTGCTTGCACTGACCCGGATCGGATTCCCGCAGCCGGTGGACTGCTGGCTGGCGATCACCGAGAACCGCATCGGCCCGGACGCCTACAAGTCGCGCGACGTCATCACCGCGGTCAACGGGGTGACCATCGAGGTGATCCACACCGATGCCGAAGGACGCCTGGCGCTGGCCGACACGCTGGCGCTGGCCGGTCGCGAGCGACCCGCGCTGATGATCGATTACGCCACCCTGACCGGCGCCTGCGTCGCGGCATTGACGCCACGCTACAGCGGGGTGTTCGGCAACCGCCCGGCGTTGCTTGCCGCGGCGGTCGAGGCGGGCCGCGCGAGCGGTGAACGCGTCTGGGCCTTCCCCATGGACGAGGACTTCGACGAGGCGCTGGAGAGCCGCGTGGCCGATGTCCTGCAGTGCGCGGTGGACAACGACGGCGACCACATCCTCGCGGCGCGCTTCCTCGGACGCTTCGTGCCGGACGAGACTGAATGGTTGCACGTGGACCTGTCGGCCGGTCACCACAAGGGCGGACTCGGGCTCGCGCCCAGCGCACAGACGGGCTTTGGCGTGCGCCTGACGCTGAATCTGCTGCTGGACCGCGGGCCGCCCGGCGTTGGCGCGGGGGGCGCTGCATGAGCTTGCGCCTGCGTCGGCCGGACGACTGGCACCTGCACCTGCGAGACGGAGAGCTGCTCGCCGCTGTGCTGCCGCACACCGCGATGCGGTTCGCGCGCGCCGTGGTGATGCCCAATCTCTCGCCGCCGGTGACCACCACGGCCGCGGCGCTCGGCTATCGCGAGCGCATCCTTGCCGCGCTTCCCGCCGGAGCCTCGTTCGAGCCGCTGATGACGCTGTATCTCACCGACCACACGCCGGCCGCGGAAATCCGTCGCGCGCACGATTCAGGCCACATCGTCGGGGTCAAGCTGTACCCTGCGGGCGCCACCACGCACTCCGACTTCGGCGTGACCGACCTGGAGCGCTGCAGCGATGCGCTGGCTGCCATCGAGGAGACCGGGATGGTGCTGCAGGTGCATGGCGAGGTCACCGATTCCGAGGTGGACGTGTTCGACCGCGAGCGGGTGTTCATCGAGCGCGTGCTGCAGCCGGTCATCGAGCGCTTTGCAAGGCTCAAAGTGGTTCTCGAGCACGTCACGACCGCCGAGGGTGTCAAGTTCGTGCGCGACGCGCGCCAGGGCGTGGCCGCCACCATCACTCCGCAGCACATGCTGTTGAACCGCAATGCGCTGCTTGCCGGCGGCCTGAGGCCACACCATTACTGCCTTCCGCTGCTCAAGGCGGAGCGTCATCGCAAGGTCGTGCTCGAGGCCGCGACCAGCGGCGATCCGCGCTTCTTCCTCGGCACCGACAGTGCGCCGCACGGACGTCGCGGCAAGGAATCGGCCTGCGGCTGCGCCGGAATCTATTCGGCACCGGTCGGCATCGAGGTCTATGCGGAGGCCTTCGATGCCGCCGGCCGGCTTGAGCAACTCGAGGCCTTCGCCAGCGAGCATGGCGCACGCTTCTACGGCCTGCCGCTCAACGAGGGCGAACTGCTGCTGGAGAGGCGCGCCTGGCGCCCGCCGGCCGACTACGTTGCAGGGGATGAGCGGCTGGTGCCGTTTCGCGCCGGCGAAGTGGTGCAGTGGGCGCTGGCGGCGCAGCCCGCATGAGCGGGACAGACCGCCCGTCGCTGGCCGGGGAGCGGCCCATGGTGATGGCCGAGCGCTTCCGCGGCTTTCTGCCGGTGGTGGTCGACGTCGAGACCGGCGGCTTCAATCCGCGGACCGATGCATTGCTCGAGATCGCCGCGGTCCTGGTCGAATTGCGGCCGGATGGCCGTTTCGTGCCCGGCGAGACCTGGCGTTACCACGTCAAGCCCTTCGAGGGCGCCAACATCGAGCCGGCGGCCCTGGAGATCAACGGCATCGACCCGTTCCACCCGTTGCGTCCGGCGCTGCCGGAACGCGACGCATTGCAGCGGATCTTTCGTGAAGTCCGCCGCGCAGTGCGCGAGCAGGAGTGCAGCCGCGCGATCCTGGTCGGGCACAATGCCTTCTTCGACCTGCACTTTCTCAACGCGGCGATCGAGCGATCCGGGATCAAGCGAAATCCATTTCACCCGTTTTCGAGCTTCGATACCGCGACGCTCGGCGGCATCGCTTACGGGCAGACCGTGCTGTCGCGGATCGTGGAGGCCGTCGGCCTGAGTTGGGACAGCGCCTCGGCGCACTCCGCGGCCTATGATGCGCGACTCACCGCCGAAGTGTTCTGCGCGATCGTCAACCAGTTCCGCGACATCTACCGGCAGGCACGAAAACAATTGCCGGAACAACAACCACCGTAGGAGCGGCTTCAGCCGCGACCCGGGTCACGCGTCGCACGTTGCGCGTTGCGCGTCGCGGCTGAAGCCGCTCCTACACACTTGGGCAGGGTGCCGATTTCCGGCTAGGCCTTGGCGGCAGCCTCGTCGAGCAGCTTCTTGAGCTCGCCGTTGTGGTACATCTCGACCACGATGTCGCAGCCGCCGACCAGCTCGCCGTTGACGTACAGCTGCGGGTACGTCGGCCAGTTGGAATAGGCCTTCAGTCCCTCCCGGATCTCCGGGTCCTCGAAGATGTTGAAGGACGCGAAGTCCGCGTCGCAAGCCCGCAGTGCCGCCGCAACCTGGGCGGAAAAGCCGCATTGCGGAAAATCGGGGTTGCCTTTCATGAACAGCAGCACCGGGTGCTCAGTGAGCATTCCGCGGATCCGCTCGTTGACATCTGCCATGGATACCTGCCTCCTGGTTTGGAAATCTTCAGCGCGACCCCGAGTCCTGTGCCGGCTCGCGCACGATCCTGATCTCATTTCGCACCGACTTGACCCCGTCCACCGAGGCCGCCAGCCGCTCCGCCTGTTCGCGCGGGATGCTGCTGCCGACCTCGCCGTGCAAGGTCACCACGCCCTCCCAGGTCTCCACGCCGATCCTGAATCCGTCGACGTACTTGTCGCCGATCAGCTTCGACTTGACGGTCGCGGTGATCCGGCTGTCCGAGGCGATCACCGCCGGCTCACGCTCGTCCTGGCCGACGTAGTAGCCTCCGACTGCCGCGCCGCCGACCACCAGAGGCACGCAGCCGCCGCCGGCTAACCCTGCCAACATCAGCAGCATCACCCGCAGGCGCTTCATGGTTGGCCTCCGCCGCCTAGCCGAGGTTGGTCGCGACGAAATTCCAGTTGACCAGCTTCCAGAAGGCCTCGACGTACTTCGGCCGCGCATTGCGGTAGTCGATGTAGTAGGCATGCTCCCAGACGTCGCAGGTCAGAAGCGGCGTGTCCTTGCCGGTCAACGGTGTCGCCGCGTTGGCCGTCTGCACGATCGCCAGCTTGCCACCGGCCTGCTTCACCAGCCAGGCCCAGCCCGAGCCGAACAGCGTCACGGCCTTGTCCGAAAACTCCTGCTGGAAAGCCTCGAAGGAACCGAAGGAATCGTCGATGGCCCGCGCAAGATCTCCGCTTGGCGCGCCGCCCCCCTGTGGCGAGAGGCAATGCCAGTAGAAAGTATGGTTCCACACCTGTGCCGCATTATTGAACACGCCGCCGGAGCTGCCGCGCACGATGTCCTCCAGCGAGGCAGTGGCGAACTCACCGTCTTCGATCTGGTCGTTCAGCTTCTCGACATACGTCCGGTGGTGCTTGCCGTAGTGGTACTCAAGCGTCTCCCTGGATATGTGCGGCGCCAGGGCGTCCATCGGGTAAGGAAGATCTGGCAGGGTATGCGCCATCGCGGACTCCTATGGCTGTTCGTAGCTGATTGAATTTCGGGGCAATCACCCCGTCTGAATGCACCCTGAGTATACCAGACGCCCAGGACCACCAAGGCCTCGGTCGGCGCCAGGCCGGCCACCCACCGGGCTATACTGCCGCCGGCTTCCGGGAGGAGCTCGCATGCCGCTGCCCGCCGTGCCGGACGATATCGCCGAAGTGGTGTCGCGCGCCCTCGCCGAGGACGTCGGCGGCGGCGATGTTACCGCGGATCTCGTGCCGCCGGGCCTGTCGGCCAGCGCCACCGTGATCTCGCGTGAGGACGCGGTGCTGTGCGGCTGCGCCTGGTTCGACGAGGTATTCGCCCAGCTCGACCCCGCGATTACGGTTCGATGGCAGGCCGCGGACGGCGATCGCATCGCGGCGGGCACGGATCTGTGCCGCCTGGAAGGGCCGGCCCGGCCGCTGCTGACCGGCGAGCGGACCGCGCTGAACTTCCTGCAGTCGCTGTCGGGCACGGCGACTGTGGCGCGTCGTTACGCCGACGCCCTGACCGGCAGCGCCTGCCGAGTGCTCGACACCCGCAAGACCCTCCCCGGGCTGCGCAGTGCGCAGAAATACGCGGTCGCCTGCGGTGGCGCGCACAATCACCGCCACGGCTTGTATGACGCGATGCTCATCAAGGAAAATCATATCCTCGCCGTCGGCGGTATCGCGGCTGCATTGACGCTCGCCCGCGCGGCCCATCCCGGGCTGGCGGTGGAGATCGAAGTGGAATCACTGGCGCAGCTCGAGCAGGCGCTCGACGGGGCGGCCGACATCGTGCTGCTCGACAACTTCGACCTGGACACGCTGCGCGAGGCCGTGTCACGGCGCCGCGCCCGACCCGGGTGCGCCTCGCGGCTGGAGGCCTCCGGCAACGTCAGGCTCGACAACATTGCCGCCATCGCGGCCACCGGGGTGGACTTCGTGTCCGTCGGCGAGTTGACCAAGCACGTGCGCGCGGTGGACCTCTCGATGCGTTTTCGCCTCGGATTGCCGTCCGGCGCCTGAACTGCCTGTTGCACCGCACAAGCCCGTCCGCCGCGGGCGCACCGGGGGCGGCCGATTATTCTCCTGCGTGTCAGTGGCTTAGCGGCAGGAAGCCGGCCCTGGGGCGGGAGCTTGTGCAGTGCGAAACGCCCATCCAACAAACGTTTGAATTGGAGACAGATCCGCTTGCCGGACCCCAGAACCGTGGGTTATAAGCGCATGATGCAGTGCGGTTGTCGCACTGCAACAAGGGCCTCGGGCGGGGCTCGAACAGGCGGAGTACACCATGTCCGGATTCACCTGGTTCCTGCTGACCCTGCTGGCCTTTGGCGCGCTGGCTTTCCGACGCAGCTCGCTGCCGGTGTGGACCGCGGCGGCGGCACTTTTGCTGCTTGGCGTGCAGCTGGGCGGAGCCGGCCTCACGGCGTGGCCGTGGGCCCTGTTCGCAGTGCTTGCGGCGCTGCTCAACCTGCAGCCGCTGCGTCGTGCGGTACTGAGCCGCCCACTGCTGAAGTGGTTCCGGTCGGTTCTGCCGCCGATGTCGGCGACTGAAAAAGAGGCCATCGACGCGGGCACCGTGTGGTGGGACGCCGAGCTGTTCACCGGGCGGCCGGACTGGAAAGCGCTGATGCGCACCCCCAGGGCCGAGTTGAGCGCCGAGGAACTCGCTTACCTCGAGGGTCCGGTGGCGGAACTCTGCACGATGCTGGACGACTGGAAGATCAACCACGAATTGGATGACCTTCCGGGAGAAGTCTGGGACTTCCTGCGCAGGCATCGATTCTTCGCGATGATCATCCCGAAGCAGTACGGCGGGCTCGAGTTCTCGGCGCGCGCACAGTCCGAAGTGGTGATGAAGATTGCCAGTCGCAGCGTGACCGCGGCCGTCACCGTGATGGTGCCGAACTCGCTTGGCCCGGGCGAGCTGCTGATGCACTACGGCACGCCAGAGCAGAAACAGCAGTTCCTGCCGAGGCTGGCGAAGGGCGAAGAGATCCCCGCCTTCGCGCTGACCGGTCCGTGGGCCGGCTCGGACGCCGGCTCGATGCCCGATGTCGGGGTGGTCTGCAAGGGCGAGTTCAGGGGCAAGGAAGTGCTCGGTTTTCGCGTCAACTGGTCGAAGCGCTACATCACGCTCGGCCCGATCGCCACACTGCTGGGGCTGGCCTTCAAGGCGCGCGACCCGGACAGCCTGCTCGGTCCTCGCAAGGAACTCGGCATCACCTGCGCACTGATCCCCACCGCGAGCGCCGGGGTCGAGATCGGCCGGCGCCACAATCCAGGCGGCGCCTTCCTCAACGGCCCGACCTCCGGCACCGACGTGTTCGTCCCCCTGGAGTGGGTGATCGGCGGCCAGGCCCAGGTGGGTAACGGCTGGAAAATGCTGATGGATTGCCTGTCGGTGGGTCGCGCGATCTCGCTGCCGGCGCTCGGCACGGCGGGTGGCAAGGTGGCGGCGCGCGCCACCGGCGCGTACGCGCGTGTTCGCCGCCAGTTCCGCATCCCGATCGGCCGTTTCGAGGGCATCGAGGAACCGCTGGCGCGGATCGCCGGGGTCACCTACCGGATGGATGCCGCGCGGGTGCTGACCGCGACCGCGCTGGACATGGGCGGCAAGCCGTCGGTGCTGTCCGCGATCCTCAAGTACAACAACACGGAGGGCATGCGCCTGGCCATCAACGACGCGATGGACGTGCACGCCGGCCGGGGGGTGTGCCTCGGGCCGCGCAACTACCTGGCGCAAACCTACCAGACGGTGCCGGTGGCGATCACCGTCGAGGGTGCCAACATCCTGACCCGCAGCATGATCATCTTCGGCCAGGGGGCCATCCGTTGCCATCCCTATGTGCTGCAGGAAATGCTGGCCGCCGCCAGCGAGGACGCGGGGGCGGGACTGAAGGCCTTCGACAAGGCGATCTTTGCCCACATCGGTTTCACCCTGAGCAATCTGGTGCGCTCGCTGGTCCTGTCGCTCTCCGGCGGGCGCCTGGCGCAGGTCCCTGAGCTTGGCCCGACCGCCGCCTATGCGCGCCGCCTGACGCGCATGAGCGCCTCCTTTGCGCTGCTCGCCGATGTCGCCATGCTGGCGCTCGGCGGCGACCTGAAGCGGCGCGAGAAGATCTCCGGCCGCTTTGCCGACATCCTCAGCCATCTGTACATGGCCTCGGCCGTGCTGAAGCGTTTTGAGGACGACGGGCGTCCGGCCGCGGATCTGCCGTTCGCGCTGTGGGCGCTGCAGGATTCGCTGGCGATCATCGAGGATCGCCTCGACGGCATCCTGCGCAACTTCCCGGTGCGGGCGATCGGTCTTGCATTGCGGCCCGTCGTGCTGCCGCTGGGCCGCCGGCACCGCGGCCCCTCCGACCGACTCGGCCACCAGGTCGCAGCGCTGCTGCTCAGTCCCTCCGAGGCCCGCGACCGGCTGACCTCCGGGCTGTACATCGAACCGAGCGAGGACGACCCGATCGGCCTGATGGAGCTCGCGCTGGAAAAGGTGATCGCCGCCGAACCGGTCGAGCACAAGCTGGCCCACGCCCTTGGCGCAAGCGTCACTCCCGAGACGCTCGAGGCGGTGCTCGCCAGCGGGCTCGCGGCAGGCGTGATCAACGAACTCGAGGCCGAAACTGTTCGCGAGTCGGTCGCGATCACCGCCGCGGCGATCGCCGTGGACGATTTCCCGTGGCTGCAAAAGAGGGCCGGCCAGCAGGCTGCGTAGCCGAGGTCTTGCAGGAGGGGCTTTGTAGGAGGGGCTTTAGCCCCGATTCCAAATCTGCTTGGCATCGCGGCTGAAGCCGCTCCTACACCTCGTCACATCACCGGCATGCCGAACAGCCGGAGATGGCCGCCGGCGAAGACCAGCCACCACCAGAGGGCCAGGCCCGTGGCGGCCGCCGCCCCATCCCACAGCAGCGATGGGGAACGTTTCGGCCGTGTCCAGGGGCGCCGGAACGACGCCACCGTGACCACCAGCGCCCAGGCAAGAAAACCGCCGAACAGCAGCAGGTCGGCTACGCGACTCTTGGCCAGCAGGTGCGTCGCGGCCCAGGCGAGCGTGGCGATCATCATCGGGTGCCTGACGGTGGCGCGAATCCGGCCGGGCAGGTAGGCGGCGACCAGCAGCACCAGGGCGGGTGCCATCACCAGGCCGGCCAGCATTTTCGTCCAGGCCGGCGGCGGGCCCCACAGCAAGGGACTGGTCCAGCGGACCGAGCCGTATCCCGAGACGAGCATGACGAACCCCCCGCGTCAAACTGCGGGCAAGCTTAGCAGGCTCGGTATTCTCAGCGTGCTTCGCGGACCGCGTATTCCGGGTCCATGATGCGGCGCGGCTCGCCGACGCCGTATCCCTGGGCGTAGTCCACGCCCATGCCACGCAGCATGGTGATCAGCTCCTTGTTCTCGACGAACTCGGCGATCGTGCGCTTGCCGGTCAGGTGGCCGATCTCGTTGATCGAGCGGACCATCTCGCGGTCGATGGGATCGTGCAGGATTTCCTTGACGAAGCTGCCGTCGATCTTCAGGAAATCCACCGGGAAATGCTTCAGGTATCCGAATGACGACAGGCCCGTCCCGAAGTCGTCCAGCGCGAACATGCAGCCGAGTTCCTTGAGCGAATTGATGAAGCGATTGGCCTGCGAGTAGCTTGCGATCGCCGCGGTCTCGGTGATCTCGAAGCAGATCTTCGACGGGTCCAGTCCGCTGCGCTCGAACTGCTCGATTACGAAGGGCAGGAACTTGTCGTCACACAGGCTCTGGCCGGACAGGTTGATGGAGCACATCGCCAGCCGCTCGCGCTCGTCTGCCTCGGACACCAGCCAGCGGAACGCATTGGTGATCACCCAGCGGTCGATGCTCGGCGTCAGCCCATAGCGCTCCGCGGCGCTGATGAAGATCTCCGGAGCAATCACCTGGCCCTGCTCGTCGCGCATCCGCAGCAACAACTCGTAATGCGCCCCCTGCGATTGGCCCTGCAGCGGCAGGATAGGCTGGCGGTAGAGCTCGAAGCGTGACTCCTCCAGGGCATTGTTGATGCGTGCCGCCCACTGCATCTCGCGACGGCGGCGCATCAGGTCGATGTCATTCTCCTGCCACGTCTGCACGCGGTTGCGGCCCGACTCCTTGGCGGCGGCACAGGCGCTGTCGGCGGCGGTGAGCAGTTCGGCCACGCTGGCCGATTCCGGGGCAATCGGCACCACGCCGATGCTGGCGCCAAGGCGGAAACTGCGATCCTCCCAGACGAAACGGAAGTCCTGCACTGCCTTCAGCAGGCCCTCGGCCGTCTCAATCGCCTCGTCCAGCGTGCAGTTCTCCAGCAACACGCCGAACTCGTCGCCGCCGAGCCGCGCGAGCGTGTCGCGCCAGCGGATTTTCGACTTCAGCAGCGCGCCGAGCTGGCCGAGCAGCGCATCGCCCGCCATGTGGCCGCAGGAATCGTTGATGATCTTGAACTGGTCGAGGTCCATGTAGCAGAGCGCGTACTGCGCCTCTCGCGCGCGGCCCATCTTCAGGGCGCGCTCCAGCCGCGCCTCGAACTCGCGGCGGTTGACCAGCCCGGTCAGCATGTCGTGGCTGGCGTGATAGGACAGGCGGCGATTCAGCTCGCGCGCCTCGCTGACATCGTGAAACACCAGCACGCCGCCGATCACCTGGCCGGTGTCATTGCGGATTGGCGCGGCGCAGCTCTCGACGTACAGCTCGTTGCCGTCGCGGCGAATCAGCAGCGTCGGCCGCATCGACTTGTAGAGCCGGTCGCGGCGGATCGCCACCGACAGCGGGTTCTCCATCGGCTCGCAGGTTTCCTCGTGAAAGCTGCGGAAAATCTCGTCCACGGCGCGGCCTGCAGCGTCGTCCAGGCTCCAACCGGTCAGTTCCTGGGCAACCGGATTCAGGTACTCGATTCGGCAGTCGGAATCGGTGGTGATGACACCGTCACCGATCGACTGCAGCGTAATCTGCGCATTCTGCTTTTCGCGGAACAGCGCCTCTTCGTAGAGCTTCTGGTCGGTGATGTCGAGCTCCACCCCGACCAGCCGCCGCATCCTGCCTTCGTCGTCCACCATCGCCTTGGCGCGACTCATCACCCAGCGCCACTCGCCGGACTTGTGTCGCATGCGGTGCACGCTTTCGAACAGTTCGATCTTGCCCTCCAGGTGGTCACGGATCTTGCCCTGGACCCGCACCATGTCCTCCGGATGCACCAGCTGGCGCCAGTCCGGCATGTCGTCGTCGGGCTCACCCTCGCCGTAGCCCATCATGATCTTCCAGCGCGGCGAAAAGCGGATGGTGTTGGTCTCGACGTCGAAATCCCACAATCCGTCATTGGAGGCGTGGCGGGTCAGCTCGTCACGCTCGTGGATGTCGTCGAGTTCGCGGCCCAGCTTGAGCCGGGTCAGCGCCGCCGACAGGCTCGCGCCGATCAGTTTCAGCAGCAGGTAGACGTCCACGTGCCAGCTTTCCACCGGCCGCGCCGAAAGCACCGCCAGCATGCCGCCCAGGCGGCCCTCGATGTTCAGTCCGGCGAACAGCGCGGCGCCCGCGCCCATTTCCCGCAGCAGCGCGGCCTCGGCCTGCAGCGCGGAAGAGAGCCTGGTCGCATCCCGGATCTCCACCAGCCGCATGTGCCCCAGCCTGCCCCGCAGCCACTCGAGCTGGTCGAGACGGCATTCGTTCATGCGTTCCGGGCGACAGCCGGCCAGCACCGTCGAGGCATGGCTGGTGCGTTCGATCACCTCGCCCGCATCGTCGAGCAGCGCGAAACAGACCGAATCGGCACCGATTGCGCTGCGCAGCACCTCGAGGCTCTCGCTGAGCGTCTGTTCGGCGTTTTCGGGCTCCAGGTTCAGCAGATCGACCGCCACCTTGGTGATGGCCGGATTGAGTCCGACGCGCGACGGCGTGGCACGGCTCTTGCGAACCGCGCCTCCCAGATCAGCGCTGATCCGGGCGACTGCTTCGGACGACGAGGGTTCGCTCATGCAGAGTCCAAATGCCGGGCCTTAATTTGTATGCGTAAGCCTTTGTTCCTACCCAGAACTTGTGGAAACGGCATTCTGGACAGGACGCCGAAAGATTACAAGATGAACGATCCAGGCCCGAGGAACCGTGTCACAGTTGCTCACACTTCTCACGAACGCCGTCCGGTATGGAAATGGTCGCGCTGGGAAGCTACGCTGAAAGTACACCATCCGGTCTGGCTCCGGGCCGGCCGCCGATCGCAAGCACCACCCACGGAGGCAGGAGTCATATGAACGATGTCTGGGTAGTCGTGGCGTCCAGCACCCGGTGCCGGATCTTTACTCAGCAGACACATAGTGGCCCACTCCTTCAGATAGACGAAATAGACCACCCGGAAGGCCGCCTGCGCGGCCGAGACCTCAGCTCCGACCGGCCCGGCCGAAGCTTCGACAGTCACGGCAATGGCCGGCACGCGATGGGCCAGCCCGTCGACGCCCTCGAGCAGGAACACATTCGCTTTGCCAAGACCGTCGCCTCGCGCATCGACCAGGCGCGCAAGAAGGATCGCTTCGGGCGGCTGGTGCTGGTGGCGGACCCGCGCTTCCTTGGGCATTTGCGCCAGGGGCTGTCGACGGCGACGCGCCACCGGCTGACCACCGAGTTGCAGAAGAATCTGGCCGACGCCGATCCCCGGGCGATCAGGGAGGCGCTGCCTTTCAGGCTCTAGGGGTCGCGGCGTGGTCGCGGCGTGGTCGCGGCTGAAGCCGCTCCTACGTTGGCGGGATCGCGGCTGAAGCCGCTCCTACGGAGCCGCTCCTACATCAATGCAGCTCGCAGTCGGGGGGCGCGCTCTGCTCCTCGCCGCCGAGCGCAAGGTTGACCGCTTCGCCGACGCAGTGGGGGCAGACTGTCAGGTAGACGCCCTGATCGTCCACGTTGACTTCGAAGTTGACCGAGTGCTCGCCGACGAAGACGTCGAGCTGGCCTTCTTCCTGCAGTTCCCTGATCGTTTCCGCGATCTGCTTCCAGCGCGTCATCGCCCGTCTCCCAGCCTGCATGCACCGCCCGCGGCCGACATTGTACGGCAAAGGCGCCGCCCCCCGAGGGAACGGCGCCCTCATTCCTGGCATCGGCGGAGCCGTCGCTCAGTTGATGCTGACGACCTTGATATTGAAGTGCAGCGTCTGGCCGGCCAGCGGGTGGTTGAGGTCGACCACCGCCGAGTCTGCGTTGACTTCCGTGACGCGGGCATGAATCGGTTCGCCCTGCGGTCCCTGGCCGACGAGCTGGGCACCCTCGTGACGGGCGTCCTCCGGGATGATCTCGAGCGGAACCGTCTGGAAGCCCTCCGGGTGCACGGGGCCGTAACCCTCCTCCGGCGAAAGAGTGATTTCGCGTGACTCGTCCACTTTCATGCCGGCAAGCTGCGCTTCGAGCGCCGGCAGGATCTGCTGCTGGCCCTGCACGTAGAGCAAGGGCTCGCTGCCCACATTGCTGTCCGCGGTGGAGCCATCATCCAGACTGAGGGTGTATTCGATTCCGACGGTGGTGCCGTCCTCGACCACGGGCGCCCCCTCCTGCGCCTGCAGTGACGCTCCCATCAACAGAAATGCTGCCGCGATCACGGCAAACTGCGCATTGCGCAAGGCTCGATCCTCCATAGGGTGAATGGCCCAGACTAACACAGGCCTGGGGGTGGGGGCTTCAGGGCCGGAGCTGCCCTGAGCCCAGCACGCGGTACTTGTAACTGGTCAATTGCTCCGCCCCGACCGGCCCGCGGGCATGGATCCGTCCCGTCGAGATGCCGATCTCGGCGCCCATGCCGAATTCACCGCCATCCGCGAACTGGGTCGAGGCGTTGTGCAGGACGATCGCGCTGTCGACCTCCTCGAGAAAGCGAGTCGCGGTGGCCGGGTCGGCCGTGACGATGGACTCGGTGTGGCCGGAACCGTATTCCACGATGTGTCGGATGGCCCCGTCCACGCCGTCCACCACGCGGACCGAGATCACCGCGTCGAGATACTCGGTGCGCCAGTCGGCCTCGGTGGCCGAATTCACGCGGGGATCGATCGCCTGGGTTTCGCCATCTCCCCGCAGCTCGCAACCGGCCGACAGCAGTGCCGCCACCAGCGGCGGCAGATGCGTCGCCATGCAGGCCCGGTCCACCAGCAGCGTTTCAGCGGCCCCGCAGATGCCGGTACGCCGCATCTTCGAGTTCAACACGATCTCCACGGCCATCGCCAGCTCGGCGGCGCGATCCACGTAGACGTGGCAGATACCCTCGAGATGCCCGATGAACGGCACTCTGGCGTCCTTCTGCACCCGCTCGACCAGGCTGCGGCCACCACGCGGCACGACCACGTCCACGCAGCCGCCGAGCCCGCCGAGCAGCTGTCCGACCGCGGCACGCGCCCGGGTAGGCACGATCTGCACGGCATCGCGCGGCAGACCCGCGGCGGCCAGGGCATCCGCCAGACAGGCGTGGATCGCGGCATTGGAAGCGAAGCTCTCCGAACCGCCCCGCAAGATCACTGCGTTGGCCGACTTCAGGCACAGTGCCGCAGCGTCGGCGGTGACGTTCGGGCGGCTCTCGTAGACGATGCCGATCACCCCCAGCGGCACGCTGACCCGTTGGATCACCAGGCCGTTCGGGCGGGTCCATTCCGCAAGCACCCGGCCGATCGGATCCGGCAACGCCCGCACCGCCTCGATGCCTCGCGCCATCGCCTCGACGCGCTCCGGGTCGAGACGCAACCGGTCCAGCAGCGCGCCCGACAGGCCGCTGTCGGCCACCAGCGCGAGGTCGCGGTCGTTCGCCGCCAGGATCCGGTCCGCGCGC
>CAZOSZ010000037.1:0-16610 GCA_964582505.1 uncultured Ectothiorhodospiraceae bacterium | reverse complement strand
AACGCCGCCGCCAGCCACAGCCCGCCGAACAGCAGCAGCGCCGGACGCGCCGCGCCGTCCAGGACCAGCGCCGAATTGCCCTGCACCAGCAAATCCGGCAGCTCTATCCGTTCGGCCGGAGCCAGTACGGCGATCGCGACCGTGAGCCCCGCGGCCAGCGCGACGATCCAGGCCGTCGCCAGCCGGCCGAAGCCCGGCCAGAGGGTGACGCCGGCAGCCAGCGCCAGCGGCAGCACCGGCATGAGCAGCAACAGGCTCACGGGGCGTACTTCCGCGTGGCGATGAACTGCACCCAGTCGAGCGGCGTGCCAGGCATCGCGGCGAACAGCCCCCAGACCAACGCCGCCGCGGAGGTCGCGAGCGGCGGCAGCAGCAGCAGCCAGGCTGTCTCCTTGCGGCCGAAGTTGCGCTCGTGCGGCCATTTCTCGGGGGGAGGATCGAACCAGGCGGTGCGCAGGATGGGCAGGAAGTAAGCCGCGTTCAGCAGGCTGCTGGCGGCCAGCACCCCCACCACCCAGCCCTGCCCGACCTCGAGGCCGCCGAGGCCCAGGTACCACTTGCTGATGAAGCCCGCCATCGGCGGCACCCCGATCATGCCGAAGGCCGCCAGGGTGAATGCCGCCATGGTCCAGGGCATGCGCCGGCCGACCCCGGCCAGTTCGCTGACCTTGTGGACGCCGAGCGTCTCGGCCAGGTTGCCGGCGCAGAAGAACAGCGTGATCTTCATGAAGCCCTGGTGCACGAGATGCACCAGCCCGCCGATGGTGGCGATCGGCCCGGCGATGGCCACGCCAAGCGTGATATAGGAAATCTGGCTGACGGTCGAGAAGGCCAGCCGGCGCTTGAGGTCGTCCTGGAACAGGGCGCGCACCGAGCCGTAAACGATGGTCACGGCCGCGAGCATCGCCAGGGGCAGGGTCACGCCGAGCGCAGCCGCGAACTCCACCCCGAACACGTCGTAGACGATGCGCACGATGCCGAAGGCGCCGGCCTTGACGACCGCGACGGCGTGCAGCAGCGCGCTGACCGGCGCCGGCGCCACCATGGCCTGCGGCAACCAGCCGTGCAGCGGCACCAGCGCCGCCTTGACGCCGACGCCGAAGATCAGGATCGCGAAGATCGCGCGCAGCACGTTCGGGTCGATGTCGAGGCCGGCCACGAAGCCGCGGTCGACGAACTCCAGGGTGCCGGTGAGCGAGTACAGCCAGATGGTGCCGGCGAGCACGAGAATGCCGCCGAACAGCGTGTAGGTGAGATAGCTGCGCCCCGCCTTGCGCGCGATCTCGGTGCCGCGATGCACGACCAGCGGGTAGGTGGTGAGCGTCAGCGCCTCGTAGAACACCAGGAAAGTCAGCATGTTGCCGGCCATCGCCAGGCCGACGGTGGCGGTCACGCAGAGGCTGAAGTAGCCGAAGAAGCGACTCCGGTTGGGGGAACCCTCGAGATAGCCGATGGCATACACCGTGGTGGCCAGCCAGAGCACCGCGGACAGGTTGACGAACATCAGCGACAGCGCGTCGGCGTGCAGCACGAAGTCGAGGCCCGGCACCAGCGGCACGCGGAACTCGTACACCACGCCGTGTGCCACGCCGATCATCATCAGCACCAGCAGGATGATTTTGAGCACCGCCCCACCGAGGTTGAGAGTGGTGCGCAGCGCCACCGCGCGCTCCGGCAGCGCGAAGATGATCAGACCCGGCAGCAGCGAGGTGCAGAGCACCAGCACCGGCAGCCAGGCGTTCACGGCAGCACCCCTGCGAGCAGCGGCAGCGCCCACGGCGCCACGAAGCCGAGCAGCACCGCACCGAGCGCCAATAGCAGTGCGGTCCATTCCATGGTTGCCGGCACGCTGTGGGACTCATGGTGATGCGGCGATTCGGTGAAGGCGAAGCCGAGCACGCGGAACACGTAGGCGGCCGTCAGCGCGCCGCCGACGATCAGTACCATGGCCCAGTGCCAGAGGCCCTGCTCCATGGCGGCCTGCAGAAGCATCCACTTGCCCACGAAGCCGCCGCTGGGCGGCAGTCCCGCCAGGCTGACGCCCGCCAGCGCAAAGGCCGCCAGGGTGAGCGGCATGCGATCCACCACGCGGTCGAGCTCGTCGATCTCGTCGTGCCCGCCCTGGGTCATGATGCTGCCGGCCGCGAGGAACATGGCGGCCTTGGCGAAGCCATGGGACAGCGCGAGGTAAATGGAGCCGCCCCAGGCGAGTGCGGGTTCGACCCGGGCCAGCGGGAACGCGAGAAACAGGTAGCCGAGCTGGGCCACGGTCGAATAGGCCACCAGGAGCTTGAGGCGCTTTTGCCGCAGTGCCTGCAGCGAGCCCCAGAACACCGCGAACGCGCCGAGCGACCCGAGCAGGATCGGCAGCCCTTCGCCCGGCGGCGCGAAGCTGAACCACAGCCGCAGCAGCAGGTAGAAGGAGGCCTTGACGACCAGTCCCGAAAGCAGCGCGCTGACCGGCGCCCGGGCGCTGCCGTGGGCCGGCGGCAGCCACACGTGGAACGGGAACAAGCCGGTTTTCAGCAGCAGGCCGGCGATCATCGCGGCCAGCGGCACGGCCAGTTGCACACCGCCCTCGGAGCGCTCCGCCAGCAACACCAGATCGACCGTGCCGTAGGCGTGGTAGAGCAGCGCGACACCGAGCAGGTAGGCCAGCGAGCCCAGCAGGCTGACCAGCAGGTAGCGCATCGCGCCCTGCAGGGCCGGGCCGGTGCCTGTCAGCGCGACCAGCGCGACTGCCGAGAGGCCGAGCAGCTCCAGGGTGACGTAGAGGTTGAACACGTCGCCAGCCAGGAACAGGCCGTTCAGCGCCGCCCACAGGAACAGCCACAGCGGCCAGTAGCGCCGCACCTTGTCCGGCGAGCTGGCCAGGTAAACGCGCGCGTAGATGCTGACTGCAGCACCGACCGCCGCAGTCATTGCCAGCATCAGCACACTCAGCCCGTCGGCGGCCAGCCGGATGCCCAGCGGCGCCGGCCAGCCCCCCACGGCCAGTTCGCGCGGCCCGCCGAAGGCCACCTGGACCAGCACCGCCACCGCCGCCGCCGCGGTCACCAGCCCGCCACTCAGGCCGACCACCGCCGCCCGCCTGGGGAAAAGGAATGCCAGCATCGCGCCGATCAAGGGCAACGCAACCGCCCAGGCCATCCACTCGGTTGTGGCGAGCCAGTCGATCATCGCCAGCTAGCGTCCTTCCTCATCCAGCAGGTCCCGCTCACGGTCCTCCGGCAAGCAGGGCTTGCCGGTCGTGTACGCCAGGCGCAACACCAATGCCAGCGCCAGCGCGGTCGCCGAGACCGCCACCACGATCCCGGTGATCACCATCGCCTGCGGCACCGGATCCACCTCGCCCGGGCCCATGGCGCCTGCGCCGACCAGCATCAGGAACACGCCGCTGCCCATCACGTTGACCGCCAGCACCTTGCGGATGAGGTGGGCGCGAAGCACCAGCGACCAGCCGCCGATGACCAGCAGCCCCACACCCGCGCTGGCGAACAGAATCGCGGCACTCACGGTTCGTCCTCCGGGCGTCCGCCGATGAACAGTCCGGCGAGGATCACCGCGATGGACAGCGTCGCCGCGGTCTCGACCAGCAGGATCAGCATGCCGGCCTGGCCGGGCGGGTACTCGAGCAACTCTCGCCCGGAGCCCATCACGCCGAGGGCCACCGCGACGAACGCCGCCAGGCCCACCATCACGGCCCAGCGAATCGGCGCGTCCGGCAGTGTGATCCGAGGTCGCTGGCCCGTCAGGATGTAAAGCACGCCGAGCGCCGCCAGCACGGAACCGGCCTGGAAGGCGCCGCCGGGAGCGCTCGCACCGACCCACAACAGGTAGGCGCAGATCACCGGCACCAGCGGGATCAGGATGCGGTTCAGTCCGAGCAGGACCGGGCTCGGCACGGTTTCCCTGATGCGCGGCGCGGAACCGAGCGCCCACACGCCGACCAGCGTCGAACTGAGCACGGCAATCTCCAGCAGGGTGTCATAGCCGCGAAAGTTCAGCAGCACGGCGGTCACGGGGTTGTCGGCGCCGCTGCCGGCCAGTTCGCCATGCACGGCCGCGCCCAGTCCCTCGCCAAGCGGATCGGCGAACAGCGCGAGGCCGATTCCGGCTGCCGCAGCGACAAGCAGCAGGAGCAGTCCGGCGCGCAGCAGGACGCCGGGCTCGCCTGTGCCGCCCGGGGGGGTCATGAAGCCCCTCCGGAATCAGGGTCGTCATCGTCGCCGTCGTCGTCCTTGCCCGGCAGCCGCCCCCAGGTGGCCAGCAACAGGGCCCCGGTCAATCCGGCGCCGATCGCAGCCTCCGCCAGCGCCACGTCCGGAGCACCCAGCCTCACCCAGCTCATTGACAGCACCAGTCCGAAGGCGATGAACAGCACGATCCCGCGGAACAGGTCGCGGCTCGAAAGCGCGGCCCACGCCAGCCAGAGCAGGATCAGCACCAGCAGCAGGTCGAGCAGCAGGCCGGCGTTCACGGTGCCGTCCACGGCCGGATGCCGCGTTTCAGGCTCGAGCGGGCGATCAGGTGCGAGGCCGTCGCCCCGGCCAGCAGCACCAGCATCCAGATCAGCAACAGCTTGCCGACCACCGCCAGCGAGTCGGCGCGCAGCGCCAGCGCGAGCACGGTCAGGCCCAGGCCGACGTTGTCGCCCTTGGTAAGCGCGTGCAGGCGGCTGTAGACGTCGGGAAAACGCAGCATGCCCACGGTGCCGGCGAAGAAGTAAAAGGCGCCGCCCAGCAGCAGCGCGGCGCTGAGCAGGTCAATCGGCGTCATGGCCCCGCCCCCGGCTCCAGACTCGCTGCACGAACGTGACTGCCGCGACCGCCGCGAGCACGGCAAACACCAGCGCAATGTCGCGCAGCGCCGGCTGACCCGTGCCGTCGGACAGCAACAGCAGGACTGCCACCGCGGTGGTGCCAAACAGCTGCGCGGCCAGCATGCGATCCGCCGCGGTCGGGCCGCGCATCACGCGCCACATGCCGCCCGCAAGATTCAGCAGCAGGAAGGCGGCGAGCCCGAGCAGCAGCGTCGTCACGACGCCCCTCGCTGCGCCGAGGCTTGGGAATCAAGCGCGACGCCGAACACCGCGGCGATCCTCGGCTCGAGATCCAGCACCATCTCGTGCATGTCCTTGCGCGTATCCAGGGCGTGGATCACCACCTCGTCGTTTTCGAGGTCGGCACTCAGGGTGCCCGGCAGCATGCTGATGACATCGGCCAGCGCGACCCGCGCCGCGCCCGGCGGCAGGCGCAGCTTGTGCCGGACGAGTCCCGGATGCAGCGGCATCCCGGGATGCAGCGCGCGCAACGCGACATCGGTGGCGCCGGCCAGCGACTGGGCCGCGAAGTACGGAATGAATCGCGCCAGCCCCACCCACGAGATCGGCCGCATGACCCACAGCGCCAGGCTGAGCCACGTGGCGAGCAGCACGATCGGCGCGCCGAGCAGCCAGCTGCCGGGGGCGCCACCACTCAGGATCCACCACAGGGCGCCGAACAGCAGAATGCGTCGCGCCCAGACCCGCCGGCCGGATCGGGCGGCATCGCGCGGCGCTAAGCTCGGGCTCGACGACATGTGCCTCCCCGGTGCTTGTCGTCCCCGGCCAGGCGGCGTCCTTCCGCCCGGCAGCCATGCCGTCCGGACCGGCCGGCAACGCGTGCCCCCCGTCGGCGAGGGACCCGGCGTGACTCGAGCATCCATGATGAACTGCACGCAGCGTGGCCGCGTGCGGGTTTTCCGAAGTGTGGCCCACGCCTGCCAGGCCTGTCGGAAACTCTGCCCGGCGATCCCACCCCGCGGAACCCTCTCAGGGCAGGTAATAGGTCGGCGACGCCGGGCCCACGGGCAGGCCGAGCAGGAACACCCAGATGAAGTAGAACGCCGTCCAGGCGCACAGCAGCGCCACTGAGTAGGGCAGCATCATCGAGATCAGCGTGCCGATGCCGGCCTTCGGCTGGTAGCGCGCCGCGAAAGCCATGATCAAGCCGAAATAGCTCATCATCGGCGTGATGATATTGGTCGTCGAGTCGCCGATCCGGTAAGCGGCCTGAACGATCTCCGGGCTGTAGCCGAGCAGCATCAGCATCGGCACGAAGATCGGCGCCGTCACTGCCCACTGCGCCGAGGCCGAGCCGAGCATCAGGTTGACCCATGCGCAGATCAGGATGAAGAACACGAACACCAGCGGCCCGGTGAGGCCAATGACCTTCAGGAAGCTGGCGCCTGTGACGGCGGTTACCGCGCCCAGGTTGGTCCAGGAGAAGAACGCCACGAACTGTGCGGCGAAGAACACCAGCACCATGTAGAGGCCCAGCGTGCTCATCGCGCCGGCCATCGCATTGATGACGTCGCGGTCGCTGCGCATCGTGCCGGTCACCGCGCCATAGGCGATGCCAGGCACCAGGAAGAACACGAAGATCAGCGCCACGATGCCGCGCAGGAACGGCGAGTTGGCGATCTCGCCGGTGGCCGGATTGCGCAGCACCGCGCCCTCGGGCACGACCATCAGCGCAATCATTCCGGCCGTCAGCAGCGCGGCGACGCCGGCGACTCCCAGCGCCCGCCGCTCGCGCGGCGAAAGCGCGTCCAGGCGGTGCGTGTCATCCTCGGCCAGTCGCGCCTGGCTGCGGTCGTAAGGTCCCAGCGCGGGCTCCACGATCCTCAGGCTGACCCAGCTGCCGACCAGCACCACAAGGAAAGTGCTGCCGACCATGAAGAACCAGTTGGCGCTGGCGTCGACCAGGTAGCCGGGCTCGATCAGCTGCGCGGCTTCCTGCGTGATGCCGGCAAGCAACGGATCCACTGTGCCGAGCAGCAGGTTGGCGCTGTAGCCCCCGGACACTCCGGCAAAGGCCGCGGCCAGGCCGGCGAGCGGATGGCGTCCCATGGAATAGAACACGATCGCCGCAAGCGGTACGAGCACCACGTAGCCCATCTCGGCGGCGGTGTTCGAGATCACTCCGGCGAACACGATGGTGACCGTCACGGTGCGCGGCCCGGCCTTCAGCACCATGCTGCGAATCACCGCGGTCAACAGGCCGGAGCGCTCCGCCACGCCGACGCCGAGCATCGCCACCAGCACGGTGCCCAGCGGCACGAAGCTGGTGAAATTCGTCACCAGGTTCAGCACGATGCGGCGCAGGCCGTCGGCGTTCGTCAGGCTGATGACACGGATCATCCCGTCGGCGGCGCGGCCGGCGGCCCCGGCCGGTCGCGGATCCTCCACCGCCAGCCCGATGGCGCCGAGCACGCCGCTGAGCAGCACGACGCCGAGGGCAAACAGCGCGAACAACGTCACCGGATGCGGCAGCGCATTGCCGAGCCATTCCACCACCCTGAGGAACCTGACGATGCGGCCCGGCACCTGCTCCTCTGCGCCCGGGTCGCCGTTTTCCGTTCCTGGTTCGCGCTTGTCTGCCACTCGGCGACTCCGGATCCGTCGAGAAAAGAGGCCGTATTCTACGGGAAGAGATTGAATCGGGGTCAGAGACGGATTTGCTGGCAACCCCGGCTCTGATTCCGATTCAATCTCTTCCCGCCGCTTGGAAGCGGGCCATCCATGCGGCAGAGTATCCGCAGGCCCCCAATACCGCCGACCGGCGCTGGAGAAGCTTTGTGCCCCTGCTGATCGTGCTGCTGTTCGCACTCGTGGTCGCCGCTTTCTTCGTCTCGCGGCGAGCCGGCGGCTGGATGCTGGCAGGCGTCTCAGTCGCAGTCGCGGCGATGTTCGCCTGGACCTGGCACACCGGAACGGCGCCCGAGACACGGGTCGACGCGATCCCGCTCGAGCAGGTCGAGGTGCTGGAAACGCGCACTCGATACAGTTCCACGGAGTACCTGATCCGCAACCACAGCGAGACCTGGACGCTGACTGCGATCCGCTCCGAGAAGATCGCCCGGCTCGAAGACGGGACCGTCGTGGACCGTCGCGAGTTCGTCCATCGCCTCGACATCCCCCCGCAGCAGGCCCGCTGGGAGCCGCTGCGCTTCTTCGGCCTGGAAATCGGCCTCGAGTACGACTGGCAGATCATCGGAACCGAAGGCACCAGAGATCGGTAGGAGCGGCTTCAGCCGCGACCCATTCGGCTAGAATCCCGCCATGCCCCGCATCATGGTCCTGAAACACGTCGCCGCCGAGCCGCTCGGGCTGCTCGACCCGATGATTCGCGCGCGCGGGCATCGAATTCGCTACGTGAATTTCCAGCGCCATCCCCAGGCCCGGCCCCAGCTCGACCGCTACCACGCCCTGGTGGTGCTCGGCGGGCCAATGCACGTCACCGAGACGGCCCTTTATCCGCACCTGCTGATCGAGTGCCAGCTGATCGAGCAGGCACTGAAGCGGCGCATCCCCGTGCTCGGCATTTGCCTGGGCGCGCAGCTGCTGGCGCACGTGCTGGGCGCGCGTGTCGGACCCGCCACGCGCGCGGAGATCGGCTGGTACATGGTGCGCCCGCGCGGGATCGAGATTGCCGAGGACCCGGTGATGCAACCGCTGGATCGCGAGCGGCCGGTGTTCCAGTGGCACAGCTATGGCTTCGAGGTTCCGGCAGGTACCCGGCACCTGGCGGAGAGCGACGACTGCCCCGCGCAGGCAATCAGCTACGACGGCCTGGCATGGGGATTCCAGTTCCACCTCGAACTCGACGAGCGGCTCATCCGGCGCTGGCTTGCCTCACCGAGCTATCTCGCGGACCTCGAGGCCTCGGGATTGCAGCGCACGCCGGCGGGCATCCTCGACGATACCGATCGTTTTCTTGGCGAATCGCGACAGCTGGCGGACCGGGTGTTCGGCAACTGGCTCGACCGCATCCAGCCCAATGGTGGGCGGCGCGCGCTGCCCTCGCGCTGACACTTGGCACACAGCTCACGCCACATGGCGACGGCAGCGCCTGAGTTCCCGGACTCTCCGCGCGGCATCCTCGGCGTATTCCGCTACAGCCGGCGCGCGATCGAGCTCGTCTGGACGACCAGCCCGCGGCTGACCGTCATCCTCGCGGTTGTCACCCTCCTCGCCGGGCTCCTGCCTGCCGCAATCGCGTGGGTCGGCGCATTGATCATCGACGCGGTGGTGGCCGCGGCGCGGAATTTTCAGCAGACCGGCGATGCGCCATGGCGCGGGGTCTTCCTGCTGGTGGCTGTCGAAGGCGGGCTGGTGGCGGCACTGGCGGCCTGCCAGCGCGCCCTGTCGGCCTGTCAATCCTTGTTGCGTGCGCAGCTTGGCCAGCGAGTCAACGTCATGATCCTCGAGAAGGCGCTGCAGCTCGAGCTTGCGCAGTTCGAGGACTCGGAGTTCTACGACAAGCTCACGCGCGCCCGCCGCGAGGCGTCGAGCCGCCCGCTCTCGCTGGTGATGCGCACCTTCGGGCTCGCCCAGAACGCTGTCTCGCTGATCAGCTACGGCGTACTGCTGGCGCAGTTCTCCGTCTGGGCGGTGGCCGTGCTGATCCTCGCCGGCCTGCCGGCCTTCGTCGCCGAGGCCAGGTTCTCCGGCGATGCGTTTCGGCTGTTCCGCTGGCGCTCACCCGAGACCCGGATGCAGCTTTACCTCGAGACGGTACTGGCCCGCGAAGACCACGCCAAGGAAGTCCAGCTGTTCGGCCTGGGGCCGCGCCTGCTGGAGCGCTACCGGGGCATCTTCGACAGGCTGTACCGCGAGGACCGCAACCTGACGCTGCGCCGTGACGGCTGGGGCTTCGTGCTCGGCCTGATCGGCACCTTGACGCTGTACGGCGCTTATGCCTGGGTGGCGTTTACCACCATCGTCGGCCGGATCACGCTGGGGCAGATGACCATGTATATGATGCTGTTCCGCCAGGGCCAGTCGGCAGTCTCGGCCAGCCTGTCGGCGATCGGCGGCATGTACGAGGACAATCTCTACCTGTCCACCCTGTACGAGTACCTCGAGACGCCGGTGCCGGCGCGGCGCGCGGCGGCGACGCGCGGTCCGCGGCCGGAAGAGGGCATCCGCTTCGAGGGCGTGAGCTTCAGCTACCCGGGCGCCGAGTCTCCGGCGCTGGTCGACATCCGCCTGCAGATCCGACCCGGCGAGTCGCTTGCCCTGGTGGGCGAGAACGGCTCCGGCAAGACCACGCTGATCAAGCTGCTGACCCGGCTGTACGCGCCGACCGAAGGACGCATCCTGCTCGACGGCCTGGACCTGCGCGACTGGGACGAGGCCACGCTGCGGCAGCGCATCGGCGTGATCTTCCAGGACTTCGCGCGCTACCAGTTCATGGTGGGCGAAAACATCGGCGCGGGCGATGTGCGCTACTTCGAGGACGAGCCGCGCTGGGCCGAGGCCGCTGCCAAGGGCATGGCGTCGCCGTTCATCGAATCACTGCCGGAGCGCTATGGCACACAGCTCGGCAAGTGGTTCAAGCAGGGTCGCGAACTGTCCGGAGGCCAGTGGCAGAAGATCGCCCTGTCCAGGGCATTCATGCGTTCGGGCGCCGACATCCTGGTGCTCGACGAGCCCACGGCGGCAATGGACGCCGCGGCGGAGGCCACGATATTCGAGCACTTCCGCGCACTGGCCGGACAGCGCATCGCGATCCTCATCTCGCACCGCTTCTCGACGGTGCGCATGGCGGACCAGATCGTGGTGATCGAGGGCGGGCGGATCATCGAGCGCGGCAGCCACGAGACGCTGATGGCGCTCGACGGCCATTATGCGCGGCTGTTCTCGCTGCAGGCGCGCGGCTATCGCTGAGCGGAGCGAACTATCCGGCCGCGCGACAGACGCGGTTACGACCCGCTGCCTTGGCCTCGTAGAGCGCCCGGTCGGCGGCGCGCAGCAGGCCGCGGCGGCCCATGCCCGGCTGGATCGACGCCACGCCCGCGCTGACGGTAACGCTCATGCCCGAGACCAGGCCGCGCCAGTCGATGTCGGCCACGGCCTCGCGGATTTGCTCGCAGGCCTCGCGCGCGGCGTCCGTGCTGGTCGCGGGAAAGCACAGCAGGAACTCCTCGCCGCCGTAGCGGGCCACCATGTCGGTTTCCCGGCAACGCTCCTGCAGAACCACGGCCAGCCTGCGCAGCACTTCATCGCCCGTGTCGTGCGAGTAGTGATCATTGATCCGCTTGAAGTAGTCGAGGTCCAGCAGCGCGACCGAGAAGCCGAGTCCGTAACGGCTGAACTCCTCGATCCGCTCCTCCAGGTATGCGTCCGCGAAGCGCCGGTTGTTGAGCCCGGTCAGCGGGTCGTGGGTCGCCATGCGCTCGAGTTCGCGGGTCTTATCGCTCAACTCGCGGGTGCGCTCCTCTACGCGGATCTCCAGCCGGTTCCGTATCCTGGCCAGTTCGGTCAGAGTCCGCATGCCAAGCGCCATGACCAACAGCGCCAGGGCGACCACCGGCAACTCCAGGCGGTTGATCAGCACCGCAATCAGGATCCCACCAAGCCCGGCAGCCGCCTCGACGATGAAGGCGAATGCGCTGAACTTGGTCGGCAATCGCCCCTCGCGCGCCAGCATGAATATGCGCATGCCCAAGTCGTTCAGTGCCTGCATGGTGAACATCAGGACCAGCAGCAGCATGCAGGCGCGCAAGTCGAGTGCCCGCAACGGCACCGGTCCACCGAGCAGCTGGTACAGCAGGCCGGAGCTCAGCACCATCAGGCTCATCAGGCCGGCGTTGTGCAGGGCCGCCATCAGCACCACCGGCAGCCGCTGGCCCCTGCGCAATCGGTGCCAGGGATAGATCAGCGAGGCGAGACCGTTCAGCCAGGCGGCCGCCACCGGCCCGACCACCAGGATGGCCGCCACCTGCGCGACCCGGTCGAAAGACACATGCCCGACCTGCGGGTGCGCGTATCCCATGGCGATGGTGAACAGGCCGAGGCTCAGGAACAGCACGACCGTGCCCATGCCGTAGGCTGGAGGCAGGGCGCCGCCGCGGTAAATGGCATAGGCCAGCACCCCGACAGCCGTCACGAACAGCGCCACTGAATAGATGAAATCCGGGCGGCCGGAATCGGCCGTGCCCTGGCCCCGCGGCGGGTCTCGCCTGGCATCACCGGAGTTGCGGTCCATGGCTCCTCCTCAGTCGCCGATCAGTCTTACGGCCAGTGGCAACAGGAATGCGGTAAACAGGCCGGCCAGTCCCAGGCCGAGGCCCGCGAAAGCACCGGCGCGCAGGCTGATGGTCAGCGCATGTGCGGTGCCAAAGCCATGCGCGGCAATGCCGAGCGCAAAGCCCTGGGCACGCTCATCCTGGATCCGCGCCAGCCGGAACAGCGGCTGCGCGGCGACCGCGCCGATGGCACCGGTGAGCAGCACGATGCCCGCCGCCAGCGACGGCAGGCCGCCGATCTGCTCTGCCACGCCCATGGCGATCGGCGTGGTCACCGACTTCGGCGCGAGCGACAACAAGGTCTGCGCCTCAGCCCCCGCCAGCCAGCCAAGGCCGACTGCAGTGGCCACGGCCGTGGTCACCCCGGCCAGGCAGGTGACCAGCAGCAGCAGCAGCAACTGCCGGATCTGCCGCAGGTTGTCCCACAGCGGGATCGCCAGTGCCACGGTAGCCGGACCGAGCAGGAAGTGGATGAACTGCGCGCCCTCGAAATAAGTGTCGTAGGAAGTGCCAGTCGCCAGCAACAACCCGATCAACGCCAGCATGGCAAGCAGCACCGGGTGAGCCAAAGGGTAACCTTTCAGCCTGCGGTTCAGCCACCCCGCCGCGATGAAAATGGCCAGTGTGACCGTCAGCCAGAGCAGCGGTTCGGCGGCCAGGTAGACCCAGATCTCGCCGAACTCAGTCATCGGCACGCGCCTGGGCACCGGCGAATCGGGCGATCAGCCAGCCGACCAGCAGCATGGTGAGCAGCGTGCTGCCGACGATCGCCAGCAGGATCGCGAAACCGTCGGTCTTCAGCCGCTGGCCGTGGGCGATCAGTCCGACCCCGGCCGGCACGAAGAACAGCGGCAGGTGGTTCAGCAGGCCAGTCCCCGCGAGGCGCAGCTTGTCGGAAGGCCCGCCGGCGGCCACCAGGCCAAGCAGCAGGATCACCATGCCGGCCACCGGGCCCGGCACCGGGAGTCCGAGCAGCCGCACCAGCGCCTCGCCGGCAAGCTGGCAGAGGAAAATCAGTGTCAGCCCTTGCAGCATCCGCTTCTGCTGTAGGAGCGGCTTCAGCCGCGATTCCGATCCCGGTCGCGGTCGCAATCGCGGTCGCGGCTGAAGCCGCTCCTACGGGGCATCCGGCGCCTCAGCGTTTCATGGACTCGAAGAACTCGGCGTTGATCTTGGTGTCCTGCAGCTTGGAGAGCAGGAACTCGACCGCGGCGAGCTCGTCCATGGGATGCAGGAGCTTGCGCAGAATCCACATCTTCTGCAGCTCGTCCGGCGCGGTCAAAAGCTCCTCACGCCGCGTACCGGAGCGGTTGATGTTCATCGCCGGGAAGATGCGCTTTTCGGCGATCCGCCGGTCGAGGTGGATCTCGAGATTGCCGGTGCCCTTGAATTCCTCGTAGATCACGTCGTCCATGCGCGAGCCGGTGTCGATCAGGGCGGTCGCGAGGATGGTCAGGCTGCCGCCTTCCTCGATGTTGCGGGCCGCGCCGAAGAAGCGCTTCGGCCGGTGCAGCGCATTGGCGTCCACGCCGCCGGTCAGCACCTTGCCGGAGGACGGCACGACGGTGTTGTAGGCGCGCGCCAGCCGGGTGATCGAGTCCAGCAGGATGACCACGTCCTTCTTGTGCTCGACCAGCCGCTTGGCCTTTTCGATGACCATCTCGGCCACCTGCACGTGGCGCGTTGCCGGCTCGTCGAAGGTCGAGGACACCACTTCGCCGCGCACGGTGCGCTCCATTTCGGTGACTTCCTCGGGCCGCTCATCGATCAAGAGCACCATCAGGTAGCACTCAGGATGATTGGCGGCGATGCTCTGCGCGATGTTCTGCAGCAGCATCGTCTTGCCGGCTTTCGGCGGGGAGACGATCAGGCCGCGCTGGCCCTTGCCGATCGGCGCCACCAGGTCGATGATCCTGGCAGTCAGGTCCTCGCGGCTGCCATTACCCTGCTCCATCCGCAGACGCTTGTTGGGAAACAGCGGCGTCAGGTTCTCGAACAGCACCTTGTGGCGCGCGCTTTCCGGCGAGTCGTGGTTGATCTCGCCGACCTTGAGCAGTGCAAAGTAACGCTCGCCCTCCTTGGGCGGCCGGATCAGTCCGGACACCGTGTCTCCGGTGCGCAGGCTGAAGCGCCGGATCTGGCTCGGGCTGACGTAGATGTCATCGGGGCCGGCCAGGTACGAGCCGTCCGCGAAGCGCAGGAAGCCGAAGCCGTCCTGCAGGATTTCCAGCACCCCGTCGCCGTAGATGTCCTCGCCGTTTCGGGCGTGCGCCTTGAGGATCGAGAAAATGATGTCCTGCTTGCGCGAGCGGGCCAGGCTGTCGAGCCCCATGTTCTCCGCCAGCGTGACCAGCTCATGCGCCGGACGGCGCTTCAGCTCGGCCAGGTTCATTGCATTGCGGGTGCGCTCCAGGTCCTCCTGGGAAATGACCTCGACTTCCTCGAAGTCGGGCAGCATGTCCGGGTGATGGCGGTCGCCGCCCCCGCCTCCCCCGCCACCGCCCTTGCGGCGCCGCGGTTTCTTGCGGCCGCCATCGCGCGGGCCGCGGTGATTGGATTGCGGATTGCCCCCAATGGGCCCGTCGTTCCTGATGCCGTCTGAGGCCATATCGTTGTTCCGACCGGAGTTTCGGTTGTTTCCTGCCGCCCGGGCGGAACCGCCCAGGTAGCCCCTCACAGATGGGCGTCCAGAAAGTCAGTGAGCTGCTTTTTGCTCAGCGCGCCCACCTTCTGCGCCTCGACGGTGCCGTTCTTGAACAGCATCAGCGTCGGAATGCCGCGAATGCCGTAACGCGGCGGTGTTTGCGGGTTCAGGTCGATGTTGAGCTTCGCGACCCGAAGCCGGCCCTGGTAGTCCCGGGCCACCTCTTCGAGGATCGGGGCGATCATCTTGCATGGGCCGCACCACTCGGCCCAGAAGTCCAGCAGGACGGGCACCTCCGACTTCAGCACTTCGCCATCGAAGCCCGTGTCACTCGTGTAAATGATCTCACCACTCACTGTTTCTTGCCTCCGCAAGCTCGATGTCTGGACGATCCGGATGTCTGGTTTGAAGGAGATTGACCCGTGGACCGGGTACAGGCGGCGCAGCTACGGGGTATGACGCGACCCGCCTGATGAGGCACAATGTCGCTGCGCTCGCGGCTTAAAGCTTAAGATGATTTCTTTTGCGCGGGGGCTCCGACAGGGCTCCGGAGCCGACAGGTCTGTATTCTGGCCCGGATGTCGGGCGAGTTGCAATACCTTCACGCCCAAATGCCCCAGGAATGATATCGCACCCATGTCTGAAGGACTGCTTACACAGCTCCGCCTCGCAGAGCTGAGCCTGCCCGAACCCGTGATGCTGGGGCTGGCCGACGCCGGTTTTGAGCGCTGCACGCCGATCCAGGCTGAGACTCTGCCGATTGCCCTCGACGGCCACGATGTCGCCGGCCAGGCGCAGACCGGCACCGGCAAGACCGCCGCTTTCCTGGTGGCGATGTTCACGCACCTCGCCCGGCGGCCGCCGCGGCCGACCCGGGGACTGGCCGACCCGCGGGCGCTGATCCTCGCACCGACCCGCGAACTGGCGATCCAGATCCACAAGGACGCCGTGCTTCTGGGCGCGCACACCGGCCTGGTCCTCGGGCTGGCCTACGGCGGCACCGACTACGAGAAGCAACGCGCGCACATCCAGGCCGGCGTGGACGTGCTGATCGGCACGCCCGGCAGGCTGATCGACTTTTTCAAGCAGCGCATCTTCGGCCTGCATCACGTCCAGGTGATGATCCTCGACGAAGCCGACCGGATGTTCGACCTCGGCTTCATCAAGGACATCCGCTACGTCATGCGGCGGCTGCCGGCACCACAGGATCGGCTCAACATGATGTTCTCGGCGACCCTCTCGCACCGCGTCCTCGAGCTTGCCTACGAACACATGAACGACCCGACCCTGGTGCGCATCGAGCCGGAGCAGGTGACCGCCGAAAAAGTCCGGCAACGGATCTATTTTCCGGCCAACAACGAGAAGCTGCCGTTGTTGATCGGCATGATGCGCGAGAAGAATGCCACCCGCACGATGGTGTTCGTGAACACCAAGCGGGAGGCCGACCGGGTGCGCGACTACCTCGATGCCAATGGCCTTGGCGCCGAGGTGATCTCCGGCGACGTGCCACAGAACAAGCGCCAGAAGGTGCTGGCGCGCTTCCAGGCCGGCGAGCTCGCCGTGCTGGTGACCACCGACGTCGGGTCGCGCGGGCTGCACATCCCCGGCGTCTCGCACGTGGTGAACTACGACCTGCCGCAGGACCGCGAGGACTACGTGCATCGCATCGGCCGCACTGCGCGTGCCGGCGAGTCCGGCGACGCCATCAGCTTCGGCTGCGAGACCTACGTGCAGACGCTGCCGGAGATCGAGGACTACATCGGCATGAAGATCCCGGTCGAGGCCATCGATCGGACGCGGTTGCCGGAGATTGCCCGGCCAACGCGCAGCAGCCGCCAGGAGCGCACCGAGTGGGGCTCGCGGCCGCCGGAGGGACGCGGCGGGTCGCGCG
>CAZOSZ010000036.1:9133-16717 GCA_964582505.1 uncultured Ectothiorhodospiraceae bacterium | reverse complement strand
CATCGCATCGGTTTCGTCAGCCTCGGTTGTCCCAAGGCGCTGGTGGATTCCGAGCGCATCCTGACCCTGCTGCGCGCAGAGGGTTACGAGACCGTGCCGACCTACGAGGACGCCGATCTCGTGGTGGTCAACACCTGCGGTTTCATCGACGAGGCCGTGGAGGAATCACTCGATGCGATCGGTGAGGCGATGGCGGCGAACGGCCGGGTGCTGGTCACCGGCTGCCTGGGTGCCAGGCCGGAGTGGATCAGGGAGAAGCATCCGGGCGTGATCGGCATCACCGGCCCGCATGCCTATGAGCAGGTGATGGCCGCGGTGCACGAGCACCTGCCGCCGGCTCACGACCCGTTTCTCGATCTGCTGCCGCCGCAGGGGATCCGCCTGACGCCGCGGCACTATGCCTACCTGAAGATCTCCGAGGGCTGCAACAACACGTGCAGCTTCTGCATCATCCCGGGCCTGCGAGGCCGGCTCGCCAGCCGGCCGATCGGCGAGGTGCTTCGCGAAGCCGAGGGCCTGGTGCGCGCGGGGGTTCGCGAACTGCTGGTGATCTCGCAGGACACCAGCGCCTATGGGACGGACATCCGGTACCTGCCCGACAGCTGGCGCGATCGGACCTACCAGACCCGTTTCCTGGACCTCGCCCGGGCGCTGGGCGAGCTCGGCGTGTGGGTGCGCCTGCATTATGTGTATCCGTACCCGCACGTCGACCAGCTGCTGCCGCTGATGGCCGAGGGCCGGGTCCTGCCGTATCTCGACATCCCGTTCCAGCATGCCAGCCCGGCCGTGCTGAAGCGCATGCGCCGCCCGGCGGCGGCCGTGGACACCCTCAGGCGCATCCGGCGCTGGCGGGCGATGTGCCCGGAACTCAGCCTGCGCAGCACTTTCATCGTCGGCTTTCCGGGTGAGACCGAGGCCGACTTCGAGTACCTGCTCGAGTGGCTGGAGGAGGCGCAGCTCGATCGCGTGGGGTGTTTCCGGTACTCGCCGGTGGACGGCGCTGCGGCCAACGCGCTGGACGGCGCGGTGCCCGACGAACTCAAGCAGGCGCGCTGGCAGCGCTTCATGGCGGCCGCCGCGCGCATCAGCGCGGCGCGACTCGCGGCCCGGGTCGGCGGCATCGAGCCTGTAATCGTCGACCTTGTGGACCCGGCCAGCGGGCTCGCGCAGGCCCGCACGCGTGGCGACGCTCCGGAGATCGATGGCCGGGTGACCGTCGCCAATGGCGCGGCCTTGCGACCCGGCCAGGTCGTAAACGTCGAGGTCACGGCTGCCGGCGATTACGACCTCGAGGCCCGGCTGCCTGACTGAAGTCCGATGACGCTTCGCATCGCCATGTGGTCCGGCCCGCGCAACATCTCGACTGCATTGCTGCGCGCATGGGAGAACCGCCCCGACACCGCGGTGGTGGATGAGCCCTTCTACGCCTGTTACCTGCAGGCAACGGGCCTCGACCATCCGGGGCGCGACGAGGTGCTCGCCTCGCAGCCCACCGACTGGCGCACGGTGGTGGCGGCACTGACCGGCCCGGTACCCGGGGGCAAGGCGATTCACTACCAGAAGCACATGACGCACCATATGTGCCCGGAGTTCGGCCGCGACTGGCTCGACGAAGTGTGCAACTGTTTTCTGATCCGCGCGCCGGCCGAAGTGGTCGCCTCCTATGCCGAAACGCGCCATGCGCCGACCGTCGAGGATCTCGGCTTCCTGCAGCAGGCGGAACTGTTTGAGCAGGTGGCCGACGGCCTGGGGGAGGCACCGCCGGTGATCGACGCGGCCGACGTGTTGCGCGATCCGGCCGGGACGCTGGCAGCGCTCTGTGCGGCGGTCGGCGCGGAATTCGACGCGCGCATGCTGAGCTGGCCGCCGGGCCCGCGCGAAACCGACGGTGTGTGGGCGAAGCACTGGTACCGCTCGGTGCTGGCCTCGACCGGCTTTCTGCCGTTGCGGGCGCACTGCAAGCCGGTGCCGCCCGCGCTCGAGCCGCTAATCGAGCAGGTCCTGCCGATCTACCAGCGGCTGCGCGCACACCGCCTGCAGCCCGGGACGCCCCCGGCATCGCAGTCATGAGTGCCCCGGCCGGCGGCCGCGGCAGCCAGGCCTTCCTGCCCGATGCGCGCAACGAGCGCCTGCTGGTATGGATCAACGGCCGGCTGGTGCCGCGCGCCGCGGCGCGCGTCTCGGTGTTCGACTCGGGTTTCGTGCTCGGCGACGGCGTGTGGGAGGGGCTGCGGCTGGTCAATGGCCGGCTGGCCTTCCTCGACGAGCACCTCGACCGGCTGTGGCACGGGGCCGCGCAGATCCGCCTCGACATCGGCCTGGATCGCGCCGCACTGACTGCAGCGCTGTATCGCTGCGTCGAAGCCAACGGCATGCGTGATGGCGCACACCTTCGGCTGATGGTCACCCGCGGCGTCAGGGCCTCGCCGAACCAGGACCCCCGCCAGGTGGTCGGGCCGGCAACCGTGGTGATCACTGCCGAGTACAAGGCGCCGCCGCCGGAGCTCTGCCAGCGGGGGCTCGAACTGGCGAGCTCGCGATTCCGCACCAGCGGTGCGGAGACCTTCGACATGCGGCTCAACAGCCACAGTCGCCTGAACCTGATCCAGGCCCTCTTGGAGGCCATCGAGGCCGGCGCCGACGAGGCTCTGATGCTCGACCCGCATGGGCACGTCGCGAGCTGCAACGCGACCAATCTCTTCATCGTCCGCGACGGGCGGGTCTGGACTTCGACCGGCGAGTACTGTTTCAACGGCATAACCCGCGGACACGTCATCGAGCTGTGCCGCAGTCACGGCATCGCGGTCGAGCTTCGGGAATTCAGCCTCGACGAGGCGCGTTCCGCCGACGAGGCTTTCGTCACCGGCACCTTCGGCGGAGTGCTGCCGGTCGCCTCGCTGGACGGCCGGACTTACCCGCGCCCGCTGCCGGGCCCGTTCACCGCCCGGCTTGCCGGCCTGTACCAGGCCCTGCTGCAGTCCGAGACCCTGCTTCGCTAGCCTCGGTCTGCTCGCCGAGGCACCAGAACCCCCGAAGCTGCCGATCGGGAGGCTCGTCGTGCTGCACTGCGGCGCGGTTCGCTCCTGCAGAACAGGCATTCCGACCACGCTCATGCTCCCCTATCGGTAAACCGTCATTTACGTCTCCCCGGCGGCAGGGTATGAGCAAGGCAAGGATTCCGGCCGCACAGCGCGACCGGGATCGCAGCATGGGGTCACTTGCATATGTCCCGGGAACCTGCGGCTGCCGGTTACGAGATCGTCGCGCGCGACGATTTCTCCGACGTCACGTACCTGCTGGAGGTCCGCCATCCGCGCATGGCGCGCGCGGCCCGTCCCGGGCAGTTCGTGATCGTCATGTCGCGCCCGGAAGGTGAGCGGATTCCGCTTACCATCGCCGACTTCGATGCCGCCAGGGGCACCGTCACCCTGGTCATCCAGGCCGTCGGAAAGACCACCCGGGAAATGCAACAGACCTGCCGCGTCGGCGCGAGCCTGTACGCGCTGGTCGGCCCGATGGGCATTCCCAGTCAGGTCGGCAAAGCGAAAAAGGTCCTGTGCGTCGGCGGCGGGCTCGGCGTGGCGCCGGTCTACCCGCAGGCGCGCGGCTTCAAGCAGAGCGGCGCCTGGGTCATCGGCGTGCTCGGCTTTCGCAACCGCGGGCTGATGTTCTGGGAGGACAAGTTCCGCGCGGTGTGCGATGAGCTGATCGTCTGCACCGACGACGGCTCGGCTGGCATCAAGGGCATGGTGACCGAGGGCATCCGCCAGGCCATCGAGAAGCATGCCGACATCGACGAATGCGTCGCCATCGGCCCACCGATCATGATGAAGGGCTGCGCCGAGGCCACGCGCCCCCACGGCATCAAGACCGTGGTCAGCCTCAATCCGATCATGGTCGACGGCACGGGCATGTGCGGCGGCTGCCGCGTGAAGATCGGCGAGCGCATCAAGTTCGCCTGCGTGGACGGACCGGACTTCGATGGCCACGAGGTGGATTTCGACGACCTGATGTCACGGCTCGGACGTTACAGGGAGACAGAGCGGCAGGCCGCTGCTCGTTTCGAGGAGAGCTGCCGGATGCGCAACGAGTTCGAAGCGGCCGCGGCGCAGGCGGCCGGCAAGGCCTGACGGCAGCACCATGGCAGCAAAGAAACGCACCATCCGGACCATCCCCCAGGAACGCACTGCCCTGCGGGAACTGGACGCCGTGGAGCGCGGCAGGAACTTCGAGGAAGTCAGCTGCGGCTACCAGCCCGAGGAGGCGCTGGTCGAGTCTGAGCGCTGCCTGTTTTGCCCGGACGAGCCCTGCGTCCGCGGCTGTCCGGTGGGCATCGACATCCCCGGCTTCATCAGGAAGATCGGCGAGAAAAACTTCCACGGCGCCTACGATGTCATCACCGACACCAACTTTCTGCCGTCGGTCTGCGGCCGTGTCTGCCCGCAGGAAACCCAGTGCGAAGGCGTGTGCACGGTGGGCGACTCGCTCGAGCCGGTGGCGATCGGGCGGCTCGAGCGCTTCGTCGGCGACCTGGCCATCAGCGAAGGCTGGAGCAATGTGCCGTACATCGAGCCGAACGGCTTCAAGGTCGGCATCGTCGGTTCCGGGCCCGCCGGCATGGCCTGCGCCGCGGATATGGCCAAGGCCGGTTGCGATGTCACCGTATTCGAGGCCTTCCACGAGGCCGGTGGCGTCCTGAAATACGGCATCCCGGACTTCCGCCTGCCCAACAGCATCGTGGACGCCGAGCTCGGCAAGCTGGTGCAGCTCGGCATCAAGTTCGAGTGCAACACGCTGGTCGGCCGCCTGTTCACCATCGAGCAGATGCTCGAGGAGATGGGCTATCACGCGGTGTTCATCGGCACCGGGGCCGGCTACCCGAGCTTCATGGGCATCCCCGGCGAATCGCTCAACGGCGTGTTGTCCGCCAACGAGCTGCTGACCCGGTGCAACCTGATGCACGGGCGCGAGCCCGAGCACTACGACACGCCGCTGCCGCCGAGCCGCAACGTCGCGGTCATCGGCGCCGGCAACACCGCCATGGACGCCATGCGGGTCTGCCTGCGCCTGGGCGCGGAAAACGTGCACTGCATCTACCGCCGCAGCCGCAAGGAGGCGCCGGCACGCGCCGAGGAGATCCACCATGCCGAGGAAGAGGGCATCCAGTTCCACTGGCTGACCAACCCGGTGGAGATCCTCGACGATGGCAACAATAACGTCCGCGGCCTGCGCTGCATCCGCATGGAGCTCGGCGAACCCGACGACTCGGGCCGGCGCCGCCCGGTTCCCGTGGCCGGCAGCGAGTTCGACTCCGAGGCCGACCTGGTGGTCTATGCGATCGGCACCAACGCCAATCCGATCCTCGGCCAGACGTCCGGGCTGAAGCTCAACAAGTGGGGCTACATCGAGACCGACGAGAACCTCGCAACCTCGATTGCCGGGGTGTTCGCCGGTGGAGACATCGTCACGGGAGCCGCAACAGTGATCGAGGCGATGGGCGCGGGCCGGCGGGCGGCGCGCAGCATGAAGGCCTGGCTGGGCCTGCGCGACACGGCCGAGTCCATCGCCGATGTCCAGTGCCCGGCCGGCGACCGGTTGTTCGGCCTCGACCCGCGGGAGCACGACTTCGCGCTGGTGCGGGTCCCGCGCGGAGTACCGGCGTGAACGTGCAGGCCAGACAAAGCAAACCCGCCGCGCTCAAGCAGGCCGTCACGCTGGACGAGCACGTGGTCGAGATCGTCAGCGATTCGGGCGAGGGCGCGCAGCGTTGCGGCCAGTCGCTGGGCTCGATCGCCGCGCGGATGGGCAATGGCGTGTGGACGGTCGAGATCATACCGGCCGAGATCCAGCCGCCGGCGCGCAGCGTGGCCGGCGCCAGCGGCAACCGGATACGGCTCGGGTCGAAGCAGGTCACCAACGGCGGCGACGAGGCCGACCTGGTGATCGCCTTCAACGAGCAGGTGCTGCTCGGCCGGGTGCGCGAGGGCGAGCTCAAGCCGGGCTGCGTCATCCTGCTCGAGGACATGTGGCGCGAGCACCGCGATGCCGCAGTCCGGGAAATGTACACAGCGACGCTCGACCAGTTGCTCGGCGCGGGTTACAGGGTGCTCGAGGTCCCGATGGAACGCGAGTGTCTGAAAATCGTGTCCGACGCCCGCAAGGGCAAGAACATGTTCGCGCTGGGAATGCTGTGCAGCATCTACAGCCTGGACCTGGAGCTCGGCCTCGAGCAGGTGGCGATCGCCCTGAAGAAGAAGTCGGGCGCCGTCATCGAGTCCAACCGGCGGTTGCTGGAGGCGGGCTTCGAGTGGGCCGAGGAGAATCTCGACCTCAAGTTCAGCATCCCTGCGATCAGGGCCACGGAGCCGCAGATCGTCGTCAACGGCAATACCGCGCTGGCACTCGGCGTGCTGGCCTCGGGCATGGAGATCTGCGCCATGTACCCGATCACGCCGGCGACCTCGGTCTCGCATTATTTGAGCGATGTGTTCGAGAAGGTCGGCGGGCTGGTGCACCAGGCCGAGGACGAGATCGCCGCGGCCACCTTCGCGCTGGGTGCTTCCTATGCCGGCCGCTGCGCAGTGACGGTGACCTCCGGCCCCGGTTACTCGCTGAAGCAGGAGGCCCTGGGCCTTGCCGTGATGGCCGAGATCCCGATGGTGGTCATCAACGTGCAGCGCGGCGGGCCGAGCACCGGCCAGCCCACCAAGGCCGAGCAGGGCGACCTGCTGACGGTTTGCTACGGCAGCCACGGCGATGCGCCCAAGGTGGTGATGGCCCCCGCGGGGATCGAGGACTGTTTCTACTCGGTGATTACCGCGCGCAAGATCGCCGAGACTTTCAACATGGTGGTCGTGATCCTCTCGGATGCGAGCCTGGCGACCGCGCAGACCGCCTTTTCCAGGCCCGTGTTCAGCGAGGAGTGGCTGGCACCGCCGGTCGACCAGAGCCCGGTGCCGGCCGGTGCGAAGCCGTACGACTGGGACGAGGCCACCGGCCTGTTCCGGCGCTTCGTGCCCGGCCAGCCGAACGGCATGCACACCGTGACCGGCCTGGCTCACGATCGCTCGAGCCGCGTCGCCTATGATCCTGCGAACAACGAGGAGGGCCTCAGGCACCGCAGCCTCAAGCTGGCGGCGCTGCAGAAGACGCTGACCACGCCGCCGGTGTTCGGTGAAGAGCAAGGCGAGTTGCTGATCGTCGGGTGGGGCAGCACGCGCGGCGCGATCGAGGAGTCCGTGACCCGGTTGCGCGCCGAGGGCCATCGCGTCTCGTCGCTGCACCTGAGCTTCCTGCAACCCATGCCTTCCGGCATCGGCGAGGTCATGCGCCGCTTCAGGCAGGTGGTGGCCATTGAAAACAACTGGTCCGATCGGCCCGAGGATCTGCTCATCGACGAGGACAACCGGCGCTATTCGGCGCTCGCGATGATGTTGCGGTCGCGATTCCTGGTGGACGTCGACTGCTGGAGCGAGTCCCGCGGGCGCCCGATCAAGCCGGGCAGCATCTGCCGCGAGCTGCGCGCGCGGCTCGAATCCGGGAGTGAGCAGGCATGACACGCAGCGCGACGCATTGCCTCCTGCG
>CAZOSZ010000036.1:0-9033 GCA_964582505.1 uncultured Ectothiorhodospiraceae bacterium | reverse complement strand
TACGGCCTGACCAAGAAGCAGGCTTCGCCGACCTCGCCGATCGGCACCAAGAGCAACACCACGCCGCGCGGCGCCTACCTCGAGGCGCTCAACCCGCTGACCGTGACGCTCGGCGTGCAGAACGTCTCCTTCGTCGCCCAGGCGGTCGACTGGATTCCCGAGGTGCTCTACGACATCGTCTCCGCGGCTTTTCATCACAAGGGCTTCTCTTTTGTCCGGGTGATCCAGCGCTGTCCCGAGTTCATGCCCGGGGAGTTCGAGGCCTGGCTCAACGACACGCACAGGACGCTGCTGCTGACCCACGAAAACGGCATCCGGCCCAGCGCGGCGATCGGCCGGCTGTACCGCAACCAGCTGCAGCACGATCCTGCGGACATCGACCGCGCCCGGGAGATCGCCTCCGGGCTGGATCCCGTGCCGGTCGGCATCCTCTACCGCAACCCCGACGTCCCCCGTTACGAGGAAATCCGCAAGGCCGGCAGGCAGCGCACGCCGGAGATGGTGCGGGTCGGACTCGAGACGGAGTTCGACAAGTTCACGGTCTGGCCAGATGGCCAGCAGCCGGCCGCATAGCGGCGACGGCATCGACCCGCCAGCTGACAGACGCCAGAGCCAGGATGGACGCAACGCTACAAGCTCAGAGGGTGTTCCACCTCACCGGCCACGCTCCTGCCGCGCCGCTCGAGGCGATCGACAGTCTCGGGCTGCGCCCGGCGCTGATGGCGCGTTACCGCGAACTGGCGCGACTGCGTCACGACTTCCCGCTGGTGCTGATGGAACCGGCCAACAGCGGGCCGTGCGCGCATTCGCTGAGCAGCATCGTCAACGAACTGGCGCGCGAGACCGCCCCGCCAGGACCGGAAGGCGAGGCGCCGCGCAAGCACCTGCTCCGCGTCGAGCGGGAGATCCGTCGCGCTTCATCCGAGGGCGCCGCCGGCCGGCTGTCGGAACTATGGGAGCAGGCCGTGGCCCGGCTGGCCGGAGAGGACGACGAGGCGCTGCAACAGGCCCTCGCCCAGGCTGGAAAGGCGATCGCAGTCGACGGCGAAGTCGTGAACTGCGACGACGAGCTGCCCGGGAAGTTCTTCACCCACATCTGGCGGGTGGTGCAGCGGGAGAAGCTCGGACGCGTCCGCGAGGACATCAACGGACTGATCGTCCGCCTCAACGACATCCTGCGCGCCGACTTTGTCGGCTCGGAGGCCGGTCGTCGGCCGGAGGCCCTCAAGGCTTCGATGGGGACCGGTCAGCAGGGGCTGTTCGACTTCGAGGTCATGGCGCGGCTGCTCAGCGCTGGCGCGTCTGCCAGCCGGCTGGGCGCGGCGCGCCGCAAGCGCATCGAATGGGCCCTGTCGGTGTTGCGCTCGCAGCGCTTTTTCCCCGCGGCGATCGCCGCCGGTGAAGCACCTTATAAGTTCGAGATGGATTCCTGCCGCGCCGTGCTACAGGCGTTCCGGGAGCGCCTGCCGGAGATGGCGCAGCTCGTGAAGGCGATGTCGGTGGCCGAGCTCGAGGGCGATGGCCGCTACGATGAAGCGAAGCACGACGTGTTTTTCGACGCCTTCAGCGAAGACTCACTCTCGCCCGAGGACCTGGAAATCTTCCCGGCCTACCTGGTCCGCCTGCGCGGCCGGCCCGCGGATGCCACGGCCGACGCCAACCTGATGCAGTTGTTGTCGTCCGGAATCCCCGTCAAGGTGCTGGTGGAGACAGACGACATCCTCGAAGAATCATCCGTCGGCCAGGGACAATTCGCGTTCGGCGTGCGCAGCACCCAGCTGGCCAGTCTGGCCGTCGGCTTGAACGACGTTTTCGTGCTGCAGTCCACCAGTTCCAACCTGCTGCAGCTGCAGGCGGCCGTCCGCAGGGGCATGTCGGTTGCGGCGCCGGCGCTGTTCTGTGTCTACTCGGGGGGCGCCGCTAGCCCGGGCGAGCTGCCACGCTACCTCGCGAGTGCCGCGGCGACGCAGTCACGGGCGTTCCCGGCGTTCAGCTACGACCCGACGGCCGGCGCTGACCTGACCGCGCGTTTCTCGCTGGACGGCAACCCGCAACCGGACCAGGACTGGCCCGTGGCAAGGCTCGAATACGCGGACGGCGCGCTGCAGCGCGTCGCCGAGGAGCAGGCATTTACGCTGGCCGACTTCATGGTGGCCGATCGCCGCTATGCGCATCACTTCGCGCGCGTGCCGCACGCCGACTGGAACGGACAGATGGTGCCGGTGTCCGAGTGGCTGACCCGCCCCCCTGAGGACGCTGGAGACCAGGTGCCCTACCTGCCGGCGGTGGACGGGGACAACGTGTTGCAAAGGCTGGTGGTCGACGAGCGGCTGGTGCAGGCCGCCCGGCGCTGTCTCGAGAACTGGCGCCGGCTGCAGGAGCTCGGCGGCCTGCGCAGCCCGCATGCAGAGCGCCTGCTGGCCCGCGAGCGGGCCACGTGGGAAGAACAACGGCGCCAGGAAACCGGCGCCATGCCGGACGCGGCCAGGGCGCCGGGCGTGGCTGCCGTGGCCGAGACAGCATCGCCGCCGGCCGCCGAGCCTGCGGCAGTCCAGGAGGAGGCAGCCGAGCGCTCGCCGGACGAAGCCTGGATCGAGACCATCCGCTGCTCGTCATGCAACGAGTGCACGCAGATCAACGACCGCATGTTCGCCTATGACGACAACAAGCAGGCCTACATCAAGGACATCACCGCGGGCACTTACCGGGAAATGATCGAGGCGGCCGAAAGCTGCCAGCTGGCCATCATCCATCCCGGCAAGCCCTTCGATCCGAAAGAACCGGGGCTGGAGGAGCTGCTGCAGCGCGCGAAGCCTTTCCTGTGAGGGGGATTGTCGTGGAGAAACGCAAATGAGATATCCCCTGGCATTTTTCGCGATCGCTTCGGCAACCCTGGCCGCGGCGCCCGTCATGGCCGATGGATACGCGATGGGCGCAAACATCGGCACTCGCGGCATCGGCATTGACGCCACCGTGGGTATTACAAGCCACTTGAACCTCAGGGGCGTGCTCGGCACGCTCGATTACAGTGACGACCGGACCGAGAACGAGATCCGCTACGACGGCGAGCTGAAACTGCGCAGCGCGGGCTTGCTGCTCGACTGGCTGCCCGGCGGCGGAGGATTTCGCGCGACGATTGGTGCGCTGACCAACGGCAACAAGTTCAAGGGGGTCGGCACGACCGACGACACCTTTACGATCAATGATGTGGACTATCTGATCGATGGAAGGCTCGACGGCGAGTTCGACTGGCGCCGGTTCGCCCCGTATCTGGGACTCGGCTGGGGGAATCCGATCGGCGCGCAAGGCCGGATCAGCTTCTCCTTCGATGCCGGCGTCATGTTCACCGGTTCTCCTGACGCCCGGATCGACGCGACGGGCCGCTACAGTACCGATGGCGGCGCGACGTTCACGGACATCGACCTCGATGACCCGGAGAGCGATTTCACGAGGGACCTGACTAGGGAGCAGGAGCGCCTGCGACAGGAAGTCAGCGACTTCAAGTACTGGCCGGTGATCCAGCTTGGACTGAACTACCGTTTCTAGCCGGCCTGGCTGTCGAAGTCATCCCGGGCGGCACGTGCCCGCCAGGCCGAAGCCGTGCAAATCTGCAAGCCGCTGACTGGCTGAACAGTGCCGGTCAGCAGGCCGGTATAATCGCCGAAACCCTGACACACGCAAAGGCATCAGGCGATGTTCAAGCAACTGGACAATCTCCTCAGCGACGAGGAACTCGCCGCAGTTCGACAGATCGCCCAGTCCGCCCAGTTCGTCGACGGGCGGATCAGCAATCCGTACTCCAAGGTCAAGAACAACCTCCACCTGAACGATCAGCGGGCCTACCAGGCCTCGGCACAGATCCTCGCCAAGGCGCTGTACGGCAGTGAAGATTTCCGCAACTTCGCATTCCCCAAGCGTATCGCGCCGCCGCTGATCACGCGCTACGAGCCTGGAATGCACTACGGTCTTCACCCCGACAGCGCGACGATGCAGATCGGCAACGAGCTCCTGCGCTCCGATCTCAGCTGCACGATCTTTCTCAACGAGCCCGAAAGCTATGAGGGCGGTGCGTTGCGCATCCTGCTCGGCAGCGCGACCCTGCGTTTCAAGGGTCCGGCCGGTTCTGCAATCGTCTATCCCTCGACGTCACTTCACGAGGTCGAGAAGATCGAGAGTGGCCAAAGGCTCGTCGCAATCACCTTCATCCATAGCCAGATCGCCGATGTCGCGAAGCGCAACCTGCTCTATGAGCTGAACGAGGTCGCCGCGCTCGAGGGGCACAACATGTCCTACGAGAACTTCTCGCGGCTGCAGTCGGTCCAGTTCAACCTGCAGCGCCACTGGGCCGAGACCTAGCGAACGCCTGCCGTGTTCAAAACGATGGCGACGATCGCCGTGAATACGGCCGCTTGTCTGGCCGTTCCGGCTTGCGGGTTGCATGGCAACGCCAATAGAATCTTTGCTCCGCGCGGGTGTAGTTCAATGGCAGAACAGTAGCTTCCCAAGCTACGAACGTGGGTTCGATTCCCATCACCCGCTCCAGATCAACGAATTTCCCGCTGGCCGGGCCCTCGAAGGGTTCAAGCAAGCGCCGGCAGCGTGGGCCAGGCAGAACGCGCCCCGGACATTACTCGCGCTTTTCGCTGCTTCCTTGCGCATCGTACGTAGCGAACTGAGCCCGGGCGAAACGAATGCTCCAGTAGAGGGCGATCAGACCCGGGACGCCGAATGCCACGGCGCGGACGTAATCCGCGTTCCGCAAGCCGACCAGGCCGGCGAAGAGCAACATGCCACTGAGAAACAGGGCGAGCACTGCAAGCCCCATGCCTTCAAGGAACTCTCTGCGGCTTGCATTCATCGTCGGGTCGGGCTCCGTGGAGGACGCCAGTGTAGCGCCCTCCACGGGCAAGTTCCCGCGTCAGGCCAGGCTCTCAGAGCTCCGTCGCAAGCCTGAGCCAGATTGTCCGGCCTGGTTCAAAGATTCTGCGCAAGCCTGCGCCGAGCTCGGCACTGCCGCGCTGGATGTGTTCCGCGTAGGCCCGATCGAGCAGGTTGTCCACCCCGGCGGTGACCGTCAGCCGGCTGCCGAGCCGCAGGCCGCCGTAGGCCGAGACCGTGGCAAAACCGGGCGTCTCGTCCGTGTCCAGGCTGTAGATCGTGCCGTAGCCGGGGTGAACCCGGTCGTGGCGCGCGACCGCGCGGAACAGCACGCCGCCGAAGTGGCGCTTCGCGTCGTGGTCGAGGCTGAGCGTGGCCTCCAGCGGCGGAGTCTGGGCGAGCGGCGCGCCGTCGGTTTCGTTGCGGCTGCGCACCCACGCGCCGGTGGCAGTGGCGCTCAGTGTCGAGGTCAGTCGAAACGTCAGGTCGGCCTCCGCGCCCCAGGTCTCCGCCTCGATGTTGCGAGCCTCGCTGGCCTCAAGACCGGGACGGACAATCAGGATGTAGTCGTCGAGGCGACCGGCGAAGGCTGCAAGGTTGGCGGTCACGCGCCAGGTTCGCAGGCCTGCGCCCACGTCGAGCTGGGTGAGCTTCTCGGTGTCCAGCGCGAACACGCGGCGCAATTCCCAGAAATCCGGCGCGCGCTCGGCGCGGCCGAGCCCCGCATACAGCGTCACCGGTCGATCGTCGAGGACATGACTGATACGGACGAAGCCACTCTGCTGGGTGGTGGTGCGGCTGTCTCCCGGTGCGGCACCGCCGAAGTTGATGCCGTCGAGGGCTTTCGATCTGCGGTGATCGCTGCGCACCCCTGCGTTGATGCGCGAACGGGCCCCCAGCGGGCGTTCCAGCTCGAGAAACGCGCCTATATCGGTGAACTCGGCGTTGTCCTCGCGGGGCACGCTGCGGTAACTGAAGGCGGCCGTGCCCATGAGCTGGTTGGAGGCGTGACGATTGCTGGCCCAATCCGCACCGGCGGCGAGTTGCAGTGAGCCGCCGGGCTCGAATTCGGCGGCCAGCGGAGCCCCCGGGTCGGACCGTGGTAACTAGGTGAAAAGTCTAATAAAGAGATCGAAAAACGGCCGTATTTCGATCTTAGAAGCAGGATTCCGGGGCAAAATCGGCCTTCTAAGGGCGGTCCGCACCGATACATCCGGCCGGCGTATCGTTAGAGGGCCGATTCCGGGCCAAAATCGCGCCTCTAACGCTCTCTTGGCCCAAGAATCGGCACGAAAAGTCTATCTTTTCAATATGCTACTGTGGTCCGACCCGGCTGTCGGCCTCGGCTTCGAAGTGGGTGGACGACTCGGCCGATGCCGCCGTCGTGCCGGACAGGCCGCCGCTTGTGCCGGCGGACGAGGAACCGCTCGCGCGGGTACGGGCGCCTGAGCGATCCGCTTCGGCTTCGGCGTCGGTGTCGGTCGCCGCCCCGAGGCCGAATGTCGCATCGGCGGGGACTTGCGCGTGCTGCGGCTCGGGTTTGGCGTCCTCGACGCGGTCGGAAACGCGTCCACCGACACTTGTCGCGCGACTCACCGCGCCGTCGGCCAGCAGGCTGCCCTTCTGGTGGGCCATGTCGGCCTTGGCCTGGGTCTCGTCGCGGGTCTCACCCGCCAGGGCCCGGGTTTCATCGCGGACTTCGCCGGCCCCCTCGCGAGCGTTGTTCGCGCCGCGCCTGATGCGGCTGGCGGGTTCGCGCGGCGAGGGGAAAGCCGCATCGAGGCGGCCTTCAGTCATGCTCTCAAGGCGCCCCTGCGCGGCACTCCCAAGCGTCCCCTCGGCAATTCCGCCCACACTTCCGCCGACCGCGCCACCCAGCGCACTGGCCTGCAGCGGGACGCCGACTCCGAGCACCAGGGCGATCGCCAGGCTCAGGGATGCATGTTTGCCGTTCATGTTGCTTCTCCTCTGTGGCCGCCGGGAAATCGGCGGCCTTCAGGAAGCCATAACGACCCAGCCCCCGGTTTTATTCCCTCTCCCGGGTCGGACCGTGACAAGCTATTGAAATTTGGATGAAAAAACCCAAAATCCGCGCCTTTGAGCGCCTTAGAAGCGCGATTCAGGGCCAAAATCGTCGTTCTAAGGCGGGCGGACCTTCAGGGTGCGCTACGAAGATTCTCGGCGACCAGCCCATGGCCGAAGACGTCGTCGCGACCGCGGCGGCCGAGGTCGACGGCCGAGCCCGCGAGGCCGGCAATTGCCGCTTGCGCCTCCTCCGGGTCGGGCCGATCCAGCATGCCCGCAAGCAGTCCCGCGACCAGCGGGGCCGCGAACGACGTGCCCCGCACTTCCGCGTACGGATCCCCGATCCCGGCCGCCAGCATCTCGGCGCCGGGCGCCGCGAAGTCCACGTGGGCGCCCCGACCCGCCTCGGGCAGGACGCGCCGCCTGGCATTCACGCCAGTCACGCCTACGGCTCCCGCATAGGCAGCCGGGTACAACGGCCGCGCTGCCGGCCCGTCATTGCCCACTGCAGCCACGATCACGTGGCCCCGGTCCGACAGTGCCCGCACGACTCCCTCCAGGATCCGGTTCGGCGGCCCGACAATGCTCGTGTTGATCACCGCCACGCCCTCTCCGGCGAGCCAGGCCAATGCTTCGGCAAAGGCATCGACCGCACCGCCCGTCGCGCGGCCGCAATAGACGTCCGCCGCATAGAGGGTTCCACCCGGCGCAGCGCCGCGAAACGACCCGGCGGCGCCGACCAGCAACGAGGCGACGGCGGTACCGTGCGCGCTGGCCACCTGAGAGCCCTCGCAGCCATGCGATTGAATCGTGGCCCCCGCCAGCGCCGGGTGATCGAGTGCGATTCCGCCATCCACCAGCCCGATCCGCACCCCGGACGCCGCAACGTCACTTGCAACGCGCTCCGCTTCCCCGCCGGCCACATCAGTCACCGCCGCCACGCCTCCCGGCAGATAGAGGTGGTTGAAGTCATAGGTGCCGTCCGGATCCAGCGCAGCAAGTCGCCGCAGAGCCCTGCGCGTGGACTCACCGGCCGGCGCCCGCATCACCACGACGCGCGCGCCCAGCGCATCGAGCGACACATCCCGGACGACCGAAAACCCCGCGCGCCGCGCCGCCGCCAGTCCGGACTCCGAAGGAGAAAAGGCCGTCACCTCGCCGCGCACGATGGCCTCGCCCCGCGGGCCACGCTCCAGTTCGCTGCGATGACGCCGCAGCAGCTCGTTCACCAGCCGCCGCCGCGCCTCGCGCAAGCTGCGCGTGGATTCCACCGGCAGCCGATCGGCCTCCTGCTCGAGCTCGCGCAGGATCCCATCGACCCCGGGCACCTCAGGCAGCGCCGGCACGCTGACCTGGCCGAACGCCGGTCCACAGCCCGCAAGCAAGCCGAGCATCACTGCCGCCCCGGCCGTACGGCTGGATTTGCCGCGACAATGGAAGAAAATGCCTCTCATGCTCGTTATTACGTCCGAGGGCGCGTGAATAATCCAGTGGACCCGATACGGGACGGGCTCGTCGAACTGCTGCCGCGGCTGCGCCGGTTCGCACGGGTGCTGACCAGGAATGCTCATGATGCGGACGATCTCGTACAACTTTCGATCGAGCGGGCGCTGCGCCGCACCGGACAGTGGCAGCCGGGATCAAGGCTCGATCACTGGATGTTCGGGATCATGAAGAACGCCTGGATCGACGAGATTCGCGCGCGCCGGCGGCGCAACGCGCTGTTTGCACCCGAGGAAGCCGGCGAGCAGGTCGGGGAGACGCCGATGCAGGCGATGGTCGAGGTGCTGGAGATCCAGGAGGCCGTGGCCCGCCTGCCGGAGGAACAGAAGATCGCGGTCGCGCTGGTGCTGGTCGAGGGCCTGTCGTATCGCGAGGCCTCCGAGTTGCTCGAAATCCCGATCGGCACGCTGACCAGCCGGCTGGCGCGGGGCCGGGCCGCGCTGCAGGACATGCTGGCAGAAGGCCAGGGAGCCGAATGATGAAGTATTCCGACGAAACACTGATGGCCTACGCCGACGGCGAGCTGGACGCCGGGACGCGCGCCTCGATCGAGGCGGCTGCCGCGACCGACCCCGAGCTGGCGCGCGCCATCGCCCGCCATCGCGCGATCCGCGACGCCCTGCGAGG
>CAZOSZ010000035.1:0-16994 GCA_964582505.1 uncultured Ectothiorhodospiraceae bacterium | reverse complement strand
ACCTTACGCTGACCGTGGCCCTTCACGAATCCTGCCGCCGCGACCTCGGCCCAGTTCGCCGCGTGCGTGGGCGATTACGGCAGGCTGCTTCGGCAAACGGCATCGTGCCGGAGGCAACAGTTCATGCGCGGCGCGCCAAGGGCCCTTGATGGCTGCCATCCAGCCGGGGGCGAGCCGAACGCGAATCACCCAGGGACTGGCCCGGCGACTTGCGCGTGGCCTGCCATCCTTCTCTGCCGACCAGCTTGCCGATCCGGTGTTCGTCGTGGGCTTCAACAACTGCGGCAAGTCCAGGCTCGTCAAACGGCTGGCGCAGGAAAGCGGACTCCTGGTCTATCCCGACGAGGGCAACGGCGAGTTGTGGTTTCCAGGCTACTACCCCTGGATCAGCTCCGATGTCCCGGTCGGTCCGATCTGGAGCAACCCGGATGCGTTCCTGCAGTCCGTCCTGGCGAGCCGGCGCGACGGATTTCTTCGGGCAAGGGCTCAACTTGGCGCCTACCAGTGGCTCAACGGCGGGCGCAGGCTGGTCCACGACAGCGGCATGCTCGCGGCGCTCGCACCGGAGCTGCTCGAGCGGTTCCCCGATGCCCGGTTCGTGCATGTCGTTCGCGACGGCCGCCTGTCGAGCTACCTCACTGCGCGGCTGGAGTGGAGCCGGATGTTGCGTGCGCCGGGCAAGTACCTGGCACAGGGCTGTCCGCTGGATTTCCGCTCGGTTCTCGAGCGCATGGCAGGCTACTGGGCATGGACGATCGATCGCATGGACGAGGTGGGGCGGAGGCTGCCCGGCAAGGTCCTCGAGCTGCGATACGAGGACTGGTGGCACCAGCCCGAGGGCACTGTGAGTCGGATTGGCGAGTTCCTTGAGGTCCCGTTGCAGGGTGCCGTGCAACCCGCAGCCCGCCTCGAGGACCTGAGCCCGCTGTTGCGGGCCGAGATGACCCGCGAGGAACTGGAGATGGTGGAGGGCGTCATCGGTCCCGCCCTGGCGGCGAAAGGCTATGCCGGACAGAGCGGCGAGCCGGTTGCTGCAAGCCGGGCGCCAGGTGGCGCCGCAGGCAGCCCGGCATAGGGGGCAGGCGAGGTGCTCGAAATCGCTTTCTGGACCTGCGTCGTCGGCTCGCTGTACAGCTACCTGCTGTACCCGGCATTGCTGGCGTTGACGGGCGGGTCTGCAAGACCCGGGCAGGCAGCAGGCAGACAGGAGTCGCCCGACGTTCTGCCCCCATTGAGCATCATCATCGCCGCGCGAAACGAGGAGGCACGGCTCGCGGCGAAGCTCGATGACCTGCTGGAGCAGGACTATCCGCGTGACAGATTGCAGGTGCTGGTCGTCTCCGATGGCTCAACGGATGGCACCGCTCGGGTTGCACGCGGATATGCCGCGTCCGGAGTGGACTGCATCGAGCTGCAGCAGCGCCTTGGCAAGGAGGCGGCACAGGCCCGGGCCATCCAGGCCGCGACCGGTCGCTTCATCGTCTTCACGGACGTGGCGACCCGGATTGGAGGCGCGGGGCTGCGCGGGATGGTCGCGGGACTGGCGCGGCCCGGAGTCGGTGCGGTCTCGAGCGAGGACCGGTTCATTGCGGCCGATGGCCGGCCGGCCGGTGAGGGCCTCTATGTCCGCTACGAGATGTGGCTGCGACGGCTCGAGTCGCGCCGCGGCGGACTGGTCGGTTTGTCCGGCTCGCTGTTCGGCGTGCGCCGTGAGCTGTGCGACGAGTGGCCGACCGACGTGCCCAGCGACCTGGTCGTGGCGCTTCGTTGCGCGCGCCGGGGCCTTCGCGCCGTGACCTTGCCGGACGTGCACGGCCTGTATCCGGACCTGCAGCAGGACAGTGCCGAGTTTGCCCGCAAGCGACGTACGGCGATTCGCGGCATGGCCGGGCTCGCGTCGGCAACGGAGGTGCTCAACGTCCGGCGTTATGGCTGGTTCGCGTTCCAGGCGTGGAGCCACAAGCTGCTTCGCTGGGCTGCACCTTGGTTCATGCTCGCCGCGTTGCTCCTCAACCTTGCGCTGCTCCCTCAAGGTGGCCCCTATCCAGTGCTGCTGGGCATGCAGCTCGCGGGCTACGCCACGGCGATCATCGCCGCCTTGTTCCCGCCATTCCGCCGCCTCGCGCCGGTGCGAATCCTCTACTACTTCGTGCTCTCGAACCTCGCTCTGGCCGTTGCCTTCATCGACTTCATGCTGGGTCGAAGGGTGGTCCAGTGGGAGCCATCGCCGCGATGAGCATTGGCCACGTCAGGCCGGTTGGTGAGCAATTGCCGCTCAGGCCAGGCAGGTCCCCGAGGTTTGCATGGCCGCCGGGCTACTCGGTCGCCTGGCTGGACTCGGGCACGACGGCGCTGGGTGTTGCGTTGCGTGCGGTGGCCGCGCGTTCCGGGCGCGCGTCGCCTTCGGTCCTGTTGCCGGGCTATACCTGTCCCGATGTGATCGCTGCGGCGGCGTGGGCGGGTCTGCGCGCCGTGCTCGTCGATACCCGGCCCGGCACGCCGTGGCTCGACGAGGATCGCCTGCCGGGGTGCCTGGACGAGACCACGGTGGCGGTCGTGGCGCCCCATTTCCTCGGGCTGCCACACCCCCTGGAATCGTTGGCCGCGGCCTGCCGTAACGCCGGCATCGCGCTGATCGAGGACAGCGCGCAGCTCGGTCCGGCTTCTCCGGCGTTCAAGCCGGCGGCCGAGCTGGTCGTATTGAGTTTCGGCCGCGGCAAGCCGGTGCCGGCCGGAGGCGGCGCACTGTTGTATCCGGCGTCCGATCCCGGCGTCGTGGAGCGGCAACTGAGTTCGCTCCCCCAGGGCGGGTACTCGGAGACGGGGTGGACGGCGTTCGCGCTGTTGCAGAACGCTGCAATGTCCCGGCCGGGCTATGCGCTGGTGCGCAAGGTTCCCGGCCTGCATGTCGGCGAGACGCGCTTCCGCCCGTTGCGCGCCCCGCATGCCATGCCGCCGGCGGCGGGGCGCCGGGTCGAGCGTATCCTGGCTGGCTGGCGGCCGCCCGTGACCGACATCCAGTTGCAGATCCGCGGGATGCTCGATCGCGCCGGGTACAGGGATCTTCCCGGGATGCTGGGCTGGGATGGCCGGGCACCGCTGTTGCGTTACCCGCTGCTGATGCACAACGAGGCAGAGCGGGACCACGCCTGGCGCCGACTCGAGCGCCGCGGGCTGGGCGCGTCGGCGCTCTACCGGCAGGCGCTACCGGATATCGAGGGCATGCCGACTTTGGCCATGCCGGGCGGCATCACGAATGCCCGCGAGTTTGCGTCCCGGCTGCTGACCCTGCCGGCGCACTCCGGGGTGACGGCAGCGGACCTGGAGGAGATCGGCAGCGAACTGGCTGCACTGTCTCGGGACCAGGGGAGGGTGGCAGGAATTGCCTAGCAACGTGCCAGGCTGGCTCGATCGGCTGTTGAACAGGCTGAGGGGTCCCGTCGACCCGACGGTGTTCGTCACCGGGATGCCGAAATCGGGCACGACCGCCATCGTGAAGCTGATGGGCCTGGCCTCCGGCCAGCCCGCGGTCAACGATCCGCTGCACCGCCTGGACGTGCGCGGGATCAGGTACCGTGACGAGCTCTACAAGGGATCTCTCGCCATCACCGAACTGATGGACCGGTTTCCTGAGGTATTCCGCGGCGCGCTGGTCAAGGATCCGAATTTCGTGTTCTTTCACGGGCCGCTGCAGGCGCGGTTTCCGGACGCCTCCTGGGTGTTCACGGTGCGTGACCCGCGGGACAACATCCGCTCCGTCCTGAACCGGCTCGGCCTGCCGGGCAGGGCAACCCTCCTGGGCGATCTGCCCGAAAGCGTCGGGGCGACCTGGAGGAGGGTGCTGGAGGGCAGGACGCCCGACCTGGGCGGGTCGAATCCCATCGAGAATCTTGCACTGCGCTGGGCACGGATGGCGGATATCGCGAGCAGTGCGGATCCGGACCTCATCGTGTCCCGCTATGAGGACTTCATGCTGGACAAGGAGGCGGTCATCGCCGAGCTGTGCCGCAAGGTGGGGCTGGAGCCCGTCAATTCCGTCGCCGAGCATGTCGACCGGCCGTTCCAGCCGCCAGGCGACCGGAATGCCAGATGGGAGGATTTCTTTGGCCCGAGCGAGCTGGCCGTGATACGCGGGATCTGCGGCGCCTCCATGGCCCGGTTTGGCTATGATCCGGATGCCCGCCGGCGTTGAAAGTCCTGATCACGACCATCGTCGCGCTCAATCCCGGCGATGCCGCCATCCTGCTGGGCACGATGCGCCTGCTGCGACGGGCATTCGGTCCGGACGTCGAGATCACCGCGGTGGACCGCCAGGCATCCATCGCGCAGCGGCTCTATCCCTGGGCGAGGTTCGTGCCGGCTCTGTTCGGCACGCGGCAGCGCGGCCCGCTGGGCCGGTGGATCTCTCGCCACGGCTACGAGCATCGCCTGCGATCGATCGATTTCCTGCGATTGCGCCTGGCTGCCTGGCTGATGACTCACAACCTTGGCCGGCTTGCACGCCTGTTCAGCTCGCGAATCGAGGGCGGCGTGATCCAGGAGTACCTCTCCGCGGACCTGGTCCTGGCGAGCGGCGGCACCTACCTCGTGCCTGCCTACAACATGGAGACGCCCCTGCGGGATTACGAATTCACGTTGGCGCTGGACAAGCCGCTGGGCTTCATGCCGCAATCCATGGGCCCGTTCGTCGGATCGCGTTTGGCGGCACGATTCGCGACAGTTCTCTCGGCAAGCCGGTTCGTGCTGGTTCGCGATGGCCGCTCCCTCCATCACGTCCAGCAGCTTGGTATCCAGGCAGGGCACATCGAGGTGCTTCCCGATGCAGCGTTCGCGATGGCAGATGGCGAGGCCAGTCCCACGGCAAGACCGTTCGATGCCGCAGGACTGCGTGTGGCCGTATCGGTGCGCGAGTGGCAGCATTTCGAGAAGGGCACCGCGGCAGGCGGTCTTGAGCGTTACCTGAATGGTGTTGCCGGGCTGGTATCCTGGTTGGTGCGCGAACGCGGGGCCCATGTAACATTCATGTCCTCCTGCCAGGGGATACCCGAATACTGGACTGACGATGCGTCGACCGCGCTAGGAGTCGTTGAGCGACTCGATGCGGAGGTCGCAGCCCGGGTAAGGCTCGACCGAGAGTTTCGCGGTCCTCAGGAGCTGCTGGATTCACTGCGTGCCTTCGATGTGGTGGTCGCGACAAGAATGCACGTCGCGATCCTGGCATGGTGTGCGCGAACGCCGGTCCTGCCCATTGCATATGAGTTCAAGACTGCGGAGTTGTTCACGTCATTCGGGCTGGGCGAGCTGGTAACTTCCATCGATACCGCAGACAGCGATGAGCTCATCTCCAGAATGTCGCTTCTGCTCGATGGGGGTTCTGCCATTCTGGAGAAGTTTGCCGTCGGCCTGAACGGCTTGCGACGACAGGTGCGAGACACGGAGAACATCCTGCGGAGTTCCTTGCATGCAGCCAGCGCAGGTCCCGGCGCAGGATGACCAGTGGACGAAGCGGCTCGGAGATTGCGCGCGAGTGAAGATTGCATCGATATACCGTTTCAAGGCGTTTCCGCCCAGAGGTGGCAACCACCTGCATGCCTTGCAGGTCATCCGCCAGTTCCAGTCCGCGGGGCACGAAGTGCTGACCTGGGGCGACCACAGCGTACCAGGCGTCCGGGCATTGCCTCGTGACGCATCCGGCGGACTGGACCTGCAGGCTGAGGCAGACGTGCTGTACGTACGCATCGACGGCAACAGGATCGGCGATGACAGCTTGCTGGTGGAGTTGCTCGAGCGGACATCCAGGCCGATGGTCTGGGAGATCAATTCTCCGGCCGACGAGATCCTGGCGTTCTCGTGGCTCGGCGGAGGCCGCAGCCGCTGGCCCGCCTTGTTCGAGCGTGCCAAGAGGCGTCTCCATGCGTGGCGCCAGTCGTCGGGCATTGCCAGGGAAGATGCCTTGCGAAGGAGGTTGGCGACGAAAGTCTTCGCCGCCACCTGCGTGTCGCGCAGTGTGGCCCGTTACGCGACCGAGGCACTCGGCATCAAGGACGCACGAGTCGTGCCCAATGCTGCCGATCCCGGCACACACCAGCCGATCGGACCCAAGGCAGAACTGCCCGGGGACCATGGCGGGAAGCTGAAGGTGCTGTATGCCGGCTCACCGATCTATCCCTGGCAGGGGCTTGGGATCGTCAGGGAGACCATCGATCTGTGCGCGCGTCACGGCGACCCGATCAGCTTCGTGCTGCTGTTCAATCAAGTCGCAGCGCACGACTTTCGCCAGCCGAACACGACGGTTTTCCAGTCCGTTCCGCATGACAAGGTGGGGGACTATATCCGTGCCTGCGACGTCGCGCTCGCCCTGCTGCCGGATTTCTGGTGGTCGCCGTGGGGCACGTATTTCTCGCCCATGAAAGTCTTCGACTACATGGCGTGCGGGCGCGCAGTGGTGGCATCACGCGTCGGTCAGCTGACGGAGATCATTCAGCCTGGCAGGAACGGGGAGTTGTTTGACAACTCGCCCGTTGATCTTCGCTCCAGGCTCCTCGCTCTCGCGGCCGATCGGGCACACGTGACACGCATGGGTTTGCGTGCACGTGCAGACATCGAAACGACCTACAACTGGCGAAACGTCGGCCAGGCCACTCTCGAGACCCTCTCGGAGGCGGTGCAGGCGGGAGAAAAGGCTTGATCCGGGGCTCGCGAGACTCGTTGTTGTGTGTGGCGAACTATCGTCCGGATGTCGGCTTCGCATGGTGGTTGATGGAGAATTTCTGGGTCGAGCTGGCGGAACTTGGCCGGCGACGCGGACTGGAGCCGCTGCTCGTCTATCCGGCTGAGGGACCGATCCCGGAGAGGATTCGCGAAGCAGGATTTGAGGTTCTCACCCAGGCGTTTCCGGGCAACAGCCTGGGCGCGCTCATGGCATCCTTGGAGCTCGTGCGGTCTCATCGGGTTCGCTGTATCTACTTTACGGATCGCGGCTTTTCGAATCTCGCGTACCTCACGCTTCGACTGGCTGGAGTCAGGATTATCGTCAATCACGACCATACGCCTGGCGACCGTCCATCAGTTGGTGGTCTGAAGGGAGCCGCAAAAGCCGCATGGCGGCGGTTCCGGCCGGCTGCATGTGATCTGCAGATCTGCGTGTCCCCAATGATTCGTGATCGTGCCATTCATAACGCCAGGATCCCCGCCGATCGGGTCGCCGTGGTCCAGAACGGCATTGCGCCAATCGAATGCTCGGGCGACCGGCACTACGCACACCGCGCATTGGGTCTTGCACAGGACCTTCAGATCTGCATGACGGTCGGGCGCGCTCATCCTTACAAGCGCGTGGACTTCGTCATCGAGGTGGCCAGAAGGTGCGTGTTCGATCTCGGATGCGAGCGTCTGGCGTTTGTGCACTGTGGTGACGGCCCGGATCTGGAGAGACTGAGTGACCTGGTGCATCGGGCGGGGCTCGATGGCCGCTTCATCCTGGCGGGCCGACGAGCCGACGTGCAGGATCTGCTGTGTTCGGCGGATATCGCGATGCATGCCGCGATGGGCGAGGCCTTCTCGCTCGCCATCGTCGAGTACATGAGCGCCGCACTTGCAGTGCTCGTGCCCGACATCCCCACGGTGCGCCAGGCAATCCGCCATCAGGAGACTGGCCTGGTCTATCCGGATGGAGATGCCGATTCGGCCGCCAGGCTGTTGGCCGACCTGGTGAAACAGCCACATCGTCGGACCATGCTCGGAGCGGCCGCCGCGGAGGAAGTTCGGCGATGCTATTCCCTTACGACGATGAATCAGCAATTTCGTGACGTTCTCGACCCGCTGCTGGGTCGAGCGTAATGGTTGCGCGTCACAGGTCGAGACGGAACCCGTGAGCAAGGTGTTTGGCGTAGGGTGGGCGAAGACCGGCACGACGACCCTCGGTGTCTGCCTGAAAATGCTTGGCTATCGTCATCAGAGGGACCGGGTCAGTCCATCCGAGTCCATCAGGGGACCGGGGCCCGAGAAGGGGCGGGAATCCAGTTCCAAGTTGTCTCAGAGCGAGACCAACTTCAGTCGACTTGCCGGGGAAGCTTACGTGAAGAATTAGACTCAATGCAGCGAACCAGCGTAGATCTCCGCCAGCATGTGATTGGCCCATTGGAACAGGAATCGACTCTTGGTGGACTTTGCACGAAGCCGCCGAAGCCAGCGCTGATTGAATCGTTCCTCCAACGGAAGGACGATATTTCGATCCAAGGCGTTCCAAACACGCCACACTGGCACAAGAGGTGGCCGAATGCCAAGTGCACGCAAATAGTTTGAATAGCTAGTCTGCAGCTTGGGAGAGTACGGCCATTGGAAGCTATCCTCGTACTGTGTCGCACTCTTTTTTTGACCAAACATTGCTCTTGGTACACCCACCTCTTCCAGTATCCGCCTGGGAATTGGGCGATCGTAATTGGTTCCAACGCGCCAGGCAGCCATGTCATCGGACCACGTCAATGTCCACAAATCAGAGACTCTGTGGAGGCCCCAGAACGGAACGGGGCAATGAATGATTCCCTTTGAAAGTCTGTATTCTCCGATGCCGACGCTATTGATGGCTGAAAATTTCATGTTGTCCGGGTGCATGTGCTTAATAGTGGTCCAGACTTCTCCCCCGAATACTCCGGTGTAAAGCAGGCACACTGGCTCCGGAGTTTCAAGGACAGAGAAATTGATATCCTGCGCAGTACCGAGCGGCGCCCAGAACCACAGCTCGCTTGAAGGATCTTGACGGGTTCTCGGGTACGCGCGGCAGGCAAGACCGAGACATTCTGCGATTGGCTCACCGGAGTCCGAACGGGGAATAACCGACCGAGCGTGCGTGATGGTGGCGGATACGCGGCACCCGGCCTCTCTCGCAATCACCGCGGAAGCTGCAGAATCATACCCGGACGAGATAGTCGTAAGTTGGTTCACTGCATGCCTGCGGGCGCTGTTCGAAGCATTTGCTCCGATCGACCGGGCCTTGGAGTAAAGATAGTCCCGGTACTCCTTAAAATGTCCGAACGGTGGGGCATCGTGCGGCTTGGGAACAACCCTTAACTGTGTGCCATCCCAGAGGATGTTATGAAAATACACGTGGAAAAGCTGCCCCTCGGAGACCGGGGTTGGTTGCAGCCGTAACTCTCGATACTTCTTCATGGCGTTTGTCGTCAGTACAGGATAATCACCTTGCAATGGCGACAATCTGGCTCCGGAAACTGCAAGCACAGCTGGCAATGAATTGCCGATAAAGAATGTTTTGTTTCGCTCGTATACCCAAAGACGCTCCAGCATTGTCCCCGAGCTCACAAACGCAGCAGTTCGGCCTCTGCATCTCACGCCGGAACCAAAGATAAGAGAGGTAAGATCGAAATCAGCTGCTTCGAAATCCGTGTCCCAGACACCTTCGGCGCACCAACCAGAAGCAGTCTCGACGCACATTCCAGCATATACGGTTGCGACCGCGTCGCCCGATGTGGCCCGGGTCACCCATGCGAGCCTGGGGAAACTTGGCACACGATTAACGACCAAATGCATGGTTGCATCCATGTTGGAACATCGGGCGAACATTGGTCATACGAAGCTTACAAACAGGCACAGCGCTCATCAAACTCGTCCACCTGCCGCTGCCTCGCCTGTGCGCTCACAATTTGTTTCGGCTGATCTCCCTCATCACCTCGAGCTCAAGATCCCGCTCGGCCAGCAACTTCTTCATCCGGGCGTTCTCCCGCTTAAGGCGGCGCAGATGCTTGATGTCGATCGCTTCAAGCTTGCCATAGCGCTGTTGCCAGCCATAGGTCGTCCCCACCGAGGCCCCGTGCTGCTTAGTGACCTCGACCACCGAGTCCTGGGCCGCCTGCCGCAGGATCGTCACCATCTGTTCTTCTTTGAGTCGCGTCTTCATCATGGCTCCTCGCCTCCCGGCAAGGGCCATCTGCGCTAGAATTGAATCGTTCGACAACCGGCAGGCAGGTCACCGGCGTTGCAGCGTGCGTCAACTAGGCCCAGGTGCCGGCATTACATCCTCATTGTAGATGTCCACACCAATGGCATGACACGTCGTCAATACTACATCGATTATGCCTGGCGGTAGCACGTTCTTCCACTTACAGATTTTGGATCCTGGATCGAAGTCTCTTGACGCAGCAGAACTTCGGAAGTTCTCGACAAAATTACCACCGACTCCGCAGCGTTTAGGCACCTGCTACCACTCTGGTGCACAGTGACTGGCCAGATCAACTTTTGGTCCTCTTCTGAAGCGAGCGTAATGGATACGCGTCACAGGTCGAGACGGAACCCGTGAGCAAGGTGTTTGGCGTAGGGTGGGCGAAGACCGGCACGACGACCCTCGGTGTCTGCCTGAGGACGCTCGGCTATCGTCATCAAAGCCATCGCATGGATCTGGTGGCTGATCTGAAGGCGGGCCGCCTGGAACGGATCTTCCAGGTCGTTGAGGAAGGCGAGTCCTTCGAGGATTGGCCGTGGATCCTCCTGTACAAGGAGCTTGATCAACGTTTCCCCGGCAGCAAGTTCGTTCTCACCGTCAGGGACTCGTCCAGCTGGCTGACAAGTTACAGGAACATGCTCAACAGGAAGAAGTCAATCTCGACCGAGGAGAACGAAAGGCGAGCGTTCCTGTACGGACTGCCCTTTCCGGATGTCAGCGACCAGCAACTCGTGGAACGATACGGACGTCACAACAGGGAGGTTGTCGAGTACTTCCAGGGCCGGCCGGAATCACTGTTGAAGGTCAACTGGTCTGCAGGCGACGGCTGGCCCGCACTGTGCAGCTTCCTCGGTCGAGACATCCCGAGCGCACCATTTCCACATGCGAATCGTGGACGGTATCGTTCTCGCGAAGGACTGCTCGGGAGAATTGCATCCAGCCTTGGCATCGGCAGTCGCAGACAATAGCCGCGACGCGATCAGGGTCCGGAATCGTATGGTCCAAAGGAAGCCGCCAGGTCACGCCGGCGTTGCAGCGTGCATCACCCAGGTCTGTGTCCCGGAAGCACATCCTCATTGTAGATGTCCACACCAATGGCATGACACGTCGTCAATACTTCATCGATCATGCCTGGAGTTAGCATGTTCTTCCACTTAGAGATCTGCGATCCTGGATCGAAGTCTCTTGACGCGGTAGAGCTCCGTCGGTTCTCGACAAAATTGCCGCTGACACCGCAATGTTTGGCCACCCGATGCCACTCTCGTGCGAAGTGACTGACCAGATCCTCGTAGAAGACCAGCAAGGTGTCATTCGGTGGAAAATCGTAAAGCGGAATTCGATGATCAATCGCCCAATTGATTGCGAGAGTCCTGATCAGTTGCCCGTTCGACAGGCTGTTGACTTTCTTCAGCAAGTACTTTGGGACATCGGGCGTGGGCCCCGTCGCGTGGCTCCATTTCGAGTGCTGGTGATCAATCGCAAGTTTGCTCGCTATGACTGCACATGGGTGACGGACCAATAGCACATTTCTTTTTAGTTGGTAGCGCTCAACTGTCCACGCCATCATGCGATTGAGGCGCACGAACTTGAGCAGGAGTCGGCGCCGGATTGCCGGTGCCACTTCGAGCCGTCCGACGCGACCAGTCACCACCTGATCCATGACCCGACTGACCATCTGAACCCTGTCGGGACTTGCGTCGATCAGGCAGGTCCGTGCCGTGAATCCAGCGTGTCGGAGCGCTTCGCCTGGCCCCTTAAGCCGGAGGGGTTCGTCAACCCAATCAAGGCGGCCCTGGCGCACCAGCGTCTCCGCTAACCAAGTGCTGCCTGAGCGCGGTGAGCTGGCGACACATATCGTATCGGCACGCCGATAAAGGTAAGTGAGGCCACGCTTAACGGTATTCACGGCCACATTCATTGCAGGTCGCCTTCGTTCGATCGCACATGCGCCTGCGATTGAACGTTGTCAGGCATCGGGCTCAAGCGAGCGGGATTTATCTGGAAACAATTGCGAGTTCCCAAGAAACTGCTCGGCCAATCGCCTGTTGGACGCATCGTGGATCGCCAGCAGGTCTCGCCGTGCGGCAGGAGTCAGTGGTCGCGGGCGATCCATCAGTGCCGGCAGCGCTCGATAAAGGAACTGCGCCGCGCGGCGAGCGAACGGATGCGTTGCAATTCTGCGGGCTACCGGGGACGAGTTGGCATGGCGCAAAAGTGCCAGGTAGGCCCAGGAAAGGCGCTCGTTGCGAGGGACCTCTGGAACGACAAAGCGCGAGTTCCACTCTACTCCGTGCGCCTCGAGGAAATCCCTGGGCAATCCGGCCCGGCACGCGCGCTCGTAGATCCGAAGGTTGATGCTTTCGCGGCCGAAAACATCGGCGAACTTGCTGACGAACTCGTAATAGTCAAGTTGCAATTCAGTGTCGGGAAGGCCGGCGGGAGCGGCGATCAGTCCGCGCCGGACTCGTTCGGCATAGGTGGACTCGAGGAATCGGTCCTGGCGCCGAAGGTAAATCGTGATGGTGAAGCGTGATCCGGGGAACGCGGCGCGGAGCTGCCGAAGCTCCTCCTCGCCAATCGTGTGGCGAGACAGGAACTCGGAGGAAGGCAGGATGCGCGCTGCGCGCCTTGCGGCAGCTTCCTCAGAAAGCTCGCCAAGCAAAGTCCGATCGATACATCGTTCCTCGGTCAGCGGCGTGCGAAAGTAGGCATGATGGTAGTGCTTGACGAGGTTCCGACCTGCTCTCGGGTAAAGAATTCCGGACTTCGCCAGGAGCAGCTCGTCATTGAGCGCGAGAAATTCCTGGAGGGCCGTCGTGCCCGTCTTGTGGGTCCCGACGTGGACGTTCACGTCTGGCGCATGGCCGCCAGCTGCGCCGGGCTCTACATCATCAGCGCCGGGCGGATGCATGATCTGGATCGACGCCGATGGTCTGTGACGCGAGGCTGGCGATTCGAGCCTGGTCTCTGGACCTCGCGCCTTCGATGACGCTCGCGAGGCGCCGGATGCTGAAATCCTGGGCCCAGTACTTCTCCACGAGTCCGCGACCGGTCAGGCCGTCCGAAGCGGCCCGGTGGGGGTCAGAGCCATATTCGAGCATGGCTCTGCTGGTTGCCTCAACGTCGAATTCGTCGACCAAAATACCCGCCGAGGTATGGTCCAGCAAGTCCCCAATCCCGCCATGCCGCGTAGCCACCACGGGGACGCCTGCGGCCATGGCTTCGAGAACGGACACCGGCGTGCCTTCCATATCCCCATCCGGCGCCGTGACGGAGGGGTGCAGGTAGCACCGCGCGGCTCGAATGCGCTCGAGGACTGCCGCGTGCGGCATCGGTCCGAGAAACGAGATCGCGTGTTCGATGCGCAAGGCCCGTGCAGCCTGAAGCATGGGCACATCCTGGTCGACCCCGATCAACTCAAGCCGGGCGTCTGGAATCTCGGCGAGGACCTTTGCAAAAGCCAACAGGCTGACCATGATGGCCTTCTTTGGCGCGGGCCGCCCAATGCTCAAGAACAGCGGCGGGGCCTCGTCGGGTCGCGCAGGGGCCCCTCCGATGTCAGTTCCGCAGGGGTTCCAGATGACCTTGTCGGCCCGTGCGCCGAGGGCGACCAGGTGTGACCGCATGTGGCGCGACACCGCGACAATGGCCTCCGAGTATTCGAAGACTCGTCGGTACAAGGGCGCCTGCTCCGGATCTGTGGCCAGTACATACGCGTCCCAACCGTGAAAATGCGTCACCAGCGGGATCCCGGCGACCTCGCATGCCGGCAGAATGCTCACGGCGGTCGGGCCGTACTCGGCGAGCACGACCTCCACAGCTTGTCGGCGAAACAGCCGGACAAGGCTCCGGCAATCCTGCCTCTCGATCGTGGCCGTCCCCGCTCTGCGAGCCACCCACCGTAGCCCCCTGGCCGGCAGGGACTGCGACAGCAGGAAAGTGCCTGACGCCAGACCCGTGCGCCGGACCCCCGGTGTCCCGAGCACGGAGATCACGCGGCCCGGGAGCCGCTCGACATGAGCTCGAATGAAGCTCTCGGACGGGCGCAGTGAGGCTCCTTGCTTGTTGATGACGACACAAGTCGTTGGCGAATCGCTCATTGGACTCCTGATGGTCCGGAACCGTGAACCGCGGCCATTCTACCGGTTTGTCGAGTATCCCAGTGGGCGAAAATCCTTGGCAAAGATTCGTGCCACGATCTCCGTCGAATGATCATCATAGTAGTGAGCAAGTTTCTGGCCAGATTCCGTACCGTGAGAATCATGTCGGTCGAACGGCCCGATGTTGAACTGCGTTGGCGACTGCGTTGAACAGGATCCGGAGCTTGGTCGAGGCGCATACCCGGCGGTCCACCTCGAAAATGGAAACGCGGGCAGAGTACGGAAACGTCCTGTAGAACGGCGATCGGAGTAACGCCCTGCGACGAGATCGGGCGGCAACGCGGTCCACCACGGTCCTGGCCACGGCACCAGAATCCGGCAGCAACTCCATGTACTGGGTCCTTCGGCGCCCCACTACGCTCATGACTCGCGTCTATCTACCAGTCGGCGACGCCTCTGGTTGCGACCTGGTTCACAGCGACCCGATTGAATCGGGCGTACAAGACCAGAACTGTGAGGGAATCAAGCAGTTCTCGGCTATATTCCGCCCCAGGGCCGCTCGTCGGGCGCGGCATCACCGACAAGTCAAGGAGCAGGCCTTTTCAGGGGAACGCGACATCACATCAAAGACTTATATCGGCGAAGACCCGGGGCAAGACACGGACCTGGCAAGCTTGAATCCACGCTGCGGATCGCCGGACAGCTGGAAGCGTGCCAGCAGGGCAACCGTGTCGGAGTTCTCGGGACGGTGAGTACCAGGCCGCCCGTCCTGATCCTCGGCAACGGCATCACCGCGCTGGGCGTGATGCGGACCTGCCGGCGCGCCGGAATCAAGGTGTACTCGCTGCCTGCCACCTCGGGGATCGACCGCCACTCCCGCCTTTACCGGCCCGCCCCGATCCGCTTCGGTGCCGAGGGCCTGGTGCCGACCAACCTCGCGGAATACCTGTCGGCCTGTGAGCTGTCGTCCGCGGTGCTGATGCCCTGCTCGGACGCCTGGACGCTGGAGGCGGCGGCGCTGGACGGCGAGATGCGGCAGCGGTTTCCGGCCAGCCTGGCCACGCCGGAGACGATCGACAAGCTGATCGACAAGGCCGCGTTCGGTCGCCTGCTCGAGGCCACGGGTGCGCCGCACCCCCTGACCCGTGCGCTGGGCTCGGTGGCGGAACTGGAGTCGCTGCCCGAGTCGGCGCTCGCCGGGGCCTTTCTCAAGCCGCACGATTCGCAGCATTTCTTCGCCCGCTACGGCGTGAAGGCCTTCCAGGTGGCTTCTCCCGCCGAGGCGGCCGAGCGGGTGCGCGAGATCGAGGAGGCGGGCCTGCAGGTGCTGCTGCAGGAGTACATCCCGGGGCCCGGCTCCCTGCATTACCTGGTGGACGGCTTCATCGACGCCGGGGGGCGGTGTGCCGGCATCTTCACGCGCCGCCGGCTGCGCATGCATCCGCCGGATTTCGGCAACAGCTCCTACATGGTCAGCGTCCCGCAGCAGGAGATGGCCCAGGCGATCAACTCGGTCAAGACCGTGCTCGAGGCGGTGGATTTTCGCGGCATCTTCAGCGCCGAGTTCAAGCTCGATCCGCGCGACGGGGTGTTCAAGCTGCTGGAGATCAACGCACGGCCCTGGTGGTACATCGAGTTCACGGCGCGTTGCGGCGTGGATGTCTGCACCATGGCCTATCACGACGCGCTGGGGCTGCCGGTGGCCGAGGTCGCCGGGCAGACGGTGGGCGCCCGGCTGGTGTATCCCTACTACGACTACTTTGCCTGCCGCGATGCGCTCCGGGCGGGCGAGCTGAGCTGGGGCCAGTGGATCCATTCCTGGCTGGGCGCACAGCAGCCGCTGTTCAACTGGACGGACCCCGGTCCGGCAATCTCCGAGGCCGTGATGGCGATCCGCGGGAGAGTGCGGCGCGGCCGGCGGAAGCCGTTGAGATGAGCCCGGAGCTGCGCAGCGAGGAACTCGCGCCGGCCGACTACCCGCAGTGGGAGGCGCTGGTCGCCGAGTCGCCGGACGGCGGCATCTACAGCGAGCCGGTGTATCTCGAGGCGCTCTGCCGCGCGGCGGGCGGCCACTTCCGCGTGCTGGTGGCGCGCCGCGGCCAGGAGCTGCTCGGCGGGGTCGCGCTCTACGAGCGCGACTCGCGTTTCGGCGCTTACGTCAATCAGCGGCTGCTGCTGTACTTCAACGGCCTGGTGCTGCGTCGCTGGGACACCCGCTACCCGTCGATCCAGGCCAGCCGTGATTTGGCCTGCCAGACCGTGCTGGCGGAGCACATCGGCCGGCTCGGTCACGGCTCGGTGTGCCTGCGCAGCACGCCCACGGTGCGCGACGTACGCCCGTTCCTGGAGCGCGGCTGGCAGGCGCGGCCCAGTTACACTTACGTCGTGCCGCTGACCGACATCGGGGCGCAGTGGCAGCGCGTCGAGCAGAACCTGCGCCGGCTGGTGCGCCGCTGCGCCGAGCGCGACCGGCTCGAGTTTTGCGAGGACGAGGATTTCGCAGCCTTCTACCGGCTGCACGTGGCGACGCTCGGTCGTCGCGACGTGGCCGCCTACCTGCCGGAGCGCGCCTTTCGCGGCTACTTCGAGACGCTTCGCGCTGCCGGCAAGGCGCGGCTGTTCCATGCGCGGCTGCCGGACGGCCGGGCGATCGCTTCGCAGCTGGTGCTGGTGGCAGCCAATCGCAGTTCCTGCACGGTGAGCGCGGCCAGCGATCCCGAATTCCTGCAGCTCGGCGCGCAGGCCTTCCTGCGCTGGCGGGCCTTCGAGGCGCTGGCGGCGGCCGGCTGCCTGAACAACGACCTGACCGATGCCAGCCTCAACCCGGTGACCCACTTCAAGGCGCAGCTCGGCGGGGAGCTTGCGATGTCGCTGGTGCTGCGCTCGCCGCAGTCACGCCGCTACGCGCTCGGTACTGCGGCGCAGCGGGCCTGGCGACGGGC
>CAZOSZ010000034.1:0-17003 GCA_964582505.1 uncultured Ectothiorhodospiraceae bacterium | reverse complement strand
GAGGACCCGACCTACCGGCGGTAGCTGAGCCGCAGGAAGTAGCGGCGGCCGAGAATGTCGTACTGCTGTGGGTCGGTATTGTCGGGCAGTGCGCCGGCAATGATCGGAGGCCTGCGATCGGTCAAGTTCTCGATCCCGAGTCCGAGTCGGAGTCCGTCGATCGGGCCACCGGAGAATGCGAAGTCGCCGAAAAGGTCGAGATAGGTGCGGCTCGGAACCTCGAACTCCGGCAGACCTTGACGTTGCATGTGGTCTACGTAACGCGCCTGCGCGAAGACCGAGGCACCGCGCCAAGCGTACCGCAAGCCCAGCAGCCCCTTCCACTTCGGATAGGACTGGCCCGGAGACCTGATGATCGTGCCGGCCAAATCGTCTACCGGCGCACCGGCCCCGGCGCTGCGCCGGAACGAGCCCAGCCGCGATGCCAGCAGCTTTGCACTGAGGTAGCCGGGACCGACCGCCTTACGCCAGTCGAGCTGCAGGTCGACGCCGCGGGTCTCAACGCGGGCCAGGTTGCGGGGAATCTCGAGGGCCTCCGAGATTTGACCAGTATCCGGATCGCGTGAGAATAAGGTGCACCAGATCCGCTCGGGGGAGAAATCCGGATTGGCGCCCGGGTCGAAGCACAGTTCTACGATCGACCCGAACGGCAGGCCGGAGATCGCGTCCTTGACCTCGATCCGGTAGGCATCGAGTGACAGTTGCAGCCATCCGAACTGTGGATGCTCATGCGCCGGGCTCCAGGCCGCGCCGGCCGTCCAGGTTTGCCCACGCTCGGATTCCAGGTCCGGATTCCCACCCCTCAGGCCAATGACGCTATCGAACGGGGTCTGAAAACCTGCCAGCAGCTCCGGCGGGATGCCTTGGGCGAGGCACAGCGCTTCGACTGCTGTTGCGTCCGGGCCGTTGCGTGCTGCGCTGTCTGCTCGACAGGGGTCGCGGACGCCGCCGATGATGGCAGGCAGTTGCGGCCAGTACAGCTCGCCTACGGAAGGAGCGCGCACTGCCTGCTGGAAGGAGCCCCGGAGGCGCAGGGCATCGACCGGGCGATAAAGCAGTTCCAGCTTGTAGGCATCCGCACTGCCCGCCGAATCGTACCGGGCATGCCGGTAACCGAGGCCGAGATCGAGGGCGCGAGCCTCGGCGCGGCCTAACGGCAGCGGGACTAGTGCCTCGACATAGAGATCGGTATTGCGTTCCTCGCCGTCGATGTCGTCGCTGGCATTGAAGCCCAGGATGTCGATGGACCCGTCCGGCAGGATCACTGAAGCGATGGGATCCGCCGTGTACGTGAACCTGTCGCGCATGTGAAACACCCCGAAGGCCGTACGCAGCTCGCCGGATCGCATTTCGAGCAGCGGCCCCTGGAGCGAAGCCTCGGCGACGAAGCGCCTCGCGCGGGTGTCGTTGGCGGCGTCGACCCCGATGTAACCGGCGCAGGCCTCCGGGACGGAGGTCGGTCCGAAGATATCGAATCCACCGCAGGCGGCCAGCCCGCCATCCAGCGCGAAGGTGAGCTCCCGCATCCGCGAGCGCAGCACGTTGCCGAACTGGCGGTCACGCCAGCGGGTTTCGCCCTGCAGAACATAGGCGTCGTACTTCCAGTCCCCAAAGGCATGGCCATTGAACCCGAGCGCACCCTGGTAGACGTCGTATTCGTTGCGCTGCACGCGCGGCCCCACGACGGACATCCGTTTCAGCCACCTGAAATCGGCCTCGGGGTTCGGCCGCGAGTCCAGCAAGAGAGCCAAGTCGTCGGGTATGAAGGGGTTGCTGCGCGGAAAGATGTCCTCGGCCACCGTCGGGGCGTGCTGCAAGGTTGTCTCATACCCGGCGTAAATGCCCTCCGCATACAGCTTCATGGCGGGAGAGAGATCGAACTGCAGCCGGCTGAAGGCAGAGGTCCGTTCAAGCGGGAGCTGCAAGGCGTTGGGCGGCGCGAAATTGTAGCTGACGAGCCGGTCGCCGGCCATCACGGGATCCAGGGTGCCCCGGAAATTGGCGACCGAGCCCGGTGCGCCGGTGCCTTGCGCAAACAGGGTCCCGTCCTGGTTGAAGCCGAGGAAGTTCTGAAGTGGTACGGCCCCCGGGTCATAGCCATAGCGCTGAAACAGGGTGTCGAAGGCCCCGGCGCCGATAGGGTTCGGTCCTGCGATCGGCAGGTTGGCGACGCCATCCTCGATGCCGCGATTTCCGATCGCCACGAAGGCGCTGTCCGGCCCCAGGGATCCATTGCCGGGGCCGACATATTGCAGCGGATAGCGCGAGAACGCGCGGTCGCCGGCGGTGACGAGCTTGCGCTCCGCGTGGCCGACGAAGGCATACACGGTGCCACGCCCGCCGGCGAACAGCCTGCCTGCCGTGAGGTTGAGGTCCCACTGCGCGCCGTCTCCCCGGTCCGTCTGGCCATAGAAGCCCCCGAGCTCGAAGCCCTCGAAGGATTCCTTCAGCAGAAAATTTACGACGCCTGCCACGGCGTCGGAACCGTAGACCGAGGATGCGCCGCCGGTGATGATCTCCACGCGCTCGATGAGCGTGGGGGGAATCAGGTTGACGTCAGTGATGCCGACAACGTTGGCGGGGACCATCCGGCGACCGTCGATGAGCACCAAAGTCGTCTGTCGTCCGAGTCCGCGCAGGTCGAGCGCCGCCTGCCCGCCCAGGCCAGGATTGTTCGAGGTGCTGCCCAGCGAGGGCGCGAACTGCGGTAAACGGTTCAAGGTGGCTTCGACTGTCGGTGCGCCGCTCGAATCGAAGGCCTCCTGGCCGACGGTCACGATGGGGCTGGCCGACTCGAAGTCGGGACGCGGGATGCGTGAGCCGGTGACGACCACCGCAGTCAGCTCGAGAGGCTCCGGCTCGTCCTGCGCAAGCACCGATGAGCCGAGCGCAAGCGCGGCGACACCGGCCAAGGCGGTGCTTGGCTGCGGTATCCTTGCGGCGAGCACAGCGCCCATTGCCCGACCCCCGTCTCGGGCTGACAAGGGACTAGTTACGCTCTGGCCTGGACGCTGTCAAGCTGAAGGCGAATGCGCGACGCCAGGGCTGCTTGAGACTATGCTTCTGTGCTGGGGTTGGGAGCCCGATGGCAGTTCACGTGGCAAGCCAAGCCGTCATCCGTTTCGTGAAGGAGCTGCGTCGCCGGCGGGTGTTCCGGGTGGCGGGGCTGTACGTGGTGGCAATCTGGCTCTTGATGCAGGCGGCGAATATCCTCTTTCCCGCCTGGGAGATTCCCGACAGGGCGATCAGTTACCTCTTGTGGGCCGGGCTGTTGGGCTTCCCGGTGGCGCTCGTGTTCGGCTGGGTATTCGACATCTCGGCGCAGGGGATCCGACGCACGCAACCGGTGTCCTCTGACGTGGATCTTCGGGGATCATTGCCACTTCGACGTGCCGACTATCTGATCCTGGGTGCCTTCCTGGCAGTCGTGGGGGCGATCGCCTACGACACCACCGGGCGGGTGAGGGAGACGGCTACATTCGAGGCGTGGCGGCCTTCCGGGGCGGAGGTCGAGCCGCACTCGCTGGCGGTGCTGCCGTTTGCCAACCTGAGCGCGGACCCGGACCAGGAGTATTTCGCTGACGGCATTTCCGAGGAGATCCTGAACCGGCTGGCGGCGTTTCGCGAGCTGAAGGTGATCGCCCGGACGTCGAGCTTCGCGTTCAAGGACAGTGGCTATGACATCGGCCGGATCAGCGGGATTCTGGCGGTGAACTATCTGCTGCAGGGCAGTGTGCGGCGGGACGGGGAGCGGCTCAGGATTGCGGCGCAGCTGGTGGACCGGCAGGGCGTGCAGGTGTGGGCGAGCAGTTTCGACCGTGAGCTCGGAGCGATCTTCGCGTTGCAGGAGGAGATCGCCGAGGCGGTTGCAACCAGCATCGTGCCGCAAATCGTGCCGCCGGCCGCCAGCGCGCATCACACACCGGACCTGAAGGCCTACCAGGAGTTCCTCATCGGCCAGCAGATCATGGCGAGCCGCCCGTCCATGTTTTACCGGCGCGGCGCGGAGCGCTTCAGCCGCGCCATCGAGCTCGACCCGGACTTCGCCGCCGCTTACGCGGCGCGCGCTGTCGGCCGGTTCATTGGCAGCGGGTGGGCGCCGGACCGGGATGCGGAGATCGAGCGCGTGCGGCGGGACATCGAGCGGGCATTGGAGCTGAATCCTGAGCTTCCGCTGGCACATGCCGCAATGGGCCTGCTGGAGGTATGGCACCGCTCCGGCGACCTGGCAGCGGGTGAGCGCAGCCTGCGCCGGGCACTCGAGCTCGACCCAAACCTCGTGGACGGCTACAGCTGGCTGGCAAGCATCCTTTGGAGGCAGGGCCGCGAAGACGCCGCTGGGGAACTTCTGCGTCGCGCCGAGCACATCAACCCGCTCGATCCAGAGGTTCACGCGCATCTCGCGCTCCTGGACGCGCATCGCGGCCGCTTCGAGGCGGCGGAGCGCCGCCTGTTGCGCCTGCTGGACGTACCCCAGCCATCGATCGTGACCTACAGCGCGCTTCTGATCCTGTATCGGGATACGGGCCGCCTCGCCGAGGAAGTGACGATGGCCAAGCGCCTGATTCTCTCAGCCGTGCAGCAATCCCGCCGCCTGGCGGCGCTTCAATTCCTTGCAAGGGCCTATGCGTGGCTCGGCATGGGCGCGCAGGCGGATTACTGGCTGGACCGTTTCTCTTCCGGGGCACCGGACGTCTATCAGATGCGACTCTACCGGCCGGCAATACTGGGCATCTGGCTCCGCGACATTGACTGGAGGGAAGCGCTGGCCGAATTCCAAGCCGTGTTGGACGCCGCGGGCGTCGCACCCGGCTCGCTGTTCGAGATGCATCGGCTCAGCTATGCCACCCTGCTGACTCTGGCCGGCGAGCACGAGCGTGCCGTCGCAATACTCGAGTCGATGCTTCCTGCGGATCCATCCTCCCCGGTTCCAGACGTGCAGCATCTGCTGGCCTGGATCCACCTGGAGCGTGGCGAGCTCTCCGCCGCGCACGAACTGCTCGCTCCGGTTGAAACCCGCTGCCACCGCATGGAGTCCGATGACCGCCTGTATTTCGGCGGCCAACTGGCAGTATGCGCGCTGAACGCCCAATTGGCAGGACGCCGGAAGTTGGCGCTGGAGCGCCTCACGCGCGCCGTGGATGCGGGCTGGCGTGGCTACTACGAACTGCACACGCAGCCGTGGTGGCAGGGCCTGCAGGATGAGCCAGCATTTCAAGACCTCAAGGCGCGGGTTCGCGCCGCATTGGACGAGCAGCGAGCACAGGTCGAGGCCGCCGACGCGGTGGACGACTTCGAAGCCCGGCTGGACGCTGCGCTGGCGCTGGCACAAGAGAACTCGACGTGAACGCGTGACGGGTCCCCGTGGGGCCGCGCCTGGTCGGCACGAGCCATTCGGTGGCGACGGGCGGCACTACCGCAAGGTACGGTTCTCAGGGCGCGCCGACGAAGTGGCCGAGAAATGCCCGAGCCTAGGGCGTGTCGAGCCGGCATGCACGATGCCAGCCGAAGCAAAGCAGCCGGGAACTGCAGCGACGGGGCGCGATACGTGAACCAGTTCGCCTGGCGGCAACAGCGAGCGGGAACCACCCGATCCCATTCCGAACTCGGAAGTGAAAACGCTCAGCGCCGATGGTAGTGCAGGGTTCTCCCTGTGTGAGAGTAGGTCACTGCCAGGCACCTAAAATGAAACCCCCGGTCTCGCGAGAGGCCGGGGGTTTTTCATGTGTGCCCGAGGCCACTAGACCGATTGCGTCGCGCCCGATGGCGCAGGCAGCAACGCGTCATCGAGCTTTGTGGCGCGGCGGTGCGCCGGCCGGTCGGCGATGCGCGACCAGTAGGCCGCGAACTCCGGGCGCTTTTCAATGGTGCCGAAATGCAGGCCCCAGCCGATCTGCGAGCCGACATAGACATCGGCAGCGCTGAAGTGGTCCCCGGCGATATAGGACCCAGCCTGGACTGCCCGGGACAGCGCGTCCATCACCGCGGCGAAATTGCCGTAACCCGCCCTGGCCTGCGCCCCGGCGTCGAGCTCGATGCCGAGCGAGCGGTTGGTGATGGCCGCCTCGATCGGCCCGGCGGCAAAGAACAGCCAGCGGTAGTAGGCCGCGCGCTCGGCCGGCGGCGGTGCCAGCCCGGCTTCCGGGAACGCATCGGCCAGGTAGGCGCAGATGGCGGCGCACTCTGTCACCACAGTTTCGCCGTGGCGCAGCGCCGGCACCTTGCCCATCGGGTTGATCGCCAGGTACTCGGGCGATTTCATCGCCGGGCCGTACTCGAGGACTTCGGCGCGGTAGGCCACCCCGACTTCCTCCAGCATCCAGCGCGCGATCCTGCCGCGTGACATGGGATTGGTGTACAACACGAGCTCCGCGGCCATCGCCCTGTCTCCCTCGATCTGGCTGCCCGAACCGCGAAGCTAGCAGGACGCGCGCCGCCCGTCACGCCCGGGCACGACTGCGTGTCGACGCCGCCATGCGGCGGAGATCAGGACCGGATTGCCTCAGCCGTGTGCGCGCAGGATGCGCGCCTTGGCCGCCTCGAAATCGCGCGTATCGCAGAGGCCTTGTTCCAGCAGCCGGCGATGCTCCTTCATCTCGTCACGAAGGTAGTGGCCGACCGGCCCGACGCGCTTGGCCGATGCGCGCCGAATGGCGTGCCCCAGCGCATTGACGAACTGTTTCACGCGGCGAGGGTCCGGCCTGCGACGGGACAGGTGCAGCACGGGGATGCGGCCATGGCGGGTGTAGTAGACCAGCCGGTCGAACGACCGATGCAGTGCCATTCCGAGGCTCAATACGGCGCAGGCCAGCACCGCCGGGACGATGATCGTCCACGGGGCCTGCGATGCCATCACGGGCACGCGGCTGGCAAGCTCCATGGCCACGCCGAGCAGGGCCAGGGTGAAGGTGGCCCCCCACCACAGCCGGCTCACCGGCCGCGCCGGCCTGGGATTGAGAAACGCAAGCTCCAGACGGGACTCGTCGCCATCAGATCGGCCGCCCTCGATCCGGACTCCCAGGGAATCGCCCTCCAGGAACAGCACCCGCCGACAACCGCCGGTGGCCTGCTCGAGCACCGCAGTGATCGTCGCCTCCCTGGGCGCGGGCGCGAAGTCCTCCGGCTCGTCCGAGGACAGGCAAATATGCTCGAAATCGGCGGCTGAGAGGTCTGGGAAAGGCTGCATGGACGCTGCTCGGAAATGGCCGGGTTGCGGCTATTTCGCCTCGTCGGGCCCGGCGCATCCGTGACGGTGGTCACAAATTGGCGCGGCAAGCTCACCACCCCTGCAACCGCCCGGATGCCGCGAATTCAGCCACAGGCGCATGGCCAGAGTGCCGCAACACAGGGAACTGTGAGGAGCTTCACATAAATCCAGCCACAAGCTGCGCCATATTCTCGCCACGATTCAGACAAAGGCAAACCCACCGAAAGGTGGCGACGCAAAGTCACCGGTCTAACGGGCTTGAGGCTCCAGGACAGCGGGACCGCCGGAATCCAGTCCGCAACAGCGGACTGCCTCGGTCCACAAAGGTGACGCGATCGCGCCATGGGGTGGAACGAGGGCCGCCATGACCTCACGCATTGCGATCCGCGTCCCCGACGCGGCCGATTTCGAGACGGGCAAGCCTGCCGGATTCCTGCGGGCGCTCGCCCTTGCCCTGATGTGCTGGGCCTCGATCTCCGTCGGCGCCGCGCAGGAAGTCTCCCGCGAGCAGATGAAAGGCCTGGACGAGCAGGTCCAGGAGATCAAGTCGGACGTGCTGGCGATTGCCGCCGAGCTCAGCCAGCTCGAGGAACGGCTGCTGTTCCCCTCCAACACCCAGCTGGCCGTGTTCGTCTCGCTGGCCGAGGGCGAGACCTACCGGCTCGACGCCGTGCAGCTGCAGATCGACGGCCGGCAGGTCGCGCACCATATCTACAGCTTCAAGGAACTCGAGGCCCTGCAGAAGGGCGGTGTGCAGCGGCTCTATACCGGCAATATCCCGTCCGGCAGCCACCAGCTCGAGGTCTCCATCAGCGGCAAGCTGCCAAGCGGCCGCGATTTCGCCCGCACCGAGCACTTCAACTTCGACAAGGGCATCGAGCCCAGGCTGCTTGGCCTGAAGCTGTCCGACCCGAACGGCGCCGGCATCCAGCTCGGAGACTGGTGAGCAATGCCCCGCTCGCCCGCATGGTGCATCGTGCTTGGACTGCTGGCCCTGCCGGCAGCGGGCCCTGCTGCGGGCAGTGAACTCAGGGACCTGTACTTCGGAGAGGCGCTCTACTATGCCTTCCAGGAGCGTTATCTCGACGCCTTGGAGCGTCTCGACACGGAACTCGGCCAGCACTACCGCCTCGACGAGCCCGGGCTCGACACGCTGCATCACCACGTCGGGCACGCGGAATTCTCGGTCGGCGACTTCGAATTGCATTACCGCATGCACCACCGCGCCGGACGCGCGATTCGCGCGGTGCTGGAAGGCAATGTGGACGAGGCGGTGCGCAACGAGGCCGCATTCAGGCTGGCGCGCATCCACTTCCAGAAAGACCAGCCCGGCGATGCGCTGCATGCCCTGGAACGCATCAGCGGCCGCGTGCCGGAGAGGATTCGCGACGAGGTCGAGTTTTTGCGGGCGAATGTCTACATGGCCCTCGGCCGGCCCGCCGAGGCGGTCGAAGTGCTGCGGCGCCTGCAGAACTCCGACGACCTGAAGGGCTTCACTGCCTACAACCTCGGCGTCGCGCTGCTGCAGGATGGCAGGCGGCTGGAGGCCCTGGAGCAGCTCGACAGGGCCGGCCAGGTCAAGGGCCTGGACCAGGACGGGCTGGCGATCCGCGACAAGTCGAACCTGGTGCGCGGCGCCCTGCTGATGGACTCCGCCGACTTCGCCCCGGCACAGCGCACGCTCGACAGGGTCCGCCTGGACGGCCCCTATTCCAACCAGGCGCTGCTGAGCTCCGGCTGGGCGGACATTTCGGCGGAGAACTTCCAGCGTGCGCTGGTGCCGTGGAGCATCCTGGCCGGGCGCGAAGTGACCGATGCCGCGGTGCAGGAGGCCATCCTCGCGCTGCCCTATGCCTACAGTCGCCTCGACGTGCACGGCCGCGCGGCGATGCTCTACGGCCAGGCCGTCGAGGTGTTTGGCGGCGAGCTGGACAAGGTGGACGCGTCGGTCCGCAGCATCCGCGAGGGCAAATTTCTCAAGGCCCTGGTGCGCGAGGAGATCCGCCAGAACAAGGACTGGGTCATTCGCCTGCGCAGCCTGCCGGAAACGCCCGAAACCTACTACCTGATGACCCTGATGGCGTCGCACGACTTCCAGACGGCGCTGCAGAACTACCTTGACCTCGAGGACCTGCGCAAGCGACTGGTCGCCTGGCAGGCCAGTTTCGATGCCTTCGAGGACATCCTCAGGCACCGGCGTGCCTACTATGAGCCCCTGCTGCCGAAACTGGACCACCAGTTTCGCGAACTGGACTCGCAGGTCCGCCTGCGGCTGGAGCAGCGCAGGAGCATCGACCAGCGGCTGCACGGCATGCTCACCGCGCCCAGGCCCGACTTCCTCGCCACCGCGGACGAGCGCGTGTTGCTCGAGACGCTCGCCCGGCTCGAGGATCGGCTGGGCGAGGTGAATTCTCCCGCCGAGGCGGCGGTGCAGTGGCGCATCCGGCGCCTCAGGGGCGTGCTGAGCTGGAGCCTGGAGACCGAGTACCACGCGCGCTTCACCGAGGCCCACGAGCATCTGGTGGAGCTCAACGAGGTGGTGGACGCCATGCAGGCGCAATACCAGGCCTTCGTGCGCACCCGCCAGGCGGCGCTGCACAGCTACGTCGGCTACGACGACCAGATTGCCGCCCTCAGACGGCGTGTCGGCCAGGCGCAGCAATCGCTGCAGGTGCTGATGGCGCGCCAGGGCCACATGCTCGAGCTGGTAGCGGTCAATGAGCTGTCACAGCGCCGCCAGCGACTGGAGGTCTACCAGAACGAGGCGCGCTACGCCTTCGCGGACAGCTACGACCGTGCCGCCAAGGCGCAGGCCGTGCAGGAGGACCAGGGCTGATGCCTCGCATCCACCTCCTCGTGCTGCTCGCACCCGCCGTCCTGGCCGGCTGTGCCACCGATCCCGACCGGCGGACGCTGGCCGAGCTGCGTTCCGTCGAGGTCGAGCTGCAGGAGGTCCAGGTCGGGGACGGCCTGGATCGGGCGATGCACGGCTACCGGAGCTTCCTCGAGGCGACGCCGGAGTCGGCGCGCACGCCGGAGGCCATGCGGCGGCTTGCCGACCTGCAGGTCGAGAAGGAGTTCGGCATCCTCGGCGACGGCGGAATCGTCGAGCTGCCTGCGCCGGAACAGCCGGTGAGCGCCGCCACGGAACGCCGGCGCGAGCGGGCGCGCGTCGAACAGGACATCGCAGATGTCTCGGAGCCGGCCGACGCATTCGAACAGCGTGCCGCCGGCGAGCAACTCGCAGACTCCGGCCATGAGCCCCTCGATTCCGGATTGCCGGAGGGCGAGGGCGAGGGCGCGGCGCTGCCGGCCGGTCCGCGCGAGGCCATCGAGCTCTACAAGCGCATCCTGGCCGCCTATCCCTCGTACCCGCACAACGACCAGGTGCTCTACCAGAAGTCTCGCGCCTATGACGAGCTTGGCTTGACCGAGGACGCCATGCGGGTGATGGAGCGGCTGATCGCCGAGTACCCGAGCTCGCGATACATCGACGAGGTCCAGTTCCGCCGGGCCGAGTACTTCTTCACGCGGCGGCAGTACACCGAGGCCGAACAGGCCTACACGGCGGTTACCTCCATGGGAATCGGCTCGAGCTTCTACGAGCTGGCGCTCTACAAAGTCGGCTGGACGCTCTACAAGCAGGACTTCTACGAGGAGGCCCTGCATGAGTTCATCGCCCTGCTGGATTACAAGGTCTCGATCGGCTACGACTTCGACCAGCAGCAGGAGGAGGCCGACGAACGGCGCGTTGCCGACACCTTCCGGGTGATCAGCCTCAGCTTCTCCAACCAGGGCCCGCCGGAGGTCGTCCAGGAGTACTTCGCCGAGTACGGCAACCGCAGCTACGAGGACCGCGTCTACAGCAATCTCGGCGAGTTCTATGTCGACAAGCTGCGCTACAACGACGCGGCCAAGGTCTACAAGGCCTTCATCGGGCTCAATCCGCTGCACCGCGTCTCGCCGCAATTCGGCATGCGGGTGGTGGAGATCTATGAGGCCGGCGGATTCCCGATGCTGGTGGTGCAGGCCAAGAAGGACTTCGCCAACAGCTATGGCCTGCAGGCCGAGTACTGGCGTCACTTCGAGCTGGCCGAGCGGCCGGAAGTCGTGAGCTTCCTGAAGAGCAACCTCGAGGACCTGGCGAACCACTATCACGCGCTCTACCAGGACGAGCTGCTGGTCGACGAGAAGCGCGAAAACTACCGCGAGGCACAGCACTGGTATCGCACCTTCCTCGCCTCGTTCCCGCAGGATGCAGACACGCCGGCGATCCACTACCAGTTCGCCGACCTGCTGTTCGAGGAAGGCGACTACGGCCTCGCGGCGCTGGAGTACGAGCGCACCGCCTACGATTACCCGCAGCACGAACAATCCGCCGCGGCCGGCTATGCCGCCGTGTATGCGCACCGCGAGAACCAGAAGGTGGCCAGCGGCGAGTCGCAGCAGGAAGTTCGGCGCCAGGCCGTGGAGAGTTCGCTGCGCTTCGCCGACGTGTATCCCGGGCACGAGCATGCCGCGGTCGTGCTGGGGGCCGCGGCGGACGACCTGTACGACCTGAAGCAGTTCGAGCGGGCGCTGGCCTCGGGCCGCATCCTGCTCGAGCGCTACCCGGAGGCCGAGGCGCCGTTGCGGCGCTCGGCGTGGGTCGTGGTGGCACACTCGTCCTTCGACCTGGAGGCCTACGAGGACGCCGAGCTCGCTTACAGCAGCGTGCTGAGCCTGACTGCGACGGACGACACTACGCGGCAGGACTTCGTCGATAACCTGGCGGCCTCGATCTACAAGCAGGGCGAGATCGCCAACCAGGCGGAGGACTACCGCACGGCCGCCGATCATTTCCTGCGGATCCGGCAGGCTGCGCCGACCTCCGACATTCGTGCCGCCGCCGAATACGATGCCGGCGCGGCGCTGATGCGACTGCAGGACTGGACGACGGCGGCGACCGTGCTGGAGGACTTCCGCGAGAGCTTCCCGCAGCACGAGTTGAACCACGAGGCCACCCGGCAGATCGCCTACGTGTACCGCGAAGACGGCCAGACCTCGCGCGCCGCCGCCGAATACGAGCGCATTTCCGCCGAGGCGGAGGATCCGGAGCTGGCGCGCGAGGCGCTGCTGCTGGCCGGCGAGCTGCACGAGGAAGCCGGGGGCGGGCAACAGGCGCTGGCCGTCTACCTGCGTTATGTAGAGCTGTTTCCGCGGCCGATCGAGGTCGCTGTGGAGACGCGCTACAAGCTGGCCGAGATGTACAAGGCCCGGTTCGAGGAGGCGCAATACCACGCGCAATTGCGCGCGATCGTCGAGACCGACGCCGCCGCAGGCCGAGAGCGCAGCGATCGCACCCGTTATCTTGCTGCGCAGTCGAGCCTGGTGCTGGCGGAGCAGTTCTACCTGCGCTTCGAAGACGTCAGGCTGGTCCAGCCGTTCGAGCGCAGCCTGCAGGAGAAACAACGGCGCATGGACGCGGCGCTGCAGGCCTTCGAAGGCCTGGTGGGCTACCAGGTAGGCGAAGTCACGGCCGCCGCAACCTTCTACATCGCCGAAGTCTATTACGGGTTCAGCCAGTCACTGCTTGGCTCGGAACGCCCGGCGGACCTTGGTCCGGACGAGTTGATGGACTACGACATGGTCATCGAGGAGGAGGCCTTCCCCTTCGAGGAGCGGGCCATCGAGGTGCACGAGAAGAACCTCGAGCTGATGGTCGCCGGTGTGTTCAACAACTGGGTGGAGCGGAGTCTCGACAAGCTCGCCGAGCTGATGCCGGGGCGCTACGCCAAGTTTGACCTCAGCAGCGGCTTCCTCGCCTCGCTCGACGCCTACGTCTATCGGTCCCCCGCCGCAACTGCGCCTGTCATGGACGAAGGGACCAGCGAGGATTCCGGTGAGGCGATCGAGCTGGAGCCCGGCGAGCAGCCGGGCGAAGCCGAGGAAGTCAAGGAGGCCGAGGAGGCCGAGGAAGCCAAGGAAGTCAAGGAAGCCGAGGAAGCCGAGGAGGCCGCGGCACAGAGCGTCGATGACCCAGTCCCTGGAGCGGCCGTTGCGGCCAACTGAGCGATGCCTGCCATGAAGCCCCTTCGATCGACAAGTTCAGTGCCGTGGGCAGCCCTTGGGCTTGCCGGCTTGCTGGCAGCGAGCGGCTGTGCGACGCCGGCGGCTGCGCCGACGCGCTCCACGTCCGTGGTGAGCCAGGACGACTCCGGATTCATCATCACCGAGGAAGTGCGCGTCAGTCCCGAGCTGCGCGCCGACTTCGACCAGGCCATACAGCTGCTCGAGCAGGAGCGCTACCAGCAGGGGATCGCGCTGCTGGAGCGGGTGACGGAGCGCGCCCCCGAAGTGACTGCCGCCCATATCGACCTTGGCATCGCCTATCGCAAGGCCGGAGACCCGGAGCGTGCAGAGACGAGCATCAAGCGGGCGCTGGAGCTCAGCCCCCGTCATCCCGTCGCGCACAACGAGCTGGGAATGCTCTACCGCCAGACCGGGAGGTTCGCGGACGCGCGAACGCACTACGAGCAGGCACTGGCGGTATTTCCCGCGTTTCATTACGCGCGCCGCAATCTCGCTGTGCTCTGTGACGTCTACCTCGCGGACCTGCAATGCGCGCTGGACAACTACCAGGCCTACGTCGCGGCGGTTCCGGACGACGAGCAGGCCGCGATGTGGATCGCGGACCTGCGCAACCGTGCGGGCCAATAGGAGCATCTGTCATGTCGCGCCAACTCATCTGCTGCCTCTCCCTGCTCCTGACCGGAGCCGTCGCAATGGCGGCGGACCCGGTGGAGGAGGACGAGGAGCGAAACCTGGGCATGTCGATCGTGGGTAACCACGAGGCCCCCAAGTCGCTGGTGATCGTGCCATGGAAGAGCTCGGAGCTTGGCAACAGGCCGGACCTTTCCCGGCTGCTGGATGACGCCACGCGTCCGCTGGACAAGGACGTTTTCTTGAGGGAACTGGAGTACTACCGAATCAGGGCGGAATGAGGCGCTGCCTCAAGCCGCGGAATGGCTGAGCAAGCTTGTTGCTCGTATTAAGAGGATGTGGTCATGGACTCATTTTATTCATTCGTCGGATTCTTCCTGACAGGCGGTCCGTTCATGTATCCGATCCTGATCGTGTTCGCGGTCGGGACGGCGATCGCCGTTGAACGCTATATCACCCTGACCAGGGTGACGCACAGCAACCAGAGCATGTGGAGCAAGCTGCAGCCCGCGCTGAACCGAGGCGATTTCGACAAGGCGCGCGAGCTGACCAGCAAGGACAAGTCCACGGTCTCGCAGCTGCTGGGCATGGGACTGGCCAGGCAGGGCGCCGTCCGCCGTCGCGAGGACATCGAAATCGCGATGGAGGAGAGCATGATGGAGATCATCCCGCAGCTGGAGAAACGCACCGCCTACGTGGCGCTGGCCTCCAGCATCGCCACGCTGCTCGGCCTGCTGGGCACCATCATGGGCCTGATCCAGGCCTTTACCGCGGTGGCCAACGCCAATCCGGCAGAGAAGGCCGACCTGCTGTCGGCCAGCATCTCGGTGGCGATGAACACCACGGCCTTCGGCCTGATGGTGGCAATCCCCCTGCTGATCACGCACGCGGTGCTGACAGCCAAGACGGGCGAGATCATCGACAGCCTGGAGATGGCTTCGGTGAAGGCCCTCAACGTGATCTCAGCGACCGCGAAGCGCGTGGTCGAGGCATAGCAAAATGGCCAGGACACACCACTACAGGCGGCGCCGAAACGACGCGTCCGAGCTGGACATGACCACCTTCCTCAACCTGATGGTGGTGTTGGTGCCATTTCTGCTGATCACTGCGGTGTTCTCGCGCATCACCATTGTCGAGCTGAGCCTGCCGAGCGCCTCCGCCACGCCTGCACCCACCGCGGCCGTTTTCAGGGTGGAAGTGATCGTGCGCGAGGGCGGCCTGGAGATCACCAACGGCAGTGCGGTGATCGCCGCCATGCCGAAGGATGAGGACGAGGACTACGACCTGGGCAGGCTTGCCGAGTACCTGGTGGCGCTGAAACGCGAGTACCCGGACAAGGAAGACGCCTCGGTGCTGCTGGAGCCCGACATCGCCTACGACCACCTTATCCAGGTGATGGACGTGGTCCGCAGCATGGAGCTCCCCGCCGAGCACGAGGACTTGCCGCCGATCCGGGTGGCATTGTTCCCCGACATAGCCATTGGAGACGCGCCATGAAGAGCACGCGCAGGATCAAGCGCATGTCGCGCAATCGGGCGAGGATCACCAAGATGAACCTCACCTCGCTGATGGACGTGTTCACCATCCTGGTGTTCTTCCTGCTGGTGAACTCCGCCTCCAGCGAGGTGCTCGAGACACCGAAGCAGATCACCCTGCCGGACTCCGTGGTCGAGTCGAAGCCGCGCGAAACCGTGGTGGTGTTCGTCAGCCCGGAGCACGTCATGGTGCAGGGCGAGGTGGTGGCGCTGGTATCGGACATCATGGCCACCGAGGGCCAGGACATCGAGCCGATCGCGCAGCGCCTCGCCGAACTGAGCGAGAACGTGATCGGGTTCCGGACCCTGGTCGTGGCGGAGAGCCAGGAGATCACCATCCTGGCGGACCGGGCGGTGCCGTTCAGCGTCGTCAAGAAAGTCATGTCGACCTGCACGAGCCAGGGTTATGGACGCATATCGCTGGCCGTCATGCAGAAAGCCCAACTGGCCTCCCAGATCTAGCGTGCTGCCGTGAATACCGAAGTCACCCTCGACGAGCAAGCGCTTCGCGCGCAATACGAGCAGTCCCGCGAGCGGCTCGATGCCCTCGCACGGGAAATGCATTCTGCCGACCGACAGCTGGAGGAACTTTCGACCGAGAGACAGCAGTACCAGCTGCTGCAGGATGCCTGCGTAGCCCTGGAGAAACTCGGCGATATGGGCGCGGCCGAACTGTTCTGGGGCGAGCAGGTGGCCGGCGGGCGCAGCGAGGAATACCTGCGGCGCGTGAGGACGCGCGTGGCGGGCTTCCAGGAACGCTGGGGCGAGATCGAGGCGCGACGCCAGGCGGCGATCGGGCAGATCCGCCAGGAGCAGGAGGGTCTCGAGTACCTCGAGGAAGACCTGTTCCAGGCACAGCAGCAGGAAGAGCGACGCCAGCTGGAGTGGATCGTCGAGCGCGAGATCAGTGCGCTGCCGACGCGCATGGCGGTGATGCCCTGGATGCGCGGCGGCGAGGACGATCGCCGCTTCCGCAAGACCCTGGCGGCATCGCTGCTGCTCAGCCTGCTGCTCGGCGTGCTGATGCCGTTTGTTGACCTGCCCTTGCCGAAGCTCGGCGAGCCCATCGAGGTGCCCGAGCGCTTGGCGCGTCTGGTGGAGCAGCGCCTTCCGCCGCCGCCCCCGCCGGTGCGCGAGGAGACACGCCCGGAGCCGGAGGTGGTGCCGGAGGTCGTCGAACCGCCGAAGCCCACCGAGGACAAGCCCGTGGTCGCCGAGGCGCCCGCGCCGAAGCCGACACCGGAGCCGCCCGCCAGGCAGCGCGCCGAAAACGCCGGAATCCTCGCCTTCCGCGAGAAGTTCTCCGGGCTGGCCGACTCCCGGCCATCGGCACAGCTCGGCGCTGATGCGCGCATCAGCGGTGCCGGCCAGGAGGCCAGCGGGCGACCGGAGCGCTCCATGGTGACCACCCAGGGGCCGGGTTCCAGCGGCGGCATCAATCTCGCCGCGCTCAGCCGCGGTGGTGGTGGTGGTGGCGGCCCGATGGCGGGCGTCGAAGTGACCCGCGCCAGCAGCTCGATCGGCGGCTCCGGCAGGTCCATCAGGTCGACGTAGGGCAA
>CAZOSZ010000033.1:8269-17281 GCA_964582505.1 uncultured Ectothiorhodospiraceae bacterium | reverse complement strand
AGCCCCTCCTACGAGCCCCTCCTACGAGCCCCTCCTACTGTCGCCGCGCGATCGCCCTGGCGGCGATGCGATCGATCAGCCCGGGCGCAAAGAACTTCAGGAAGCGTCCCAGCCTGCCGCGCCTCGAGGTGATCAGCATGCGCCGGCGCTTTGCCATCGCCCGAACCATGAGTCCGGCGCACTGCGCCGCCGTCATGATCTTCGACTCCTGCATGGGCGTCGCGCCGAGCGGCCGGCCCTCGCCGTCGAGCGCGCGGCGATGAATCTCGGACACGACGAAATCCGGACAGATGGTGGTCACCGTCACGCCGCTGCCGGCCAGCTCGATCCGCAGCGAGTCGAAGAAGCCGACCAGCGCGTGCTTGCTGGCGGCATAGCCGCTGCGGGTCGGAACGCCGGTCAGGCCGGCGACGCTTGCAACCGGGACGATCCGACCTCGCGTGGCCTTGAGGTGCGGCAGGGCCGCCAGCGTCAGCCAGACGGCCGAGAAGTAGTTGAGTTCCATGACGTCCCGAAAGATGCGCGGATCGCGGATCTCGTCGACGCGCACCCACATGGTCCGTCCGGCATTGACGACGAGGGTGTCGAGCCTGCCGAAGTGCTCGATGGTCGCCGCGACCAGTGCCTGGCATTGCGCCTCGCTGGTCAAATCCCCCGGCACCACCAGCGCCTCGGCGCCGGCCGCGCGGCAGGTGGCGGCCAGCGAAGCAAGCCGCTCGGCGTTGCGCGCCGCCAGCACCAGTTTCGGGCGCTGCGGCGCGAGCGCTTCGCACAACGCCCGCCCGATGCCCTCGGATGCGCCCGTGACGATCACGACATTGCCGGTGAATTCGCCCATCTGCCGCCCTGCTGTCGACGATCCGGCAATAAGCTAACATCCCCCTGTCCTGGGAAGGCAGACTGGAGGGCGAACATGAAGCAGGCCAGCCCGGTCATCCTGCTCGCCGCGTGTCTCGCGCTGGCGGCCTGCGGCGAGAAGCGCGAGCCCGGTCCCGCGGACGAGACCGTGTTCAAGGAGCAGGTCCGCGCGCTGGACAAGGCGCGCACGGTGGAGGACGAGGCCGAGGCTCGCAAGCGCGAGCTGGATCGGCGGGTGGACGAGGAGAGCGGCGGCTACTAGCCCGCTGTGGTGGGAGCAGCTTTTGTAGGAGCGGCTTCAGCCGCGACGGGCGCGAATCGCGCGACGGGCGAGAATCGCGGCTGAAGCCGCTCCTACAGAAGCAGCTCCTTTGGGCCGGGACGCCTGCGCGCGGCCGAGCGCTCCAGCGCCGTGACAAAGCGCCTCCGCCAGGCGTGGATGTCCCCGTGGCGCAGCACGGCCATCATCGCCGCATGCCGCTCACGCCGCTCGTCCAGCGCCATCTCGGCCGCACGCAGGATTGCGTCCGCCACGCCGACGGTGTCGAAGGGATTGACCAGCAGCGCCGCATCGCCCAGCTCGGCTGCCGCCCCCGCCAGCTTCGACAGCACCAGCACGCCCGGGTCCTGCGGATCCTGGGCCGCAACAAACTCCTTGGCGACCAGATTCATGCCGTCCCGCAACGGCGTCACCAGGCCGATGCGCGCCACCCGGAAGTACCCCATCAGCATGTTCCTGGAGAAGCCCCGGTTGATGTAACGGATCGGCGTCCAGTCGGGATCGGCGAATCGGCCATTGATGTGTCCGGCCGCCTGCTCGAGCAACATGCGGATCTCCCGGTAGGCCCGCACGCCGGTGCGCGTCGGCGAGGCGATCTGCAGGAATACGACCTGCCCGTGGCTGCCGGGGTGGCGCTCCAGCAGGGCCTGGTAGGCGCCGAATCGTTCCGGCAGTCCCTTGCTGTAGTCGAGCCGGTCCACGCCGATGATCAGCTTGCGGTCGCGCACGTCGCGGGCAAGGCGCTGCACCGCGGCGCTGCCGACAGACTTGCCGGCCTGTTGCTCGGCCTCGGCAACATCGATGCCGATCGGAAAGGCGCTCACCAGCACCCGCCGCCCGAGCGCCTCGATCGAGCCGTCGCGCGCCTGCGCCCCGGCCAGCCCGACACTGCGCAGCCCGGCGATGAAATTCTCGCAATCCTGGGCGGTCTGAAAGCCGACCACGTCGTAATGCACCAGTGCGCGCAGCAGCTCACGGTGCCCGGGCAAGGTGCGCAACACGTCGAAGGCGGGAAACGGCACGTGCAGGAAAAAGCCGATGGGCTGCTCCGCGCCCGCCTGGCGCAGCTCGCGCGCCAGCGGCACCAGGTGATAGTCGTGCACCCAGATGCGATCGTCGGAATCCAGCATCGGCAGGAGCTTGCGGACGAAGGCCCGGTTGACCCGCTGATAGGCTTCGTAGTGGTCCCGCCGGTAACTGAAGATGCCCAGCATGTAATGGAACAGGGGCCACAGGCTGCCATTGCAATAGCCGTTGTAGTAGCCGTCGAAGTCCGCCTCGTCGATGTCCACGGTGGCGATACGGATCTTGCCGCGCTGCTCGATCCGCGGCGCAGAGGGCTCGCCGCGACAGGTCTTGCCGCCCCAGCCGAACCAGGTGCCGCCCGACTGGCGCAGTGCAGCAAGGATGCCGACCGCCAGCCCGCCGGCCGACCTGCCGCCCGTGGGTGGGGCGACCCGGTTGGAAATGGCGATCAGGCGGCTCAAAAGGCGCTCTCCCAGGACCGGCTCAAGCGGATTGCGCCGAGGATGATTCCGACCAGGCTGTAGGTCTGCGGAAAGTTGCCCCAGAGTTCCCCGCTGCGCACGTCGAGGTCTTCCGAAAGCAGCCCGAGCCGGGTCCGGCAGCGCAGCATCTCCTCGAAGATTTCGCGGGCCTCGTCCTTTCGCCCGATGGCGGCGAGCGCGTTGATGTACCAGAAAGTGCAGACGTTGAACGCGGTTTCCGGTTCGCCGAAATCGTCCGCCTCGCCGTAACGGAACATGTGCAGGCCGCGACGCAGCCGCCGCTCGAGGCACTCAACCGTGCTGCGAAAGCGTGGATCGTCGTGCGCCAGAAAGCCCAGGTCGTTGATCAGCAGCATGCTCGCGTCCAGGCTCTTCCCGCCGAAGCTCTCCGTGAAGCAGGCCTGCTCGGCATCCCATGCCCGCTCGCAAATGACCGCGTGGATGTGGTCGGCACGCCGGCGCCAGAATTGCGCGCGCTCCGCATCGCCGAGCTGAGCGGCGATCCTCGCCAGGCGGTCGCAGGCCGCCCAGCACATCATGCTGGAGAAGGTGTGCACGCGCTCCCGGCCGCGATATTCCCAGATCCCGGCGTCGGGCTGGTCGAACAGCTCGAAGGCACGCTCACCGATGTGCTCCAGCAGCGCCAGCTGGTCGGGTCCCGCCGGGGTCGAGAGGCGCTGGTCGAAGAAGGCCTGGGCCGATGACAGCACGACCGCACCGTAGATGTCGTTCTGCACCTGCTGGTAGGCCAGGTTGCCGATCCGTACCGGGCCCATGCCGCGGTAGCCGGGCAGCTGGGCGATGATCGTTTCCGCCAGCTCGGATTCGCCGCTGATGCCGTAGACGGGCTGCAGGGCCTTGCCATCGCCGGAGGCGGCGACATTCAGGATCCAGCCGAGATAGGCCTCCATGGTGCGCGTGGCACCGAGGCGGTTGAGCGCATGGACGACAAAGAAGCTGTCGCGCAGCCAGCAGTAGCGATAATCCCAGGTTCGGCCGGTGTGGGGCGCTTCCGGGATCGAGGTCGTCATGGCGGCGACGATAGCGCCGGTGTCGTCGAAAGCGCACAGCTTCAGCGTGATCGCGGCGCGGATGACCGCGTCCTGCCATTCGAAGGGGATCGCCAGTCCGCGCACCCAGCCTTCCCAGTAGTCCCGGGTTCGGCCGAAGAACAGCCGGCTCGTCTGGGCGACGGAGTCGAGCAGGCTTTCGTCCGGGCCGAGGATCAGGCTGATCGGCCCGGACAGCCGGAACGGGCGCTCCTCGAGCAGGTAACTGAGCGGCGCGTCGGTGGTCAGCCGCAGTGTCAGCTCGGGCAGCACATAGCGGATGTGGTTGCTGCCGAAGGTGGTCCGGGCGTCCCCGCTGCCGTAATTGGCGGCAGGCTTCAGCCGGATGCGGATGCGCGGGTTGCCGGCCAGCGGCTGCAGGTGGCGGACGAACATCACCGGATGGAACACCCGCTCGTACTGTTCGAAGCGCGGCGCATAGTCGACGATCTTGAGGCAGCCGCCGTGCGCGTCGTGCAGCCAGGTCTCGAGGATCGGCGTGTTCGGCACATAGGCCTGCTCTGCGCGGAGGAAGTCCTCCAGGACGATCTCGAAGACGCCGCGCTCGACCTGCCGCTGGTCGCCCATCATCAGCGCACAGAACGTCGGGTCCGAATCGGGGCGCGGCATGCAGGCCCAGACCATGCGCCCGAGTTCGTCCACCAGGGCGCCGACCTGGCAGTTGCCGATGATGGCGAGTTCCAGCGATGACTCAGGCCGTGGAGACATCGTCACGCTCCAGCGAACGATTCAGCCAGTCGAGGACTTCGGCCACGCTGGCCACCGCATGGCGGGCGCTGCTGCCCACGGCACCGCCGACGTGGACCGACAAGCCGCCAAGCCGATTGACCGCGCGAAAGCCGTCCTCATCGGTGAGATCGTCGCCGATGAACACGGGCAGACGGCCGTGGAACGGCTGCTCGCCCATGAACTCCCGCACCGCCGTGCCCTTGTCCTGACCGGATGGTCTCAGTTCCAGCACCATCTTGCCCGGCTGCACCAGGAAATCATTCCCCGCCGCCGCGCGGGCGAGCTCGATGCGTTGACGGCACTCGGCTTCCAGCTTCGGCGCGTTGCGGTAGTGCAGGGCCAGCGTCGCACCCTTGTCCTCGAGCAGCAGTCCCGGCCTGGACTGGACGAACTCGAGCAGGCCTCCGCGCGCAGCGGCAATCCGCTCGGCAAAGCCGCCCGGATAGTGAACGCGGCCGCCCGCGTCGCGCCGCTCAAGGCCGTGAAGCCCTGCGGCCGGCGGGCACAGCGGCGAGAAGATCCGGTCGAGACTGGCGATCGGTCGTCCGCTGACCAGGGCCAGCGCGCCGCCAAGAGCATGGCTTGCGCTTTCGAGCAGCCCGACCAGGCCGGGCGGCGCCTGGACCTCGTCGGGGCGATCCCGGATCTCCAGCAGCGTCCCGTCGACGTCGAGAAACAGCGCCCAGCGGTCGCTCCAGGCTGGCAGGTCGGGCTGCGCCGTCATGCCGTCTAGGGTATAGGGCCGGGCCGCCGAACTCCAAACCGCCGGCCACGGGCAGCAGGCCACGCCGCTGACGCGCAAGCCTTCCCCGAGTACACTCGCGGGCCTCATGTACCCTTGGCACGGACTCTGGCGCATCGCGCTGCTGCTCATCAGGAAGCTGTTGTTCCTGTGGGTCAAGACTCGCACCCTCGAGCCTCAGCTCGAACGGCTGGTGGCGCTCGCCGACGGTCCGCTGTGCTATGTACTGGAGCGGCCCGGGCTGGCGGACCTCGCGGTGCTGGAGCAGGAGTGCATCCGCAGGGGCCTGCCGCGCCCCAGCGCCGGCATGTCGGCCGAGGGCCTCAAGGAATGGCGCGCTGTCGCCTACCTGAGGCCGACGCCGCGGGGCCGGCGCCGGCGGCAGGGCGATCGCCTCGAGCGACTCGCCGCCGCGGTCCAGTCGAACCGGGTCGCGGAGGTCGTGGTGGTTCCGGTGTCGGTCTACTGGGGCCGCTCGCCGGACAAGGAACGGTCATTCCTGAAACTGCTGTTCCTCGAGGACTGGGGGCTGGTGGGCCGGCTGCGCAGGGCGTTCATGATCCTGTTTCACGGCCGCAACGTGCTGGTGCAGTTCAGCGAGCCGGTGCGGCTTTCGCGCCTGGTCGCCGAGGGGCCCAATCCGGCCCTTGTGGCGCGCAAGCTCAGTCGCGTGCTGCGGGTGCATTTCCGCCGGCTGCGGATCGCGACCATCGGGCCGGACCTGTCGCATCGCCGCACGCTGATCAACCAGTTGCTGAATTCCGAAGCGGTCCGACGGGCCATCCGGCGCCACGCGGAGGTCAACAAGCTGCCGCCGCACAAGTCGGTGGCGCGCGCGCGCCGCTATGCCTACGAGATCGCCGCCAATTACAGCTATACCACCGTCAGGATCGTGGAGCGCTTGCTGACCTGGCTGTGGAACCGCCTCTACGACGGCGTCGATGTGGCAGGAATCGAGCGCCTCAAGTCGGTGGCCGAAGGCAACGAGATCATCTACGTGCCCTGTCACCGCAGCCACATCGATTACCTGCTGTTGTCCTATGTCATCTATCGCAACGGCCTGGTGCCGCCGCACATTGCCGCCGGCGTCAACCTGAACATGCCGGTGATCGGACCGATCCTCAGAAGCGGCGGCGCATTCTTCATGCGCCGCAGCTTCCGCGACGATCCCCTGTACGCAACGGTGTTCCGCAAGTACTTCGCGCTGAACCTCGCCAAGGGGGTGGCGATGGAGTACTTCATCGAGGGCGGCCGCAGTCGCACGGGGCGCTTGTTGCCGGGCAAGCCGGGGATGCTCTCGATGACGGTCCGGGCTTACCTGGGCGCACCGACGCGGCCGGTGGTGTTCGTGCCGGTCTACTTCGGTTATGAGCGACTGTTCGAAGGCAGCTCCTATGTTTCGGAGCTGGCCGGCCGCCCGAAGGAAAGGGAATCCCTGCTCGGGTTCTTCAAGGCCGTCCGGCAACTGCGTCGCGAGTTCGGTCGCGTGCACGTCAACTTCGGCGAGCCGTTCTTTCTTGACCCGCTGCTCGACCAGCACCGCCCGGGGTGGCGCGCGGAACCTGTCCAGGAAGAGGACAAGCCCGGCTGGACCACCCGCGTGGTGGTGGAGATCGCCGAGCAGGTACTGACCCGCATCAACGCCGCGGCCGCGGTCAGCCCGGTCAACCTGCTGGCCACCGTGCTGCTGGCGACGCCCCGGCAGAGCCTGGTCGAACGGCCACTGGTTCGCATGCTGGAACTGTTCTCGGCGCTGCTGCGTGCCGCGCCCTATGCGGACGGCGTGACCGTGACGGCCGCGAGCGGCGCGGAGATGGTCGCCTACGGCGAGCGTCTCGGCCTGCTCGAGCGCCGCCCGCACCGGCTTGGCGACATCATCTCGCTGGCGCCCGGCGAGGCGCTGATCGCCCCGTATTTCCGCAACAACATCGCCCACCTGCTGGCGATACCCTCGCTGGTGGCCTGCGGCTTTCTCGACAAGGCGGTGCTGGCGGTCGAGCGCGTGCGCGGGCTTGCCCGCATGGTCTACCCGTACCTGGGGCCGGAGCTGTACTTGCGCTGGCGCCCGGAGGAGCTGGACGCGGAAGTGGATCGCGCCACCGCGGCACTGGTGGAACTGGGCCTGTTGCGGCGTGACGAGGTCAATGGCCAGCCGTGCCTGCTGCGGCCCGCGCCACACACCGCGGAGGCGATCCAGCTCTGGATTCTCTCGCAGTGCTCGGTGCAGACCCTGGAGCGTTTCTACATGACCGCGGCGCTGCTCGCCAAGCACGGTTCGGGCACGCTGCGGCCGGGGCAGCTGGAAGATCTCTGTCACCTGATGGCGCAACGCATGTCCATGTTGTTCCAGTTCAATTCGCCGGAGTTCTTCGACAAGACCCTGTTCCGCGGCTTCATCGGACGGCTGCGGGCCAACGGCGTGCTGCGCACCGACGAGACCGGACTGCTGGTATTCGACGAGGGCCTGGCACGAGCCATGGACGAGGCCCGATTGTTCCTCGGTGACCGGCTGCGTCACGACGTCCTGCAGGCGATGAACCTTTAGTGTAGGAGCGGCTTCAGCCGCGATCCGCCAGGCCCGAAGCCTGCCGCAGCGGGCCACTCGGCCCGCCTGGATGTTGCGATGCAGCGCGCAGGCCGAGGCTTGTTTTGCCTTGAATCGACGGGGTTTGGCGGGCCCGCAACATGCCGCAGCCTGTGCACGTCGGGCCGCAGCCGTTATTGATCCAAGATGTTGTTTTCCGGACACGGATTCTGTAAGAGTAGCTGCACGCGCCGGCGGAGTCCGGGCGCGGGGCCACCGTGCATAACACAACCTAGAATGTGGGGAGTCCTCATGAGCACGCAACCCTCCAGGGCCCGTCCGGGCAACGGACGCTATCTGGCGACCGCGATCGCGGCCGCGCTTGCTGCGGGCTTCGCAGCGCCGGCCGTAGCAGTGCCAGTCCAGACCGACAACTGGTCCGGCAGCTGGGACACCACGTTGTCCTACGGCGCGCAATGGCGCGTGCAGAGCCCGGACTGCCGGCTGATCGCCAATGCAAACGGCGGCTGCGGCCCAAGCGCCAATATCGACGACGGCAATCTGAATTACGACACCGGTCTGGTGTCGAGCGTAATCAAGGCGACCTCGGAGCTGGAACTCAAGTTCCGCGATTCCTGGGGCCTGTTCATGCGCGGCACCGCTTTCCGTGACTGGGAAGCCGGCGACACCCAGCGCACCGAGCTCTCCGACGGGGCCCTGACCCGGGTCGAGGAGGGCGGCAAGATGCTCGATTACTTCGTCTTCGTGCCCTTCAACCTGGGCGACACGCCCGGCGAAGTCCGCGTCGGCAACCAGGTGATCAGCTGGGGCGAGAGCACCTTCATCCAGAACGGCATCAACGTCACCAATCCCTTCGACGTGTCGCGCCTGCGCGTTCCCGGGTCCGAGCTCAAGGAGGCGCTGGTCCCGCAGGGAATGGTCTATTTCAACATTTCCCCGACCGACAGTTTCAGCATGGAGGCCTATTACCAGTACGAATGGCAGAAGGTGCTGCCGGATCCCTCGGGCACGTATTTCTCCGCCAACGATTTCGCAGTGAAGGGCGGCACCCACGTGATGCTCGGTTTCGGCGAATGGTCGGACCAGGGCACCGATTTCACACCGCTCGGCGGCGCATTCGATGCGGACTTCAATTTCGTGCCGCGCGGCGACACCGTTCCCGCCAAGGACAGCGGCCAGTACGGCCTGGCATTGCGCTACTTCGCCGACCAGTTGATGGGCGGCATGGAATTCGGCCTCTACTACCTGCGCTATCACAGCCGGCTGCCGGTGATCAACGG
>CAZOSZ010000033.1:0-8169 GCA_964582505.1 uncultured Ectothiorhodospiraceae bacterium | reverse complement strand
GACCTGTTCGGCTTCAGCTGGAGCGGCTACCTGTTCGGTACCGGCATCGCCTGGCAGGGCGAGGTGTCCTACAAGCCGGACTCACCCCTGCAGGTCGACGACGTCGAACTGCTGTTCGCCGCGCTTTCGCCGCTCGACGTCATCACGCCGACTGCCTGTCCGACCAATCCGGCAGCCGTCGGCGCGCTCGGCTGCTTCAACCAGCTCGGGCCCTTCGGGCTCAACCAGGTCATTCCGGGCGCGGTCGAGCTGGACGTCTGGCAGGCGCAGACCACCTTCACCATGCTGACGGGTCCGATGCTCGGCGCCGACATCGGCGCCTTCGTGCTGGAAACCGGCGTGACCTACGTGCCCGACCTGCCGAGCACCAGCTCGGGCGGTCCCAACAACCAGGGCCTGCGGCTCAACGGCGAGGGCACCTCGCTGTCGGGCAACGAGGCGCTGATGGCCAGGCACGGGCCGAGGTTCGGCAACACCTTCGATCCGCGCAGCGCCTTCCCGCACAAGGCGTCGTGGGGTTACCGCTTCCGCGGCTCGCTGATCTACAACAACGCCATCGGCCCGTGGACGGTTTCACCGATCGTCGGCTGGACCCACGACGTGAATGGCAACAGCCCCGGGCCGGGCGGCAACTTCATCGAGGGGCGCAAGTCCCTTTCGCTGGGCGTCAAGGGCACGCTTCGCAACAAGTACGAGCTCGAGCTGACCTACGCCGAGTTCGGCGGGGCCGGCATCTACAACACGACCAATGACCGTGACTTCATCTCGTTCACGGGCAAGGTTTCGTTCTAGGAACGCGAGGGAGAGTCAGTCCATGAACAGCACACGATTCGTCCAGGCTCTCGCCGCGGTCGCCATGGTTGGGCTGTGCGCCCCGGCCGCTGCCGGGCAGCTGTCAGCCGAGCAGATCGCCCGCCTCGGCGCCGAGCTGACACCGATCGGCGCGATCCGCGCCGGCAACGAGGCGGGCACGATCCCGGAGTGGACCGGCGGGCTGCGCAGCCCGGCCGAGGCCGGCTTCCCGGATTTCCGCTCGGGCGGCCATCATCCCGACCCGTACGCCAGCGACCAGCCGCTGTACCGGATCACCGCCGACAACATGGCGCAGTACGGCGACGTCCTGACCGAAGGCCACAAGGCGATGCTGCGCACTTACCCGGGCTACTACATGGACGTCTATCCGACGCGTCGCAGTGCGGCGATGCCGGAGCGCATCTACGAGGCCACCCGGCGGATCGCCGAGTCCACCCACCTGATCGAGGGCGGCAACGGCTTCAGCGGCGGCGCGGAGGGCATTCCGTTCCCGATCCCGGAGAACGGCAGCGAAGCGATCTGGAACCACATCGTCCGCTATCGTACTGACAGCGCGCGTCGTACGATCGGCCAGGCCCCGGTGACCCGCGACGGCAATTACACGATGGTGATGTTCACCGACGAGTATCTCGGGCTGTACGGCCTCGAGGGCGCGCGCGAAGAGGCGCTCAACAACATCATCATCTTTTTCAAGCAGACCGTCACGGCCCCGGCCCGGCTGGCGGGCGAGGTGCTGCTGGTCCACGAGACGCTCAACCAGGCCCGCGAGAACCGCAAGGCATGGCTCTACAATCCGGGCCAGCGCCGGGTCCGCCGCGCGCCGAACGTCGCGCACGACAATCCGCGCACCGCCTCGGACGGGCTCGCGACCTCGGACCAGCTCGACATCTTCAATGGCAGCCCGGAGCGTTACAACTGGACGCTGGTGGGCCGCAAGGAGATCCTGGTCCCCTACAACAGCTACAAGCTGCACAGCAACCGGCTGAAGTACAGCGACGTCCTCAAGCCGCTGCACATCAACCAGGAGCACGCGCGCTACGAATTGCACCGCGTCTGGGTGGTGGATGCGGTGCTCAAGGAAGGCACGCGCCACAACTACAAGCGGCGCACGTTCTACATCGACGAGGACTCCTGGCAGGCGATGGTGGTAGATTGCTACGACAATCGCGACCAGATCTGGCGCGTGCAGGAAGCCCATTCGATCAATTACTACGACGTGCCGTCGTTCTGGACGACCCTCGAGCTGACCCTGGACCTGCAGTCCGGCCGTTATCTCGCCATCGGGCTGAACAACGAGGAGCGCCAGACCTACGACTTCAGCGTCAAGTACACCGAGGCGGATTTCAGCCCGGCGTCGCTGCGCCGCGCGGGCGTTCGGTAATCAAGCGATGCGGGGGCGCACGGCGGCAACACGCCCCCGCATGGTCGCAACCCGCACCGTTTTGTCGGTCGACACGCATTGATCGTACTCAGTCCACCGCATCTCCTGCTCGGCGCGGCGCTGCTCGCGCTCGCACCGGCCGGCGCACGCTCGGCCTGCCCAGAGCCGGTGCCGGAGAGCGAGTGGTCGGTGCTGATGCCGCTGTCGGCGAATTCACTGATGCTCGACATCGCACAGTTCGGCGACCGCCTGGTGGTGGTCGGCGATCGCGGCCACGTGCTGATCAGCGACGATCAGGGCAGAAGCTGGACGCAGAAACGCACGCCGACGCGCGCCCCGCTCACGGGCGTATGGTTTCATGATCGCGAGCTCGGCTGGGCCGTCGGCCACGACGCGGTGATCCTGCGTACCGAGGACGGCGGCGAAAGCTGGTGCCGGGTGCACTGGGCGCCGGAGCTTGAGCGGCCGCTGTTTGACGTCTGGTTCGAGGACCCGCTCAACGGTTTCGCAGTGGGCGCCTACGGTTATCTATTGCGCAGCGAGGATGGTGGCCTGAGTTGGCAGGAGGAAATGCTCGAGTTCGCCGGCGGCGGGCCGGTGGACGACGCGCAGGACCCCGACGAGTTTGACGACGGGGCGGGCGATGACGAAGCCGACTGGGATGATGATGACTGGCAGGATGACGAGCAGACCGGCGCCGACCTGCATATGAACCGGATCATCGCCTCGGGAGGCGACGGGCTGTTCGTGGTGGCCGAGGCCGGCACCGTGTATCGCTCGGAGGATGCCGGCCGGACCTGGGTCGCGCTGCAGCCGCCCTATGACGGCTCGTTCTTCGGCGGCCTGCCGCTGGACGACGGCTCGATGCTGGTGTTCGGGCTGCGCGGCAACATGTTTCGCACCTGGGACGGCGGCGCGAGCTGGCGGCAGGTCCGGCTGCCGGTGGATACTTCGCTGTTCGGCGGCACCCGGCTTGCCGATGGCGGCATGTTGGTGGTCGGCACGGCCGGGGTGATGCTGATCAGCCGCGAAGGCGACCGCTTCAGGCTGGTGCAGCGCCCCGACCGCAAGGCCCTGGTCGGTACTGTGTCGACCGGCGACGGCGCGGTGGTCGTGATCGGCGAGCCTGGCGTGGAGCGCCTTGAGCGCGGCGCCCTCGCAGCGGAGTAGCGCATGACAGCGACCAGGCAATCCAGGCTGGCGGCAGGACTCGAGGGCCTGATCTTCGGCAACCGGATCCCGTTGATCGTGATTTTCGCGCTGGTGACGGTGTTCATGGCCTGGAGCGCGATCACCAGCCTGCGGGTCGACGCCGGTTTCAGCAAGCAACTGCCGCTCGAACACGAGTACATGGGAACCTTCGTCGAGCACTACGAGGACTTCGGTGGTGCGGACCGCATCCTCATCGCGCTGGTCGACGAGAGCGGCGATATCTTCAATCCCGTCTTCTTCGAGGCGCTGCGCAGGGCCACCGACGCAGTGTTTTTCGTCCCCGGCGTGGATCGTTCACGGGTGACCTCGATCTTTACGCCCAATGTCCGCTACCTCGAGGTCACCGAAGAGGGTATCGAGGCCGGTGACGTCATACCGGCCGACTTCCAGCCCACGGCCGCCGGACTCGAGCGGGTCAAGGAGAACATCCTCAAGGCGGGCATCGTCGGGCGACTGGTGGCCAACGATTTTTCCGGGGCGATCGTCAGTGCCCAGTTGCTGGAGATCAATCCGGACACCCAGGAACGGCTCGACTACTTCGACGTCGCACGCAGGCTCGAGGAAGACGTCCGCAGCCAGATCGAGACCGACCAGATCAAGGTGAGGATCATCGGATTCGCCAAGGTGGTCGGTGACATCAAGGATGGCGCCACCCGCATCGTACTGTTCTTCGCCGTGGCGCTGTTCATCACCTCGATCCTGGTCTTCATCTACAGCCAGTCGCTGCGGCTCACCGTGGTGCCGTTGGTCTGCAGCATCTTTGCGGTTATCTGGGAACTCGGTATGCTGCCACTGCTCGGCTTCGGCATCGACCCGATGGGCCTGCTGGTGCCTTTCCTGGTGTTCGCCATCGGCGTGTCGCATGGCGTGCAGATGATTTCCGGCTACGCAGCCGAGGTGTACGACGGCGCCGACGCCGAGGTTGCGGCAAGAACGACCTTCAGGCGTCTGCTGGTGCCCGGCGGCATCGCGCTGATTTCCGACACCATCGGCTTCATCACCATCCTGTTTATCGACATCCGCATCATCCAGGAGATGGCCATCACCGCCTCGCTGGGCGTGGCCTGCATCATCCTGACCAACCTGGTGTTGCTGCCGGTGCTGATCAGCTACATCCAGCCCGGGCCGCGCTACAAGGAAAAGCTGCTGAACCGCGCCATGCAGATGCGGCCGCTGTGGGACGGACTCTCCAAGGTGGCCACCCGCGGCCCCGCGGTGGTGATCATTGCGGTCGCTGCCGGCTTGTTCGCCTTCGGCTTCTGGAAGGCCTCGCAGGTCAGGATTGGCGACCTGCACGCCGGCGTGCCGGAGCTGCGGCCCGATTCACGCTACAACCTCGATTCCCAGGACGTCACCGACCGCTTCTCGATCGGCGTCGATTTGATCAATGTGATCGTCGAGGTCGGCGAGAACGGCTGCATCAATTACGAGGTGATGGACCTGATCGACCGCTTCGCCTGGCACATGCAAAACGTGCCGGGTGTGCAGACCGTGGTGGCCCTGCCGCAGGTCGCGCGAATCGTCACCGCAGGCTGGAACGAGGGCTATCCGCTGTGGCGGGTGCTGTCGCGCAACGAGCAGGTGCTGGTTCAGGCGCTGGCGCGGGTCGAGACGAGCACCGGGCTGTTGAACCGCGATTGCAGCGTCATCCCGGTAATGGTGTTCACCGAGGACCACAAGGCCGAGACCATCGAGCGGGTCGTCCGGGAGGTCAAGGGCTGGCGCTCGGAATTCGCCATCGAGGGCATGGAATTCCGGCTCGCAACCGGCAATGTCGGTGTGATGGCGGCAATGAACGAGGAAGTCGCGGCCTCGCAGTTCCCCATCCTGATCTATGTGTTCGGCGCGGTGATCCTGCTGTGCTGGGCCAGTTTCCGCTCGCTGCGCGCCGTGGTCTGCATCGTGATCCCGCTGGCGCTGGTGTCGCTGCTGGCCTATGCGCTGATGGCATTCCTGGATATCGGCTTGAAGGTCAATACGCTGCCGGTGGTGGCGCTCGGCGTGGGCATCGGCGTGGACTATGGCATCTACATCTACAATCGCTTCCAGCACTTCCTCAACGAGGGCAGGAGCATCCAGGGGGCCTATACCATGACCCTGCGGGTCACCGGCAACGCCGTGGTGTTCACCGGGATCACCCTGGCCATCGGCGTATTCACCTGGGTGTTTTCGCCACTGCAGATGCAGGCCGACATGGGCATCCTGCTGACCTTCATGTTCCTGGTGAACATGATCGGCGCCATCCTGCTGCTGCCGGCCCTCGCGACCTGGCTGCTGCCGGCCAGCTACCAGCAGGAGCGCCCGTAGGAGCGGCTTCAGCCGCGACCGGTCTTTTCCCTCCGGGTCGCGGCTGAAGCCGCTCCTACAGCTTCGACCAGGTCACGCGCAGGTCGGTCAGGCGTTCAGGTCGGGGATCAATTCGCTCTCGAGGCGCGCGATCTGGTCCTTCAGCGCCAGCTTGCGCTTCTTCAGGCGCTTCAGCTGCAACTGGTCGACCAGCGGATTCTCCGCAAGCCTGGTGATGACATCGTCGAGATCCCGGTGCGCGACCCGCAGTTCCTTCAGCCGGGTCATGTTCCTGAATATCTCCGTGTCGACCTTGTTATCGCTCATTGGGTGTGTCAGTCGCATCGGCGCTCCGCGAGTACGGGCCGCGGCCCGTGGGGGGCGCACCCGCGCAGCGCAGGTGCGCAAGGGAAGCGATCCTCGGGCAAGCTTAGCCAACCCGGCCGCCGGCCGCCATACCGCAGTTTCCGCAGGCCAGGGCAAATGGATCAGTCCGGTCGCCACGGCCGGCCTGCGGCGGCATCTGCCTGCCCGTTCGTCCGCGCGGCGGCCAGTCCTACCGAGGTCACGCGCCCGCCGAGTGCCACGACAAAGCCGCGCAGTCGGCGCCGGCCGTCATCCGAGTATTCGAATCCGTAGGTGCGCTCCAGTCTCAGCTGCCCGGACTCGTCGCGCTTCAGCCAGATGCGGCTGATCGAGACCGTGCCGTCCAGCAGCATCAGCTGCAGCCGCTCGCAGGCTTCCTGTGCCGCCCCGTTGGCGTGCTCGCGGGCCGCCATGCTGGCATGCCAGAACCACACGCCCGCCAGCAGCACGCCGCCCATCACAATGAGCGCGGTGGGACTCACGGCAGGTAGAAAGTCCAGTCGCGGCTGCCGTCTCCGGACGCGATGAACCAGGGATTCAGCAGGTCCGGACCCTTGTTATAAGCCAGCGGCTGTCCGCTGCTGCTCACCACCTGGCCGCCGGCCGCGGCGAGCACCGCCTCGGCCGCCGCAGTGTCCCACTCGGAGGTCGGGCCGAGGCGCGGATAGACGTCGGCGTTGCCTTCGGCAACCACGCAGAATTTCAGCGAGGAGCCCATCGGCACCATCTCGTGCGGCCCAAGGCGCTCGAGGTAGCCGTCCAGGTCCGGGCCGCGGTGCGAGCGTGAACCGACCACGCGGACCGGTCCTGCGCCCAGTGGCCGGACGCAGATATCCTGCTTGTCGCCGCTGCGCGGTCGTCGCCAGGCTCCCCGGCCGACGATCCCGCCATAGGTGGTGCCGGAGTCCGGCACGTGCACCACGCCGAGCACCGGCCTGCCCGCCTGCACCAGCGCAATGTTGACTGTGAACTGGCCGTTGCGCTGGATGAACTCCTTGGTGCCGTCCAGGGGGTCCACCAGCCAGTATTCCTTCCAGTGTCGCCGGATGTCCCAGGGCACCGCCCGGGCCTCCTCGGAGAGGATCGGACGACCGCCCGGCAAGGCACCGAGCCCGATGCGGATCACCTCGTTGGCGCGCCTGTCCGCTTCCGTGATCGGCGAACGGTCTCCCTTGGCTTCCACCGCGAAGTCCGTCCGGTAGACCTCGAGGATCGCGTGTCCGGCGTCCTCGGCGATCACGGCGACGGCATCCAGCAATTCTTCAGAATGCGTGCTCAAGGGCCGGACTCCAGGCTGGCGAGGACGTATATGATACCGGGCCATGGAGCTGGTCTCGCGCCACGCCTTCGATTGGGACGACTTCGATACCGTCCTGCTGGACATGGACGGCACCCTGCTCGACCTCAGCTTCGACAATTTCTTCTGGCAGCAATTGATCCCGGCACGCTACGCCGCCCTGCACGGCCTGCCGCACGAGGAAGCGGTGGCGGTGCTCGAGCCTCGCTTTGCCGCGGCACGCGGCACCCTCGAATGGTACTGCCTGGACCACTGGAGCCGCGAACTGGGCCTCGACGTGGCGGCCCTGAAACACGAGGCCGAAGACCACATCGACTTTCTTCCCGACGTGCCCGACTTCCTGCTCGCGGTGCGCGAGCTGGGCAAGCGCAGCGTGTTGGTGACCAACGCCCACCGAAGTTCGCTCGCGGTCAAGCTGGCGCGCACCGGCCTGGACCATCACCTCGACGCCATACATTCCAGCCACGACCTGGGGCTGCCGAAGGAGCATGCGGACTTCTGGGGCCGGCTCCGTGGAGTCGAGCCCTTCGAGCCCGGGCGGACGCTGCTGGTGGACGACAGCCTGCCGGTGCTGCGCTCGGCTCATGCCTACGGCATTGCCCGCGTGATCGCCATTCTCAGGCCCGACTCGTCGCGCCCGCGCAGTGATCCCGGCGATTTCCACGGCGTCGACGGCGTCATTGAGCTGTTGCCGCACAGGCGCTCGCGCGAGCGGCCCTGACCGCGCTGCTATTCGGTCGTCGCCGCGGGGCCCTCACCGCTCTTGCGCCTGCGGCGTCGCCGGCGTTTCTTCGTCGCCGCCTCGCCGGAGGCA
>CAZOSZ010000032.1:1270-17353 GCA_964582505.1 uncultured Ectothiorhodospiraceae bacterium | reverse complement strand
TGCTGCTGGCGTTCGCGGCGCTACTGTCCTGGCGCATCCGCCGGCTGCGCGACGCTGCCGGTGCCGCCGTCGGGGGTCGCGGTGAAGTTGCCGGCGCGCTGCCTGGAGCGGCGGCCGGCGACGAGCTTGGCGATCTCGCGCGCAGCTTCAATCGCCTGCTCGGCCGGGTGCGCGCCCACAACCTCTACCTGCAAAGCCTGGGCGGCCGGCTTGCCCACGAGTTGCGCACGCCGCTGGCCGTGGTGCGCAGCTCGCTGGACAACCTGGAGGCCGAAGGTGCGAATCACGGGCCCTGGCTGGGTCGCGCACGCGACGGCATCGACCGGATGAACAGCCTGGTCAGCGCACTGTCGGCGGCGCAACGCATCGAGCGCGCCGTGGCGTCGGCCGAGCGCGAGCGCTTTGATCTGGCCGCGCAACTGGGCGAGATGGCCGCCGCCTACCAGGCCCTCCACCCGGGCCGGCCGTTTGCCCTGGAGTGCGCTGCAGGCCCGTGCCGGATGGAGGGTTCGCCGGAGCTGATCGCACAGCTGCTGGACAAGCTGGTGGAGAACGCGGTGGACCTGGCTCCGCCGGGCGCGCCGATACGACTTGTGCTGTCCGATGCCGGCAATCAATGGCGCCTGAGCGTCGCGAATTCCGGCAGCCGCCTGCCTGCCGGACCGCCGGAGCGCCTGTTCGACTCGGGGGTCTCGGATCGTCCCGATGGCCCCGGGACGCATCTCGGGCTCGGCCTGTATATCGTGCGGCTGGTGGCGGAACACCACGGCGGCCGCGTCAGCGCGCGCGAGCTTCCGGACGACGGCGGCGTGGAGTTCGCGGTCGAACTGCCGAAGGCGCCGGACGCGGCACCCCGTTGAGCGAGCCCGCCGCAGGGACGGATGCGCGGGCGCTGTGGCGCGGCTATAGTCGCGGCTGGCCAGTGAGTTCCCGGAGCGTCCCATGAGTCGCGCGTTCCTGTATGCCTGCGCCCTGCTGTACCTCGGCTTCGGCCTCTGGGTGCTGCTCTCGCCAGGCAGCGGCCTCGCCCACCTCCGCGTCGACATCTCTCATGTCAACGCACTGTCCGACCTGCGCGGCAGCCATGGCGGGCTGAACGTCGCCATCGGCCTGTTCCTGCTCTGGGCGGCGGGCGATCCGCGTTGGTTCCGCTACGGCCTCTGGCTGGTCTTCCTGATGAATCTAGGCTACCTCGGAGGCAGGGCGGTATCGATCATGGCGGACGGCGTGCCAGTCGGCATCGTGCCGCTGGTGATGCTGCTCGAGGCGGTCTTGCTGGTCATCGCACTGCTGCTTGTGCGGCGCGCCGGCGCGCGCTGAGACCCGGGACCGGCCTGCCAGACGATCTGACCGGTCCACGTCAATGTCCGCCAGCGGTTTCAAGGACCATTTCTCGGTCGCCGCCCACGACTACGACCGGTTCCGGCCCGGCTATCCACCCGAGCTCTTCGATTTCCTCGCCCAGGCGTCGCCGGCCCGCGAGCTGGCCTGGGACTGCGCGACCGGCACCGGGCAGGCGGCGGTCGCGCTCGCCGCGCACTTTGGGTCGGTCGTCGCCACCGACGCGAGCGCCGCGCAGATCGAGCATGCCTCGGTCCATCCGAAGGTTCGTTATGCGGTGGCGCCGGCCGAGGCATCCGGCCTGGCCGACGCATCCGCGGACCTGGTCACGGTCGCACAGGCCTTGCACTGGTTCGAGCTGGAGCGCTTTTACGGCGAACTGCGCCGCGTCGTGCGGCCCGGCGCGGTATTCGCTGCCTGGACCTACAGCCTTGCGGATGCCGACCCATCGGTGGATCCGCTGGTCGAGGCCTTCTACGCGAATATGGCTCCCTGGTGGCCGCCGGAGCGTGCGCATGTCGAAAGCGGCTACCGGACGCTGGAGTTTCCCTTCGAGCACATCGAGGCACCGGCCTTCGAAATCCGGGCCACATGGCCGCTGGAGCGCCTGCTCGGCTATTTCGGCACCTGGTCGGCCGTGAATCGCTGTCGCAGGCAGACCGGCCGCGACCCCCTCGAGGCACTCGGCAGGGAACTCGCCGCGGTATGGGGCGACCCGTCGGTGCCGCGGCCCGTGCGCTGGCCACTGCACCTGCGGGTCGGGCGGATCCGCTAGGGCGAACCGCCGGCGAGGCCGGAGGATTCCCGCTCGAGGAAGTCCACGGCAACCGTCACCATCGCCTCGAGGCCGACCCTGAGCGAGCCTTCGTCGACGTAGAACAGCGGCGAATGATTCGCGGGAGCCTTCGCCGGATCGGTGCCTTCCGGCGTCGCTCCGAGGAAAAAGAAGAAACCGGGCACCTCGTTCGCGTAGAGGCTGAAGTCTTCCGCCCCCGTGACCAACGGGATTTCGTAGACGCGGTCCTCGCCGGTCACGCGGCGCAAGCTTGGCAGCGAGGCCGCGACCAGCTCCGGGTCGTTGGCGGTGACCGGGTAGCCCCTATGGACCTGCACTTCGGCCTCGGCCCCGGACGCCGCCGCGAGCGCCGTCGCGGTGCGCTCGACCCGTGCGTGAATGTCCGCGCGGATCGCCTCGTCGAAAGTCCGGATGGTGCCCACCAGGCGAACGTCGTCGGGAATGATGTTGTTGCGGATGCCGCCGTGAATGCTGCCGACCGAGATCACCGCAGGCACGCTCGAGATGTCGATCTGGCGGCTGGCCACGGTCTGCAGGCCGAGCACGATCTGCGCCGCGGGGATCATGGGGTCGATACCGCTCCAGGGCCGCGAGCCGTGGGTCTGGCGGCCGCGCACAGTGATCTCGAAACGGTCGGCCGCGGCCATCATCGGCCCCGAGCGATAACCGATGTGTCCCGCCGTGAGGGTCGATACGATGTGCAGGCCGTACACCGCGGCGGGCCGTTGCCACTCGAACAGGCCCTCCTTGAGCATCAGCTCGGCACCGCCTTCCTCGCCGCGCGGCGCGCCTTCCTCGGCCGGCTGAAAGATGAACAGCACCGAGCCCGGAAGCTCCGTGCGCATTCCCGCCAGCAGTTCCGCCGCCGCCATCAGTATCGCAACGTGCGTGTCGTGGCCGCAGGCATGCATCACGCCGGTCTGCTGGCCCTCGTACTGGGCGGTGACGGTGGATGCAAATGGCAGACCGGTCTGCTCCGTGACCGGCAGGGCGTCCATATCGGCGCGCAATGCAACCACCGGCCCGGGCCTGCCGCCCTGCAGGAATGCGGCGACGCCGGTGTGCGCGATGCCGGTGCGCACCTCCAGGCCGAGCGAACGCAGGTGCTCGGCGACCAGCGCGGAGGTGCGGAATTCGCGATTGGAGAGTTCCGGGTTTGCGTGGATGTCCCTTCTCCACTCGATCAGTTTCGACTCCAGCGCCTCGGCCCTCGCGCTGATCAGCTCATCGATGCCGGCCGATGCCGGGCCCGCCGCCAGTATCGCGGCGCACACGAACAGGCGGGCAGCGTAACGACGCATGAAACTCTCCACGGAAAGGCGGGAGCCGCAGGATAACCCATCGCGGCGATGGATTATCCCCAATCGATGTAGGAGCGGCTTCAGCCGCGAGGCTTCAGCCGCGAGATAAGAATCGGGGCTGAAGCCCCTCCTACAGGACAGGGGAATGTTTGCGGCTCAGACGCCGAGGTAGGCAAGGATGCCTTTCGCGGCCTCGCGGCCCTCGTACACGGCGGTCACGACCAGGTCGGAGCCGCGCACGTTGTCGCCGCCGGCGAACACCTGCGGGTGCGTGGTCTGATACGGGTAGCGGCCGGCGGCATCCACGCGCAGGCGCCCGTCTGGCCAGGTATCGACGCCGGCGCCGGTCAGCCACGCCGGCGGGTCCGGGCGGAAACCGAAGGCGACGATCACCGCATCGGCCGGCAGCACTTCCTCGGTGCCGGGAACCGGTTCGGGGCGGCGCCGACCGCCCGGGCCCCTTTCGCCGAGCCGTGTCCGCACCACCTTGACGCCCTCTACGGCGCTGGTCCCGACAATCTCGACCGGCTGGCGATTGAACAGGAACTCGACGCCTTCCTCGCGACAGTTCTTCACCTCGCGACGCGAGCCGGGCATGTTCCTCTCGTCACGACGATAGGCGCAGGTCACGCTGACCGCGCCCTGGCGGACGGCGGTGCGATTGCAGTCCATGCCGGTGTCGCCGCCGCCCAGCACCACTATGCGATGGCCGTCCATGGAAACGAAGTGCTCGCCCTCCTCGAGCAGGCCGAACTCACGCCGCGCATTCGCGACCAGGTAGGGCAGCGCTTCGTGCACGCCCGGCAGGTCCTCGCCGGGCAATCCCCCCCGGACGTAACGATAGGCGCCGGTCCCCGCGAACACCGCGTCGTAATCGGCGAGCAGCTGATCGAGGCTGATGTCACGGCCGATTTCACAATTCAGCACGAACTCCACGCCCATCCCCTCGAGCAGCATCCGACGCGTCTCGACGACATCCTTGCCGAGCTTGAAGGGCGGAATGCCGAAGCTCAGCAGGCCGCCGATGCGTGGATAGCGGTCGTAGACCACCGGGCGGACGCCGTGTCGCGCCAGCACGTCGGCGGCCGCGAGCCCGGCCGGTCCGGCGCCGATCACGGCGACCTCACGGCCGGTGGGCTGCACGTCCGAAAGATCGGGCCGCCAGCCCTGGCGCACCGCCTCGTCGGTGATGTACTTTTCGATGCTGCCGATGGTGACCGCGCCGAAGCCGTCGTTCAGCGTGCAGGCTCCCTCGCAGAGCCGGTCCTGCGGACAAACCCGCCCGCAGATCTCCGGCAGCGAGTTGGTGCGATGGCACAGCTCTGCCGCCTCGAACAGGTTGCCTTCCTCCACCAGCTTCAGCCAGTTCGGGATGTAGTTGTGCACCGGGCACTTCCACTCGCAGTACGGATTGCCGCAGTCGAGGCAGCGCCCGGCCTGTTGTCGCGCGCTCTCGGCGTCGTACTGCCCGTAGATCTCCCGGTAGTGGCGCACGCGTTCCTTGGGCAGCAACTTGCGCGGGTCCTTGCGCGGGATCTCGAGAAAGCGCAGCGGCTTTTCGTGGCTCATGACACGCTCAGGCCGCCTGTCGCAAGGAATCGATCAGGCTCTCGAGGTCGGCCGCCTTCGGCTTCACCAGCCAGAACTTCGGCAGAAAGGAACGGAAGTCGTCCAGGATCTCTCGCCCCCAGACGCTGCCAGTCTCGCGGGCGTGCGCCTCGATCATGCCGCGCAGGTGCTGGAGGTGCGCCTCCATCGTTTCCGGCGTGATCCGGTGGATGTCGATCAGCTCGTGGTTGTAGCGGTCCACGAAATCGCGATCGAGATCCAGCACGTAGGCGAAGCCGCCGGTGAGGCCAGCGCCAAAGTTGACCCCGGTCCGGCCAAGCACCACGGCCACGCCGCCGGTCATGTACTCGCCGCCATGGTCGCCGCAGCCTTCCACGACCGCCACCGCGCCGGAATTGCGCACCGCGAATCGCTCGCCGGCGGTGCCGGCCGCGAACAACTGGCCTCCGGTCGCGCCATACAGGCAGGTGTTGCCGATGATCGGCGCGCTCCGTGCCTCGTAGCGGCTACCGGTCGGCGGGTAGATCACCAGTCGTCCACCGGACATGCCCTTGCCCACGTAATCGTTGGCGTCACCCTCGAGGTAGAGATGCAGGCCGCCGACGTTCCAGACGCCGAAGCTCTGCCCCGCCGAGCCATTCATCCGGATCACCACCGGATCGGCCTCGAGACCGAGATTGCCGTAGCGCCGGGCGATTTCGCCGGACAGGCGCGCACCAATCGAGCGGTGGAAGTTTTTGACCTCATAGAAGAACATGCCGCCACGGCGCTCTTCGATCGACTTCAGGCAATCGACCACCATCCGCTCGTTGAGGCGTCCCTCGTCGAACGGCGGGTTTCGCGGCTCGGTGCAGAATCGTGGCTCACCTGCCGCCAGGCCGCCGGCGCCAAGCAACGGCCGCAGGTCGAGACGCCGCTGCCGCGGCGTTTCACCGGGTCTCGGCTCGCACAGCTCGGCACGGCCGATCAGTTCCTCGAGGCTGCGGGCGCCGAGCGAGGCCAGCAGCTCGCGGGTTTCGCGCGCCACGAAGCGGAAATAATTCATCACCATGTCCGGCAGGCCGATGAAGTGCCGCTCGCGCAGCACCGGATGCTGGGTCGCCACGCCGGTGGCGCAATTGTTCAGGTGACAGATGCGCAGGTACTTGCAGCCCAGCGCCACCATCGGAGCGGTGCCGAATCCGAAACTCTCGGCCCCGAGCACCGCCGCCTTGACGACGTCCAGGCCGGTCTTCAGGCCACCGTCGGTCTGCAGCTGGACGCGGTGCCGCAGCCCGTTTTGCACCAGCACCTGGTGCGTCTCCGCCAGGCCGAGTTCCCAGGCAGAGCCGGCGTACTTGGTCGAGCTCAGCGGGCTGGCGCCCGTGCCGCCGTCGTAGCCGGAGATGGTGATCAGGTCGGCATAGGCCTTGGTGACGCCCGCCGCGACCGTGCCGACCCCGGCCTGCGCCACCAGTTTCACGGAGACCAGCGCCTCGGGGTTGACCTGTTTCAGGTCGAAGATCAGCTGCGCGAGATCCTCGATGGAATAGATGTCGTGATGCGGCGGCGGCGAGATCAGCCCGACGCCCGGCCGTGCATAGCGCAGCCGGGCGATCATGTCGTTCACCTTGTGCCCCGGCAGCTGGCCGCCCTCGCCGGGCTTGGCGCCCTGCGCAATCTTGATCTGCAGCACCTCGGCGTTGACCAGGTATTCGGCCGTCACGCCGAAGCGCCCCGAGGCCACCTGCTTGATCTTCGAGACCTTCTCGGTGCCATAGCGCAGCGGGTCCTCGCCGCCTTCACCTGAATTCGAGCGCCCGCCGAGCCGATTCATGGCGATCGCCAGCGCCTCGTGCGCTTCGGGCGAAAGCGCACCCAGGCTCATGCCGGCCGAGTCGAAACGGGCGTAGATCGCCGCCTCCGACTCGACCTCCTCGAGCGGCACCGGCGGTCCGACGGGTTTCACGTCGAGCAGGTCGCGGATCACCATCGCCGGCCGCTCATTGACCAGCCGGGCGTATTCCTTGTAGAGACCGTAGTCGCCACTTTGCGCCGCGGCCTGGAGCGTCGCGATGACATCGGGATTGAAGGCGTGGTACTCGCCGCCCTGGATGAAGCGCAGCAGGCCACCCGGCTCGACCTCGGCGCGGGTGCTCCAGGCACGCTGCGCCAGCGCCATCGCGTCCGACTTGAGATCGGTGAAGTCCGCACCCTGGATCCGCGACACACTGCCCGGGAAGCAGCGTTCGACCACGTCCTCGTGCAGGCCGACGATCTCGAACAAGGCCGCGCCGCGGTAGCTGGCGATGGTCGAGATGCCCATCTTCGACATGATCTTGAACAGGCCCTTGCGGATGCCGCGCCGGTAGCTGCGGCCGAGCTGCCGGCCGCTCTCCCGCCCGCTGCGCATCCTGCCGCTGCGCGCCAGGTCATTGAGGCTCTCGTAGGCGAGGTAGGGATAGACCGCCGTCGCCCCGAAGCCGATCAGGCAGGCGAAATGGTGCGGATCGCGCGTTGTGCCGGTCTCGACCAGCAGGTTGCAGTCGCAGCGCAATCCGGCGCGCACCAGGTGGTGGTGCACGGCCCCGGTAGCCAGCAGTGCGTGGATCGGCACCGCGCCGGATCGCAGCGCGCGGTCGCTGAGCACCAGCAGCAGCCTGCCGGCGCGCACCGCCGCCTCGGCCGATGCGCACAGCGCCTCCAGCCCGTCCTGCAGCGCCTCGGTCTCGGGGCGGTTCAGGTCCAGCAGTTCGTAGCCATCCTCGTTCTCCTGGACCGCGAGCAACTGGCGGAACTTGCGCTGCGAGAGCACCGGCGAGTTCATCACGATCCGCCGCGCATTCTCCGGCCGCGGCTCGAACAGGTTGTGCTCGCGGCCGATCTGCGTTTCCAGCGACATCACCACCCGCTCGCGCAGAGAGTCGATCGGCGGGTTGGTGACCTGGGCGAACTGCTGGCGGAAGTAGTCGTACAGCGAGCGAACTCGGCGCGACAGGAACGGCAGTGGCGTGTCGTCGCCCATCGAGCCGACCGCCTCGGCCTCGCTTTCGCACAACGGTCTCAGCACCTCCTCGCGCTCCTCGCGGGTGATGCCGAACATCTTCTCGTATCGGCCCAGCTCGTCGCGGCCCATCGGCTCGGCCAGCAGCTGCGGATCGACCAGCGCGGTCTCGAAGTAGCGCACGCCGCGGCGCAGCCACTCCTTGAACGGCGCGCGCGCCGCCAGCAGCTGGTCGATCTCGCGCCACTCCAGCAGCTTGCCGCTGGCGGTGTCCGCAATGATCATCTCGCCCGGCCCGAGGCGGCCCTTGGCCACCACCTGCTCGGGACGGTAATCCCATACGCCGACCTCGGAGGCGACGGTCAGGTGCTGGTCGTCGGTCACCACCCAGCGCGCCGGCCTGAGCCCGTTGCGATCCAGGATGCACGCGGCATTGCTCCCGTCGGTCATCACGATTCCCGCAGGCCCGTCCCAGGGCTCGAGGTGCATGCCGTAGTACTCGTAAAAGGCGCGCACGTCCGAGTCGATGTCGTCCACGGTCTGCCAGGCCGGCGGGATCAGCAGGCGTGCCGCCTGCATCAGGTCCATGCCGCCCGCGACCAGCACTTCCAGCATGTTGTCGAGACTCGAAGAATCCGAGCCGGTCAACGAGACCAACGGCACGAGCTGCTGCAGCTCCGGCAATGCCGGCGAACGGAACTTCGGCGCGCGGGCGATCGCCCAGTTGCGATTGCCCTGGATGGTGTTGATCTCGCCGTTGTGCGCCAGGTAGCGGAACGGCTGCGCGAGCCGCCATTGCGGCAGGGTGTTGGTCGAGAAGCGCTGGTGGAACAGGCAGATCCGGGCGGCGAGGCGCTCGTCTGCCAGGTCCGGGTAGAACTGCGGCAGCAGCTTCGGCATCACCATGGCTTTGTAGGCGATGGTTTCGGGCGAGAGGCTGGCAATGTAGAACACCGGGTCGGAGCCGCCGAGTTTCTGCTCGGCGCGACGCCGCGCGACGAACAGCCGCCGCCGGAAGGCGTCGCCCGGCATGCGCTCGGGCGCCGTGACGAACACCTGCTGGATCAACGGCAGCGTCTGCAGGGCCTGCGCGCCACAGGCCTCGGGGTCGACCGGCACGCTGCGCCAGCCGTCCAGCCGCAGACCTTCGGCAGCCAGGCAGGCACTCACGACGTCGCGTGCCGCGGCGGCGCGCTGCGGGTCCGGGTCGAGAAACACCATTCCAGTGGCGAACAGGACGCCGGGCGACAAGCCGGCCTCGGCGGCCACGGCGCGCAGGAAGTCCGCCGGCGTGGACAGCAGGACTCCGCAGCCGTCACCGGTCTTGCCATCGGCGGCGACCGCGCCACGATGAGTCAGCCGGCCGAGGGCCGTCACCGCCGTCGCGACCAGCCAGTGGCTGTCACGACCGGCGAGGCTGGCGATCAGCCCGAAGCCGCAGCTGTCCCGCTCGAAGGCGGCGCGATAAAGGCCCTGCTCGGCAGACACCGTCAAGACTCCCTCCGGCCGGCGGCCGGCCAATTCCGGGTTGCCCTGGATATCCAGGATCCGGTCCGGGTGGGGACCGGTTCACATAAGGCATTGTTTTTATTATATCTGTGCCGAAATGCGCCGTGTTGTGCGCAGTGCAGCATAACAATATAAATCAGACCGCGGCGTCGAGGTCAAATTCCGCCTGCCGGACGGCGGCCCCACTCGGCCCGGGTGAGCTTCCAGCCGCTGCCGTCGTCACGCAGCGACAGCTCCAGCCCAAACGCGTCGGCCGACAGGCTGCCGGGGCCGGCCCCCGCGGCCAGCACGTCCAGTCGGACCCGCGCAAGCTCCGGGGACAACAGTTCGATCTCGCGAACCGTCACCACCAGCTCCAGCCTCGGGTAACGCATCATCACCCCGCGAAGCACCAGCAACAGGGCCCTGCGGTCGCGCCCCTCGCGATCGCCATAGTCGTGCGCCACGCGCGCCGCGAGCGTGTCCAGTTCGCCGGACTCGGCCGCGATTTCCGCCTCGGCGAGCGCTGCGCGTATCCCTGCCTCCGGATCCGAGGGCTGCCGGCCGCAACCGGCGGCGAGCAGCAAGGCTGCACCACAGAGCAGCCACCCACCCCGCGTGCGAGTCGCGCGATGCGCCATGAGGCCGGGCCCCTGCCCTGAATTCGAGTCACGCACTGTGGCCCGGGTCCTCCCGCCGCTTCGCTTGCTCCAGACTAGACTGGACTCCCGCGGCGGCAAAGGCGACATTTGTCGCAATCATTCCGCTCAGCCGGCCTCCGACTACGGTGAATCCAGTCATGTTCGATCAGCATATTGCCGAGGAGATCCTCGAGTACTGGTTCGGGGACAGCGTCAAGGATCCGTCCAGGGTCCCGGCGCGCATGCATCTCTGGTTCGCTGACGATACCGCGCGGGATGCGGAAATGCGCCAGCGCTGGGCAACGTTGGTCACCGCGGCCTCGGAGGGCAAGCTGGATTTCTGGACGCGTACGCCACGTGGCCGACTGGCCGTACTGATCCTGCTCGACCAGATGCGCCGCAATATCTACCGTGGCACCGCCGAGGCATTCCGCCATGACGGGCGCGCGCGTTACCTGATGCGTGACGGCGTCAGCCGGCTGATGGATCTCAAGCTGACGCCGATCGAGCGGGTGTTCTTCTATATGCCGCTACAGCATGCCGAATCGCTCGACGACCAGGAAATGGTGGTCGATCGCTTCCTGCAGCTAGAGCGCGAGGTCGCGTCGGATCACCGCCCGATCTTCGCCGACTTCCGCAAGTACGCCCAGCGCCACCGTGACATCATCGCGCGCTTCGGCCGCTTCCCGCACCGTAACGCCATACTGGGACGGCGCAACACGCCCGAGGAAGCGGCCTGGCTGGCCGGTGGTGGCGAGCGTTTCGGCCAACAGCCGGCAGGCGGCGCCGCGGACCCGCGCGGGCACGAAGCCGTTTCCTGATTGCCTCAGGCGCTGGCGCGCTGCGCCTCGATCCAGCGCTCGTTGCGCGCCCGCAGTACGTTCATGGGAAGCGCGCCGCCGCGCAGGATCATGCTGTGCCAGGCTTTCAGGTCGAAGCGCTCGCCAAGTTGCTCTTCGGCCACGCGACGCAATTCGCTCAGCGTGATCTGGCCGATCTTGTAACCCAGCGCCTGGCCGGGCCAGGCGACGTAGCGCTCGACCTCCGCGGTGACGTCGCTCTCGGCCAGCGAGGAGTTCTCGAGCATGTAGGCGATCGCCTGCTCGCGGCCCCAGCCGAATGCGTGCAGGCCCGTGTCCACGACCAGGCGCATGGCGCGAAGCTGCTCGTCGTTCAGCCTGCCGTAGTACTGGTATGGGTCGGTGAACAGGCCGAGCTCGGGTCCCAGGGACTCGGCGTACAGCGCCCAGCCCTCGACGTAGGCGGTATAGCCGCCGAAACGGCGAATACGCGGCAGCTGCTCGAGTTCCTGCTGGATCGAGATCTGGAAGTGGTGGCCGGGGGAAGCCTCGTGAAGTGACAGGGTCTCGGTGCCGAAGCGCGGCTGGGCCTTCAGATTGAAGGTATTCACGTAGAAGATGCCGGGTCGCGAACCGTCGGCGGACGGTTGCTGGTACTCGGCGCCGGCGGCCGACTGTGCGCGAAACGCCTCGATCGCCCGCAACTCGTAGTCCGCCTGCGGGAAATCGGAAAACAGCGCCGGCAGTGCCGCGTCGATGCGGACCTTGAGTTCCCGATAGGCCTCGAGCACCTCGTCAGGACTGTCGAAGAAGAACTTCGGGTCGGTCTTGAGGTGTTCGAAGAACTCCGCCAGGTCGCCTTCGAAGCCAACCCGGCGCCGCACCTCGTCCATCTCGCTGCGTATCCGGGCGACCTCGGACAGCCCGAGGCGGTGAATCTCGTCGGGCGTCAGCTCGGTGGTAGTCCGAGTGCTGACCAGATGGGCATACCAGGCGTCCCCGCCCGGCAGGTTGCTCCAGCCCACGGTCCTGCGTCCGGCGGCAAGATACTCGTCGCGCAGGAAGTCCCGCAGCCGGGCATAGGCCGGCAACAGCGTCTGCGCCAGGGCAGCGCGCCATTCGGTGGTCAGCTGCTCGCGCTCGTCGGCGGATAGCTCGGCGGGCAGGTTGGCGACCGGGCCCCAGAACAAGGTTGCCGGGAGCTCTTCCTCCAGCAGCGCGTCGAGCTGAGGGATCATCTTCTTGATGATCACCACCGGATGAACCACGCCACGGCGCATTCCCTCGCGCATGTTGACGATCGCCTGGTCGGCCCAGCGGGCGAAGTCCTCCATGCGGGCCATGAACTTGCGATAATCGGAAGCGTTGCGGAACGGTTGCGGTCCCTGCCCCGACCCGAGGATCGCCATCAGGTTTGGCAGGCCGTCCATCTGGTTCATCGGCAACAGGTGAAACGGAAATTCCAGGCCCTTCAGCGTCTCGCGCCGGCCGGAGGTGAATACCTCCCAGGTGAGGCGGTCTTCCTCGTCGAGCACAGCCGGATCGATCGTTTCTGCAGCATCGAGATAGCGTTGCTCCACGGCACGAACCGTCGCTATGTGCTCCGGCGAGATGTCGTTGGCGAGCCGGTCGTCGTAGCGATCGTCGCCGAGAAAGGTGGCCCACACCGGATTGAGCGCCAGGACTTCCTCGAAATAGTCCTCGGCGAGTTGATACAGCACTTCGCCCGGATTGGCCGGAGCCACCGCCGGGGGCTTCTCCGCGGGGACCTCGCTCCGACCGCAGCCTGCGACCAGCACGGCCGCCACGACGGCGATCGCATATCTCACTTGGTCACCGCGGACAAGCTGCCGCCTTCATTGGTGATCCACGCCTCGACCTGCGCCTCCAGCACATCAAGCGGCAGGTCGCCCTGGCCGAGCACCTCGGCATGAAACTCGCGGATATCGAAGCGTTCACCGAGCGCCGCCTCGGCGCGCGCGCGCAGTTCGGCGATCTTCAGCTGGCCGACCTTGTAGGCGAGCGCCTGGCCGGGGATGGCCATGAAACGCTCCGCTTCCGGGACCGCGCGGGTCTCGAGCGACGCCGAGTTCGCGTACATGTAGTCCAGCACCTGCTGGCGGCTCCAGCCTTTGGCGTGCAGGCCGGTGTCCACGACCAGGCGGATGGCGCGCCACAATTCCGCGTTGAGCTGGCCGAAGCGCTGGTATGGATCCTGATAGAAGCCCATGGCCGCGCCGATCTGGAAAGACTCTGCATACAGGCCCCAGCCCTCGGCGAATGCCGTGACTCCGGAATTGCGGCGGAAGGCAGGCAGCTCATCGAGCTCGAGATTGAAGGCCCGCTGGAAGTGGTGTCCCGGGACCGCCTCGTGCAAAAACAACGCCTCGGTGCCCCACTTCGGGCGCGAGGTCGCGTTGTAGGTGTTCACATAGTAGATGCCGGGCCGGCTGCCGTCCGCCGAGGGGCGCTGGTAGGAGCCCCCCGCAGCGGAGCGCTCGCGGTATGCCTCCACTGCGCGGATTTCGTAGCCGGCTTTCGGGATCTTCTTGAAAAGTATCGGCGCAGCGGCGTCGGCGCGCTCGCGCAGCGCCTCGTGGGCGGCGAGCAACTCCTCGGCGCTGCCGAAATAGAACTCCGGTTCGGTATTCAGGTACTCGAAGAAATCGCTGAGCGTACCGTCGAAGCCGACCTCGGCCATGGTGACCCGCATCTCGTCGTGGATGCGCGCGACCTCGTCGAGCCCGATCTGGTGAATCTCCAGCGGGCTCAGGTCGGTGGTCGTGTGATGGCGGACGAGGTAGGCGTACCATGCCTCGCCATCGGGCAGGTCGCCCAGCCCCGCGGTCTCGCGGCAGGCCGGCAGATACTCGTCGCGAATGAAGTCATGCAGTCTTGCGTAGGCAGGCACGAGCTTGCCGGTGATCGCCTCCGCATACGCGGTGCGCAGGCGTTCATGCTGGTCCAGTGGCACGGCATCCGGAAACTTTGCCACCGGGCGGTAGAACAGGCTCTCCTCGGGGTCATCGACGATGTGGGCCTCCAGCTGCGGCAGGGTCCGCTCCATCAGGATCTTCGGCTGTACGATCCCCGCCTCGACGCCCTCACGCATGTTGGCGATCGCCTGGTCGACCCACGCGCCGAGACCATCGATGCGGGCCAGGAAGTTCTCGTAATCCCGAACCGTGTTGAACGGCTGCGCGCCCGTGCCTGAGCCGAGCATCGCGTACTGGTTGGTCGCACTGCGGAACTGGTTGACCGGCAGCAGGTGGTCGGGGAAGCGCTGGCCCTCGAGCTGGTGTCGCAAATCACGGATGAACAGCTTGCGGCTGAGCCTGCGCGGCTCGTCAAGCGCCTCGGGTGGAATCGCCTCGGCGGCCGCCAGGTTTTGCTGAAACAGCGCGCGCACCGCCGCCCGGTATTCAGGGCCGATGGTCACCGTGTAACGGTCGTTGTAGCGCTCGTCGCCGATGAACGTGGCCACCACTGGATTCAGTACGAGCCAGGCTTCCCAGTGCTCGTCGAACAACCGGTCGAGCTGCCGGGCGTGCGCTTCATTGACCTTGGTGGCTCCGGCCGCCGTGGACCCGGGGGGCGTGCCGCCGCAGCCGGCGAACAGGGCGAGCATCAAGAGTACGGGGATCAGCCTGGCATTCATCAAGGGACTTGTCTCCGGTCGGTTGAGGCAGATCGGCCGGCGGCCGGGCCGATCAAGGCGGCCTACTATAACGGGGCGGCCGAGATACGGCGATTCGACAGCACGAAATAGCGGGCGTTCAACAGCAGCGCCGCGACCGTCAGGCCGGCGATCAGGGCGACCCAGACCGCCACCGGCCCGAGCCGCGCATGGATGCCTGCGTACCAGGCCATCGGAAAGGCCAGCAGCCAGTAACTGGCGACGTTGATCAGCATCGGCGCGCGCGTGTCCTTGAAGCCGCGCAGCGCGCCGGCGGCACCGACCTGCAGGCCGTCGGACACCTGGAAGATCATCGCCATGCCGAGCAGCCCGGTGGCCAGCGGCAGTAGCTGCGGGTCGGAGGTGTAGAAGCCGGCGATCCTGTGTCGGAACAGGAACAACACGAAAGCCGAGGCCAGCATGAACAGGGCGCAGAGCGCGATGCCGGACCAGCCCGCAGCGCGCGCCTCGACCGGGTCGCCGCGGCCCAGCGCCTGGCCGACGCGGATGGTGGTGGCCGAATGAAACGCCAGCGGCACCATGAACATGGTGGCGGCGTAATTGATGGCGATCTGGTGAGCCGCGACCTGGACTGCGCCCAGCGTGCCCATCATCAGGGCGACGCCGCCAAACAGCCCGGCCTCGGCCTCCACGCTGGCCGCGATCGGAATGCCGAGTCCGAGGATCTCGCGCTGCGCGGGCCAGCGGGGACGCTCGAAGCCACGCCACAGCGCGTAACGCGCATAGCGGCGGCTCTTCAGCGCATACAGCAGCATGGTCGCGAACATCGACCACAAGGCGATCGCGCTCGCCATGCCGCAGCCGACCGCGCCAAGCCGCGGGAATCCCAGGTTGCCGTACATCAGCACCCAGTTGCCGAACACGTTCACGACGAGTCCCACGCCTGCGGCGTACATGATCGGCCGCGTCCAGCCCACGCCCTCGCTCATGAAGCGCATCGCGAGAAATGCAAAGGCGCCAGGAAGACCGAACGAGATTGCCAGCAGGTAGCCGGAGGTGAGCGGCAGGATGGCCGCATCCACGCCGATCGCCGCCAGCGTCGGGCCGGCGCCGAGCAACAGCAGGAAACCGAGCACGGCAAGGCCCTGGCTCAGCCAGAGCGCCTGCCTGAAGCAGGCGCCCGCATCCTGCCAGCGGCCGGCGCCGTAGGCATGCGCGACCACCGGACTGACCGCCATCAGCGTGCCCAGTCCGAGCAGGAACACCAGCATCCACGCTGTGCCGCCGACCGCGACTGCCGCAAGGTCGGTGGTGCCAAGCCTCCCGGCCATCACCGTATCGGCAAAGTTCATGCCCGCCAGCGCGAGGTTATTGGCGATCAGCGGACCTGCAAGACGCAGGATCGACCGTGCCTCCCGGGCAGCCCGCCCTGATTTCTCCTGCTGCGCTCGCACAACGAGTCCCCCGAAAAAAGGCGAGCATTCTACGCCTGCAGGATGTCGCTGCAGGAGCGGCCGTAGGAGCGGC
>CAZOSZ010000032.1:0-1170 GCA_964582505.1 uncultured Ectothiorhodospiraceae bacterium | reverse complement strand
GGATCGCGGCTGAAGCCGCTCCTACAGCCGCGACCTGGACGACGTTTCCGCTCGGTTCGAGGCCATAGGATAATGCCGCCCCTGCACAGGAGGTCTGCAGATGAGCCAGTTCACAGGCAGCGAGGGATTCCGCCACGGGACCGATGAGAATCTCGGCGTCCTGGTGACCAATCTCGGCACGCCCGATGCACCCGAGGCCGGCGCGCTCCGTCGCTACCTCGCGGAGTTCCTCTGGGACCCCCGGGTCGTCGAGGCGCCGCGCCCGATCTGGTGGCTGATTCTCCACGGCGTCGTGCTGCGGATCCGGCCGCGCCGTTCGGCCGAAGCCTACCGCGCGATCTGGACCGAGCAAGGATCTCCGCTGTTGAGCACGGCGCGAGAGCAGGTCGAGGGACTCCGGGATCGACTCGCCGCGCGCCTGTCGGGCCCGGTGAAAGTCGCGCTCGGGATGCGTTACGGCAATCCCTCGATTCCGGCAGCGCTCGAGCAGCTCAGGGCGGCGAACGCACGTCGCCTGCTGGTGCTGCCGCTCTATCCGCAATACTCCGCCAGCACCACCGGATCGACTTTCGATGCGCTGGCGGCTGTGCTGACGCGCTGGCGCTGGGTACCGGAGCTTCGCTTCGTCGGCCACTACCACGACGAGCCGGGGTATATCGAGGCGCTGGCTGCAGGCGTTCGCGAGGATTGGGCCGAAAGAGGACGCGGCGAGCATCTGCTGATGAGTTTTCATGGCGTGCCGCGCCGTTATCTTGACGCCGGCGACCCCTATCACTGCCAGTGCCACAAGACCGCGCGCCTGCTCGCAGAGCGCCTCGGCCTGGAGGACGGCCGCTGGTCGATCACCTTCCAGTCCCGCTTCGGCAGGGAAGAATGGCTGAAGCCTTACACCGACGAGCGTATCCGCGCCCTCGGCCGCCAGGGCCTGAAGCGCATCGATGTGGTCTGTCCCGGGTTCTCCGCCGATTGCCTTGAGACGCTGGAGGAGATCGCGATCCGGAACGCCGAGTTTTTTCATGAGACGGGCGGCGAGAGCTTGAACTACATCCCCTGCCTGAACGCGCGCGCGGACCACCTCGACTTCCTCACCGGGCTGGCCCTGCGCCATCTGCAGGGCTGGCCCGAGACGGGGGCGGCCGGCGACCCGGCTGCCCCGGCCGCGGCGGCGCA
>CAZOSZ010000031.1:0-17991 GCA_964582505.1 uncultured Ectothiorhodospiraceae bacterium | reverse complement strand
TCGCGGCTGAAGCCGCTCCTACGGGGGAGGGCAGTGTGCTTCGCTACTCGGTAGCACGCTTCCTCGGCGCGATTCCGACGCTGCTGATCCTGATCACGCTGGCGTTTTTCATGATCCGCGCGGCGCCGGGGGGGCCGTTCGACGCGGAGAAGCAGTTGCCGGCGGAAATCGAGGCCAACCTCAGGGCCGCCTACCACCTCGACGAGCCACTGGTGCAGCAATTCGGCCGCTATGTCTGGAACCTGTCACGGGGTGATTTCGGGCCGTCGTTCCAGTACAAGGATTACAGCGTCACCGAACTGATCGCCGCCGGGTTTCCGGTGTCGCTCAGGCTCGGCGCCTCTGCGATGTTGCTGGCGCTGCTGTTCGGCGTCGCCGCAGGGACCCTGGCCGCGCTCAAACAGAACTCCCGCAGCGACCACGCGGTGATGGCGGTCTCGATGACCGGCATCTCCATTCCGAATTTCGTCATGGCGCCGCTCCTGATCCTGCTGTTCGCGGTGCATCTGCGCTGGCTGCCAGCCGGCGGGATCGGCGACGGCGGCCTGCGCTACCTGGTGCTGCCGGTGATCTCGCTGGCGCTGCCACAGGTCGCCTACATCGCACGCCTGACCCGCGGCAGCATGATCGAGGTGCTGCGGAGCAACTTCGTGCGCACCGCACGCGCCCAGGGCCTGCCGGAGCGGGCCGTGATCCTGCGCCACGCGCTCAAGCCGGCGCTGCTGCCGGTGGTCTCCTACCTGGGTCCGGCGACCGCGGCGGTGATCACCGGCTCGGTGGTGATCGAGCAGATCTTCGGCGTGCCGGGACTCGGGCGCTACTTTGTGCAGGGCGCGCTGAACCGCGACTACACCCTGGTGATGGGCGTGGTGGTGTTCTACGGCACGCTGATCATTCTGCTCAATTTCCTGGTCGACCTGGTGTACGCCTGGCTCGACCCGAAGGTGAAGTACGCATGAGCCGCCCGCCGACGGTCACGCTCCTGCCGGCCGCCGGGGCTGCTATCGCGCCGGTGGTGGGGCGCAGCCTCTGGCTTGACGCCTGGAACGTGCTTCGCCGCAACCGCGCGGCGGTGGTGGCCGGCTGGCTGATCATCGTGGTGGCCGTGCTGGTGATCGTCGGGCCGTGGCTGTCGCCCTGGGGCTACGCCCACACCGACTGGGATCACACCTCCATCGGCCCCGACTGGCACAGCCGGCACCTTTTCGGCACCGACGGGCTGGGCCGCGACTTGTTCGTGCGCACCCTGTACGGCGGGCGCATTTCGCTGATGATCGGCGTGGTCGCGACGCTGGTGAGCCTGCTGATTGGCATCAGCTGGGGTGCCACCGCGGGCTACCTCGGCGGGCGCGTCGATCATTTCATGATGCGCATCGTCGACATTCTCTACGCCATGCCCTTCATGTTCTTCGTGATCCTGCTGATGGTGTTCTTCGGCCGCAACATCATCCTGATCTTCGTCGCCATCGGCGCCATCAACTGGCTGGACATGGCGCGCATCGTGCGCGGCCAGACGCTGTCGCTGAAGCACAAGGAGTTCGTCGAGGCGGCCGAGGCCCAGGGCGTTGCGACCTTCCACATCATCCGCCGCCACATCGTGCCCAATCTGCTCGGCGTGGTGGTGGTCTACGTCACGCTCACCATCCCCCAGGTGATCCTGGTGGAGAGCTTCCTGAGCTTTCTCGGCCTGGGCGTGCAGGAGCCGATGACCTCCTGGGGCGCGCTGGTCAACGAGGGCGCCCAGGAGATGGGCACCGCGCCGTGGATGCTGGTGTTCCCGGCGGTATTCCTGGCTCTGACGCTGTTCTGCTTCAATTTCGTCGGCGACGGTCTGCGCGACGCGCTCGATCCGAAGGACCGCTGAGATGGCGCTGCTCGAGGTCGAGAAACTCAACGTGCGCTTTCACACGCCGGACGGGGAGGTGCACGCGGTGCGCGATCTCGGCTTTGCGCTGGAACGTGGCGAGACGCTCGGCATCGTCGGCGAGTCGGGCTCCGGCAAGAGCCAGTCGATGATGAGCCTGATCGGCCTGCTGGCCTCCAACGGCCGCGCCTCCGGCTCGGCACGTTTCGACGGCACCGAGCTGATCGGCATGCCGTTGCGCGCCTTGCGCAGCATCCGCGGCCGGCGCATCGGCATGATCTTCCAGGACCCGATGACCTCGCTGAACCCGTACCTGACGGTATTCAAGCAGATGGCCCAGGTGCTCTATTACCACGAGAAGCTCAGCGGCAGGGCCGCGCGGGCGCGCTGCATCGAACTGCTCGAGGCGGTGCACATCCCGGAGGCCGCGCAGCGCATCGATATGTACCCGCACGAGTTTTCCGGCGGCATGCGCCAGCGGGTGATGATCGCCTCGGCGCTGCTCTGCCACCCCGACCTGCTGGTCGCCGACGAGCCGACCACCGCGCTGGACGTGACGGTGCAGGCGCAGATTCTCGAGCTGATGCGCGAAGTGCGCCGCGGCTTCGGCACGTCGATTATCCTGATCACCCACGACCTCGGCGTGGTGGCCGGGCTGTGCGAGCGTGTGCTGGTGATGAACGGCGGGGAGGAGATGGAGTCCGGCCCGGTGGACGAGATCTTCTATCGCCCCAGGCACCCCTACACCCAGGCGCTGCTGGCCGCCGTGCCGCGACTCGACGAAACCGAGGTTCAGCGGCTGGCCACCGTGTCGGCCGGGGAGGGCGTGGTGCCCGGGACCGCGCAGGCGCCGATTCGGCGTCCGGAGCCTGACTACGAAGCGCCTGCGCTGCTCGAGGTCGGGGACTTGCGGGTGCACTTCCGCCTGGCGCCGGTCAACCTGCTGGCAAAGTCGCGCACGCTCAAGGCGGTGGACGGCGTGAACCTCGAGCTGCGGCCGGGCGAGACGCTCGGCGTGGTCGGCGAGTCCGGTTGCGGCAAGTCCACCCTGGCGCGCGCGGTGCTGCGGCTGGTGCCGCCGACCACCGGGCGCGTCACGCTGCTCGGCGAGGACATCACCACCAAGGACAAAAAGGCGATGCGTGTGCACCGGCGCGACATGCAGGTGATCTTCCAGGACCCGCTGGCCTCGCTCAATCCGCGCATGAGCGTCGGCGACATCGTGGCCGAACCGCTGTGGACCCACTTTCCGTCCATGCCGCGCCGCGAAGTGCGCCGCAAGGTGGAAGCGATGCTCGGCCGGGTCGGGCTGGGCCCCGAGCACCTCAACCGCTACCCGCATGAGTTTTCCGGCGGGCAATGCCAGCGTATCGGCATTGCGCGCGCGCTGGTGCTCGAGCCCAGGCTGGTGATCTGCGACGAGCCGGTCAGCGCGCTGGACGTCTCGATCCAGGCGCAGATCGTCAACCTGCTGATGGACCTGCAGGCTGAGATGGGCCTGTCACTGATCTTCATCGCCCACGATCTTGCCGTGGTGCGCCACATCAGTCACCGCATCATGGTGATGTATCTCGGCCGCATTGCCGAGGTGGCCGACCGGGTGACGCTTTACGAGCGGCCGTTGCACCCCTACACCCAGGCGCTGATCCGCGCGGTGCCCATTCCGGATCCGGCAAAGGAACGCAACAAGGCCTTCGCGCCGCTGCACGGTGATCTGCCTTCGCCGGTCAACCCGCCGTCCGGCTGCGCCTTCCGCACTCGCTGCCCGATCGCGGTGGATCGGTGCGCCGCCGTCACGCCGTTGCTGCGCCCGGTGGGCGCACACCTGGTCGCCTGCCACCGGGCCTGAGAGGTCGCAGCACTCCGGCCCGCTCTTCGAAACTGAGCAGCAGCGCACGCGTGAGCTCGCGACCGCGTGGTATCAAGCGGTTTACTCGGGACCCTCCAGGTAACCCACCATGAGCCAGGCAGCTGCGCGGCCCAGTGCGCTGATCGTCCAGGATGACGAATACGTCCGTTTCCTGCTCGAGTTCATGCTCAAGCGCGAGGGGTTCTCGGTGGTTTGCTGCGCCGACGGCGGCGCCGCCTCGGACCATGTCGGCCGCGAGCCGCCGGCGGGCGTTGTCATTGCCGACCTGGTGCTGCCTTACTGCGACGGATTCGAGCTCATCGGGCAGATCCGCCGCTCGCCTGGCTGGCGCCACGTGCCTGTCATCGTCCTGTCGGCCCACAGCGTGGACCGGGACATCGTCCGGGCGCTCGAGGCCGGCGCCAACGACTTCGTCACCAAACCCTACAACGCACGGGAACTGATGGCCCGCATCAGGCGCCACATGCAGCTCGCGGAACGGCTGAGCGCCTGAGGACGTGTCGTGCGGACTCCTCCCCGGGGGCATTCAGCTGGCAGTCGCCGCAGCCCTGCTGCTCGGCAGTGCCGGCATCGACGCCGGCGGGGCCGATGCACTTGGAGCTCAGCCGGCAGAGGCGCGCGACTCCGGCGAGAACATCGAGCAGCTGGCCGCCCTGCTGGCGCAGGCTCCGGAGGACCATGACGCGCGGTTCGCCTATGCCCGCCAGTTGTCCTGGAACGGGCGCTGGGAGGAGGCGCTTGCCGAGTATGACCGGCTGCTCACGGTCGATCCGGACAATCCGGATTACCTGCTCGGCAAGGCTCAGGTGCTCAGCTGGTCCGGCCGGCCGGATCAGGCCCTGGTGCTGCTCGAGAAGGCCGCTGCGCTGGCACCGGAGTACGCGGCGGTGCGCGAGCTGCAGGCCGGCCTGCTCAGGCAGGCTGGCGACAGACCGGTGCGGGAAATCGAAGCCGGGCTGGATTGGCAGGACCTGGACAGAGGCCTGCCGGCCTGGTCCGAGCAGTACCTGGAATTCAGCCGCCGGTCTGCAGCCCGTCAGGTGCTGTACGGCGGCCTGCGGCGCACCGAGCGTTTCGACCTGACGGACCTGGAGGGCAGCCTGGGGTACTCGCGGCCCGTGACCGCGGTCTGGCTGGCGGCCGTCGAGGCCCGTATCGCCCCCGAGGCTGAAGTGCTGCCACGCTGGTCAGGCCAGCTTCGCGCCCGCCGCGACTTCGGAGATGGCTGGGGCGCGGAGCTGGGCGCGCGCCGTGCCGCTTACGCACGCGACGAGCTTGATGTCTGGACACTGGCCGTGGATCGCTATGTCGGCCACTGGTATGTCGGCTGGACCGTGTTCGCCGGCAAGCTCGAGGGCGCCGACCTGACCTGGAGCAACCAGCTCAGGCTGGACCGCCATTACGGCGACGGCAGCCGGCTCGGTGCCACGGCCTCGACGGGCCGGGAGACGGACAGCCTGGGCGACGGCCGTTTCACGACCAACGGCACGCTCGGGCTGTCGCTGCTGGGCCGGCACTGGTTCTCGACTCGATATGGGGTCTCGTGGGAACTGCTCGTACACGAGCAGGGCGAAGCCTACCTGCGCAGAGGATTTCGTGTTGGCCTTGTCTGCCGATATTGAGGCGCTGCCGCAGATAGCTGGCGCCATCGGCGCGGCGAGCATCGGCCTTGCCTTGCTCACGCTCGCGTGGATCCTGCTGGTGCGCAGTCGCGCGATGGGTATGCAGCATCGGCGCGCGGCCTTCAATGCCGCCTGGCGGCCCATTCTCGCGGCCGCGGCACTCGATGAATCCGACTCCGACCCGGACGGGATCGAAACCTCGCTTCCACGACTGCCGCGACGTGACCACCGGTTCTTCCTGGAGGAATGGAACATCTTCCAGGACCTGCTGCTCGGTGACGCGAGGCCGCGCCTGAACCGGCTGGCGCGTCGACTGGGCATCGAAAAGCTGGCCTGGCGCCAGCTGCATCGCCGCCGGCAGGCCGACCGGCTGCTGGCGATCGCCACGCTGGGCCACCTGGGCGAGAAAGCGGCCTGGGAAACGATCCTCGCGCTGCTGCATGACCGGAACACCATGGTCTCGCTGGTGTCGGCGCGGGCACTGATCGGCATCGACGCGCGCGCGGCGATGCCTGTCGTGCTTCCCGCGATCCGGGATCGCGAGGACTGGGCGACCGCGAGAGTGGCGGCACTGTTCAGGGACGCCGGCGCGGAATTCGTGTCCGGCCCGCTCGAAGAGGCGATCCTCGCCAGCCGGCCGGACGACGTGCCGAAGCTCATTGCGGTGCTGCCGGAAATCCCGCTGGCGGCCGCGGGGCAGATTGTCGGCGAACTGCTGCGGCGGCCGAGCGACGATCGCATCAAGGGCATCTGCCTGCGAGTCCTGGAGAGCCCGGAGGAACTGCCGCTGGTGCGCGAACTCAGCAAGCACCCGCGCTGGCATCTGCGCATGGGGGCGGCCGTGGTGCTGGGTCGGCTTGGCTTGCCGGAGGACAAGGACCACCTGGTCCGACTGCTGGCCGATCCGGAATGGTGGGTGCGCTACAGATCGGCCCAGGCACTGCTGGCGATGCCGTTCGTCGGGCGCGATGGCGTAACTGCGCTGCGAGACGCCGTGGAGGATCGTTTCGCGCGCGACATGCTCGACCAGGTGCTGGCGGAGGCCAGCGCGTGATCCACGAACTCGTCATTGCCGGGCAATGGGTGTTTCTCAGCTACTTCGTGCTGCTCAACGGCGGGTACCTGCTGCTCAATTTCAGCGCACTGTTTGCCCTCAGGGCGTATTTTCTCGGCCGCAGCATCGATGTCCTGCCCAAGGCGTACTCTGACTACGAGATGCCGATCAGCGTCATCGTCCCAGCCTACAACGAACAAGCCACCATCGTCGCCTCGGTGCGCGCGCTCCTGCAGCTGCGTTATCCGGAGTACGAGATCATCGTGGTCAACGACGGCTCGCAGGACGACACCCTCGGCCAGCTGGTCCGGGCGTTCGGGCTGCAGCCGTTTCCCGAGGCCTATCGCCAGCGCCTGGCGACCGCTGAGATCAGGCGCGTGTACCGTTCGGTAATTCACCCCAACATCCGGGTGATCGACAAGGCCAACGGCGGCAAGGCAGACTCGCTGAATGCCGGCATCAATGCCGCGCGATTCCCATTGTTCTGCTGCGTGGACGCCGATTCCATCCTTCAGCCCGACAGCCTCTACCGCGTGCTTCAGCCGTTTCTCGACGATCCGCGCACGGTGGCCTGCGGCGGCACCATCCGGATCGCCAACGGCTCGACCATCCGGGACGGCTTCATCGAGAAAATCAGCCTGCCACGCTCGCTGCTGGCATTGTTCCAGATCGTCGAGTACCTGCGGGCCTTCCTGTTCGGTCGTCTCGGCTGGTCGCCGATGAACGCCCTGCTGATCATCTCCGGCGCCTTCGGCCTGTTCCGCAAGGAGGTCGTCGTGACAGCCGGCGGCTATCGAACCGACACGGTCGGTGAGGACATGGAGCTGGTCGTCCGGCTGCACCGGGTGCTGCGCCGCCAGGGCAAACCCTATCGCATCGTGTTCGTGCCCGACCCGATCTGCTGGACCGAGGCGCCGGAGGACCTGCGGACGCTCGGCCGGCAGCGGATCCGCTGGCAGCGCGGCCTGGCGGAGAGCCTGACGATGAACTTCGGGCTGTTCACGCAGCGCCGTGCAGGCGTCGTGGGGCGCTTTGCCTATCCGTTCAACTTCCTGTTCGAGCTGTTGGGGCCCCTGCTCGAAGTTGCCGGCTACCTGTTCATCGCCGTCGCGGCGTTCAATGGCTGGATCTCCCCGCAGGTGGCCGGTGCGTTCCTGTTAGCTGCGATCGGGCTCGGCATCGTGCTGTCCACCAGCGCGCTGCTGCTCGAGGAGCTGTCGTTTCGCATCTACCCGGGGTCGCGCAACACCGTGCTGCTGTTCTGTGTCGCCGTGCTGGAGAACTTCGGCTACCGGCAACTGAATTCCGTGTGGCGGCTTGTTGGCTTGCTGCGCTGGCTCAGCGGCGGCAAACAGGGGTGGGGCGAGATGCGCCGCGGTGGCGAATGGAACAAGTCGCGCGAGCCGCCCGCGTGAGCACGGCCCAGATCATCGTTTAGACTCGAGGCACGCACGGCAGCCGATGGGTCCGGTCTCACGCGAGCGCCGAGCCTGTCAGAAGCTTATAGAAATAACATCAATATAATACACTAAGTTATTGAACATTGGAGAATAAATTGATCATGCACCAAGTTTCACTGAAGCCCCTTGCCACCTTCCTGGGCGGCGTGGCGCTGGCCTGCATTCCGGCCCTGGCCGCCGAGCCAGGCCCGCAGAAAGCGCATGCCATCGCCCATGACGATGCGTCGATCGAATGGGTGGCCTGCCCCGACTTCATACCGCAGGGCTGCAGGATCGCGGTGCTGCAAGGCGACCCCGCGAAGCCCAATGCGGACATCTTCTTCAAACTGCCGCCCAACACCCGGGTGCCGCACCACTGGCACACCTCGGCCGAGCGCATGGTGCTGGTCTCGGGTGAACTGCACGTCACCTATGATGGCCAGCCGACCGTGGTCCTGCGGCCCGGCAGCTACGCTTACGGACCGGCCAGGCTGGGGCACGATGCCCATTGCGCCGACGGCGATCCCTGCGTGCTGTTCATCGGCTTCGAGGAGCCCGTCGACGCCGTGCCGACAGGGACTGCGGCGAACTGATCTTTTGCGGGCCGCCGTGTGGGTTCGCGCGAATCCCTCGGGCGATGGCTGTAATTCCAGCTCAGCGCTGATCCGGATGCAAATCGAACAGTGCAGCGCTAGCGCCGAAACAGGAATTCCTGCATCCCGTTCTTGAGCAACATCGCCCGTTCCACGGCAAGACCGGGCGTGCACTTGCCGAGATCTTCGGGGGTGTACCGGGGGGCATTGCGAAGTTCGGACGTGAGCGGGACGTGGAGCAAGTGGAGCTGCTCGTCCGGCACGATTCGAGCCGGGCGTGCCGCCATGCGGGGCATCGAATAGACAATCAGGGCATGCAACAACGAGCCGCGGGCCATTCGGCCCGCGAGCTCGCGCATCAGTGTCGTCAGGACCGGGCGTGCGAGGTAATTGAGCAGGTCCCAGCAGAGCACGATGTCGACGGCCTCATCGCGCCGTGCCGGCAGCAGCCGGGCGATGGCCTTGCGCAGCTCGTCCGGCTCGGCCAGTTCCTGCAGCGCCCCCAAATCGGGCGACAGGTCCACGATCTCCAGCCGGCAGCGATAGTGGCCGAACAAGGCGACGGTCTCCGGTCTGGCCGGGCCGAGATCCAGCACCACGCGCCGCCGGTCGTCCGCCATGCCCTCGACCAGGCTGCGAAACAGCGGCGCATTGAGCGTCGCCGGCTCGGGCTCTACGCTCCGAGCCATGCCGGCTTCCCGCAACGCTGCCATCCCAGTCCCCCGGGATCAGCCCGCGAGTCCGGTCCTCGCCGTGCCACCGCCGCCTGCCGGTCCCGCCGCCTTGTTGTCCGGCGCTGCCGTTTTCGGAGCAGCCGCCGCCACCGAGGGGGGCGCACTCGCGCCGCGGCTCTTGCCAAGCGCCGAGTCGACCGCCTCGCTGTCCATCTCGATCGAGCCCTTGAAACGCGCGCCTTCTTCGAGGCTGACACGCGGCGAGGTGACATTGCCGCGGACCTGCGCGGTCTTGCGGATCGCGACCCGGTCCGAGGCGTACAGGTCGCCTTCCACGAAGCCGTCGACGAAGACCTCGTTGGCGTACACGTTCGCCTTGATCTTGCCCTGCGCGCCCACCGTGAGGCTGTTGTTCCTGAGCTGGACCGTGCCGCTCACCTCGCCGTCGATCAACAGGTCCTCCTGGCCGCGCAGGTCGCCGTCGATCTGGATCGACGGCCCGATGACGGCCGCCTCGTGGCGAGCGCCCGACGCGGCCGCGGCTCGCGGCTTGGGCGCGGCCTGGGTCGAACCTGCGGTCTCGTGGCGCGCGGCCTCGCGCGAGGGGCCCTCGTCGCTCGCATCGGGGGGGCCCTTCTTGCCGAATTCGAACATTGCGCTTCTCCTGGGTGAGTCAATGAAAGTCCGGCCGTCACACTCCCCCCCGACAGTGCGGCCGGCTCAAGCATAGGCAGTCCCGGCCCCGGACTTCAACCGCGACCTCCGGAGCCTGTCCCTGCGCCTGCTGTAGTGTACCCTTTACAGCGCCAGGCCAAGCAGGGAGCACCATGCACGCGCTGCAACTCAAAGTTCCGCCCGTGGCCCAGTTCCTGGTGGCCGCGAGCCTGATGTGGCTGATTGCCATCGGCGCGTCGTTTGCCGAGTTACGGATACCGGGGCGGCTGCTGCCTGCCAGCGTCCTGTTGCTGGCTTCCGGCCTGGTCGGATTGGCGGGCGTGCGCAGCTTCGCCCGCGCCGGGACCACCGTGAATCCCCTGCAGCCTGAAGCCACCTCGCAGCTGGTGGCGGACGGCATCTACAGTTACACGCGCAATCCGATGTACCTCGCGCTGTTGCTGGCACTGCTGGCCTGGGGCGTGCTGCTTGCGAACTGGCTGTCGCTTGTCGTGATCGGCGCTTTCGTGCTGAGCCTCAACAGCCTGCAGATCGAGCCTGAGGAACGTGCCCTGGCAGCGCGGTTCGGCGAACAGTACGAGGCCTACCGCAGTCGAGTCAGGCGGTGGCTTTGAGGCGCGGCCCGGCGGGCGGCCTCAGTCCCTGCCGCTGAGCACTGCGCCTGTCGACGCGCAGCTCACCAGCCGGGCATACTTTTCCAGCACGGTGCCGGGCTTTTCGCCAGTGCGCGGGCGCCAGTCCTCGAGGCGCCTGGCGATCTCGGCAGGGCCGACGCGCAGCGTCAGTTCGCGGCGGCAGGCGTCGATCTCGATCTCGTCGCCATCCTCGATGGCGGCCATCGGACCGCCAGACGCGGCTTCCGGGGCGACGTGTCCGACCACAAAGCCGTGGCTGCCGCCGGAGAAACGGCCGTCGGTGATCAGCGCGACCGAATCGCCCAGCCCGCGGCCCATGATGGCGGCCGTCGGGGAGAGCATCTCGGGCATTCCCGGCGCCCCCCTCGGACCGAGGTAGCGGATCACCACCACGTCGCCGGCAACAATGCGGCCGCGAAGAATCGCGTCCAGCGCGTCCGGCTCCGAGTCATACACGCGGGCGCGGCCGACGAAACGCTCGCCTTCCTTGCCGGTGATCTTGGCGACCGCGCCGGCGGGCGCGAGGTTGCCGCGCAGGATCACAAGGTGGCTGTCGGACTTGATCGGCTCGGTCATCGGGCGCACCACCTGCTGACCGTCCGGGTAGGGCGCCACGCCGGCCAGGTCTTCGCCGAGCGTACGGCCGCTGACCGTCAGGCATCCGCCGTGCAAAAGCCCGGCGTCGAGCAGAATCTTCATCAGCGGGCGGATGCCTCCGACCTCGATCAGCTCGGACATCAGGTACCTGCCGCTCGGCTTCAGGTCGGCGAGCACCGGGACGTTCTCGCCCACCCGGCTGAAGTCGCCGAGTTCCAGCGATACGCCGGCAGCATCCGCGATGGCCAGCAGGTGGAGCACCGCGTTCGTCGAGCCGCCCAATGCCACGGTGACGGCGATGGCGTTCTCGAAGGCCTCGCGGCAGAGGATGTCCGAGGGCCGGATGCCGCGCGCCAGCAGCTCCAGCACCGCGGCGCCGGCCCGCCGGCAGTCCTCCGCCTTGGCGGCGCCCACGGCTTCCTGCGCCGAGCTGTTCGGCAGGCTCAAGCCGAGCGCCTCGATGGCCGAGGCCATGGTGTTGGCGGTGTACATGCCGCCGCAGGAGCCCGGCCCGGGAATCGCGGTGCGCTCGACTTCGGCCAGTTCGGCATCGGACACGGTGCCCCGGGCGTGGCCACCGACCGCCTCGAACACGGATACGATGTCACGGTGTTTGGCACCCGGCCGGATGGTGCCGCCATAGACGAACACCGCGGGACGGTCGAGGCGCGCCATCGCCATGGCGCAGCCGGGCATGTTCTTGTCGCAACCGCCGATCGCCACGAAGCCGTCGAAGCCTTCGCCGGCGACCACCGTCTCGATCGAGTCGGCGATCACTTCGCGCGACACCAGCGAGTAGCGCATTCCGGGGCTGCCCATCGAGATGCCGTCGGACACGGTGATGGTGTTGAACACCACCGCCTTGCCGCCCGCGGCGTCGGCCCCGGCGGCGGCCTGCCTGGCGAGTTCGTGGATGTGCACGTTGCAGGGCGTGACTTCCGCCCAGGTCGAGGCGATGCCTACCTGTGGCTTGGCGAAATCGGCGTCAGTGAAGCCCACCGCGCGCAGCATCGCGCGACTCGGCGCGCGGGTGACGCCATCGACGATCACGGCCGAATGCCGCCGGGAGGAGTGCTCGCTCATCTCAGGAAACCGTTATCGCCCTATAAGGAGTGAAACGCCCTTTCAGCCGGGCCGGGAGGGGGCACGCTGAGGGTCGCTGGAAAAAAACAGTTGACAGAGCGGAAAACATCGTGCTTAGAATCGGCCCAATCTGATTGCAGTGCAACAAGCTTCACGCGAACCGAACAATGCTCCACGGCAACCCACAGCGCAAGGCAGGAACAAGGCAGCGGCCGAGAGTCGTTGCCCGCAGTCTTTCGCGCACGCGCCCTGACGCGATCAACATGCTTCTTGGCCTCATTATCCTCATTCTCGTAATCGGGAAGAGCGGGGTCATGGTGTAGGCAGGAAAAGCGCAAGCAGAGCGAACCGAACCAGAGAACCCCGCAACCGGAAACGGCTGCGGGGTTCTCGCATTCAAGGCTTCAGAAAAGGTGACGAGCATGAAGATCTACGTCGAGTCGGATGTCGAGCCGGGCAACGCCGGGGTCGCGCGGATTGCGGTGATCGGCTTCGGCAGCCAGGGGCGTGCCCACGCGCTCAACCTGCGAGACAGCGGCTTCGGCGTCACAGTGGGCGTGCGGCCGGGCGGTGCCAGCTGGAAGCAGGCCGAGGCCGACGGCATGAAGCTCGCCCCGCCGGCCAGGGCAGTCGAGGGCGCGGACGTCGTCGCGATGCTCGTGCCGGACATGGCCGCGCCGGCGGTCTGGCGCACCATCGAGGCCGGCATCAAACCGGGTGCGGCGCTGCTGTTCGCGCACGGCTTCAACGTCCACTACGGATCGATCAAGCCGCCGGAGACCCTGGATGTCATCCTGGTGGCACCCAAGGGCCCGGGAGCGCTGGTCCGCCGGCAATACGAGGAAGGCCGCGGCGTGCCCTGCCTGTTGGCGGTGGCGCAGGACGCCACGGGCCGGGCCAGGGCCCGGGCACTGGCCTATGCGCACGGCATCGGCGGAACCCGTGGCGGCGTGCTGGAGACCAGCTTCGCCGAGGAGACCGAGACCGACCTGTTCGGCGAGCAGGCGGTGCTCTGCGGCGGCGTCACCGAACTGGTGCTGCTGGGCTTCGAGACCCTGGTGGAGGCGGGCTACCAGCCGGAGGTCGCCTACTTCGAGTGCATGCACGAGCTGAAACTGATCGTCGACCTGCTGCACGAGGGCGGGCTGGCAAAGATGCACCAGTTCGTCAGCGACACGGCCAAGTACGGCGACCTGAGTCGCGGTCCGCGGATCATCGGTGAGCAGACCCGCGAGCGCATGCGGGAGATCCTCGGCGAGATCCGCGACGGCAGCTTCGCGCGCGAATGGCGCGCCGAGTACGAGGCCGGCATGCCGAACTACAAGGCGATGCTGGCGGCCGACCTGGACCACCCGGTGGAAAAGGTCGGCCGTGAGCTGCGTGCCCGGATGTCCTGGCTGAAGTCGGACAAGCAGGCGGCCGCATGAGCGTCAAGGGCGCGGAACTGCTGGTGCGCGCCCTGGAACAGGAGGGGGTCGAGTACGTCTTCGGCTATCCCGGCGGCGCAATCATGCCGGTGTACGACGCCCTGCTGAACTCGCCGATCAAGCATATCCTCACGCGCCACGAGCAGGGCGCGGCGCTGGCTGCCGACGCCTACGCCCGGGTCACCGGTCGGCCGGCCGTCTGCATGGCGACTTCGGGGCCGGGTGCGACCAACCTGGTTACCGGGATCGCCAACGCCTACATGGACTCCGTGCCGATCGTCGCGATCACCGGCCAGGTGCCGACCGCGGTGATGGGCACGGACGCCTTCCAGGAAGTGGACGTGTTCGGCATCACCCTGCCGATCGTCAAGCACAGCTTCATCGTGCGTCGCGCCGAGGACATCCCGCGCACTATTGCGCAGGCCTTCCGCATCGCCGCCGAGGGCCGGCCCGGGCCGGTGCTGGTGGACCTGCCGAAGGACGTCTCCAACGCCGTCCCGGCGTCGGCACCGATCTTCGAAATGCACACGCGCAAGCGGCGCCTGCCCGACCCGGAGCAGCTGGACATGGCGCGCGAGCTGGTCTACGGCGCTGAACGGCCGGTGCTGTACGGCGGTGGCGGCATCCCGATTGCCGGTGCGGTGGACGCATTCCGCGCCTATGCGCGCGCCAGCGGCATTCCGGTGGTGACCACCCTGAAGGGCATCGGCGCGGTGCCGACCCGCGATCCGGGCTTTCTCGGCATGATGGGCATGCACGGCAACCGCGCGGCGAATCGCGCCATCCAGCAGTCGGATCTGTTGATCTGTGTCGGCGCGCGCTTCGACGACCGCGCCACCGGCCGGCTGGACGGCTTCGCGCCGAAGGCCAGCGTGATCCACATGGACGCCGACGCGAGCGAGATCGGCAAGCTGCGCCATGCCGATGCCGGCCTGCTCGGCGACCTGGTGGCATCGCTCGCGGCCATGCCCACCGGCCTGGCGATCGGGCCGTGGCGAGCATGGTGCGCCGAACGCAAGGCGGAGCACGCCTGGCGCTACGACGCGCCCGGCGATTACATCTACGTGCCCGACATGCTGCGCCGCTTGAGCGAGGCCGCGCCCGACCTGACGATCGCCTGCGATGTCGGCCAGCACCAGATGTGGGTGGCGCAGCACTGCCATTTCGACCGGCCCGAGCAGCACCTGAGCAGTGCCGGGCTGGGCACCATGGGCTACGGCATCCCCGCCGGAATCGGCGCCTGCCTGGCGCGGCCCGAGACGCGTGTCCTGACGGTCTCGGGCGACGGCTCGATCATGATGAACATCCAGGAACTGGCGACCATCCGCCGATACGGCCTGGACCTGAAGATCCTGCTGGTCGACAACTCTTCGCTCGGCATGGTCCGCCAGTGGCAGCAGCTGTTCCATGGCGAGCGCTACAGCGAAGTGGACCTTTCCGACAACCCCGACTTCGTCGAGGTGGCGCGCTCCTTCGGTATCCCGGCATTTCGCATCACGCGGCGCGACGAGGTGGACGGGGCGATCGGCCGACTGCTGGGCACGAACGGGCCGCTGCTGGCGCATGTCTGCATCGATCCGAAGAGCAACGTCTGGCCGCTGGTGCCGCCAGGCCAGAGCAACGACGTCATGATGGAGGAGTTGAGCGCATGAACCACACGCTGCGGATGAGTATTTACAAGGTCGAGGGGGCCATCATCCGGCTGCTGGGGCTGATCGAGCGCCGCGGCTTCTCGGTGACGGCGATGAATGCCCGCTCGGACGATTCCGCCCAGCAGGTCGAAATCACCATTCAGCTGAAGTCCACCGGCCGCTCGGTGGAAGTGCTGACCCGACAGATCGAGAAACTCTACGACGTGCGCAGCGTCGCCTGCCTGACCGCGAGCGAGCCGGCCATGATGCTGGAGGAGAGCGTGGCATGTTGAACAACGGATCCCTTGCCCTCGGGCAGGCCGAGGTACCGGCCGAGGAGGCCTTCCGGTCTGCCGTACCGAAGCGCGCCCAGCTGCGCAGCAACGGCGCGCAGCATCAGCCCGCGCCGCTGGCAGTGACGCTGGCGGACGTGCAGCAGGCGCTGGGCGTGGTACGCGCCCACCTGGCCCCGACGCCGCTCTTGAATCATCCCTTGCTCGACCAGCGGGCCGGCTGCGAGGTGCTGGTCAAGCTGGAGAACACCCAGAGCATCGGCTCGTTCAAGATCCGCGGCGGGCTGAACCTGCTGGCCAGGATGCCGGCTGAAGAGCGCGCCCGCGGCCTGGTGACCGCGACGCGCGGCAACCACGGCCAGTCGGTCGCCAAGGCGGCCGGCATGTACGGCGCGTCATGCACGATCTTCGTGCCGCGCGGCAACAACCCCGACAAGAACGCCGCGATGGCGGCGCTCGGCGCGCAGGTGGTGGAGAGCGGCCATGACTTCGACGCGGCGATGGTCGCGGCGGAGGAGTTTGCCACCCGCAGCGGTGCGCGGCTGGTGCACCCGGCGCGCGACCTGGATCTGATCGCCGGGGTCGGCACCATCGCGCTGGAAATGCTCGAGCAGGCCGGCGGACGGCTGGATACGGTGTTCGTCCCGGTGGGCGGTGGCAGCATCGCCGCCGGCATGTCGGTGGCGCTCAAGGCCCTGAGCCCGGCAACGCGCATCGTCGGCGTTTCGGCCGAGAATGCCCCGGCGATGCACCATGCGTGGCACACCGGCGAGCACCACGCTTTTGCGGCGACCGACACGCTCGCCGACGGCCTGGCGGTGCGCGTGCCGGTGGACGTCACGCTTGGCCTGTTGCGGCCGCTGCTCGACGGCATGGTGCTGGTCTCGGAGCGCGAGATCCAGGATGCGATCCGCACCTACGCGGAAACCGTGCACCAGATGGCCGAGGGCGCGGCGGCAGCTGCGCTGGCCGCCGCCGTCAGGCACGGCCGCGCCTTGCACGGCCAGCGCGTCGGCGTGGTGCTGACCGGCGGCAATATCGATGCGCGCACGCTGATGGGCGCGCTGGCCGATGAGCGGCCGCGCCATCAGCCGCAGGCCATGCCGTACTTTCCGATCGGCGAACTGTCCTATGGCTACTGAGCGGCTGATCATCTTTGATACCACGCTGCGCGACGGCGAGCAGGCGCCGGGCTGCAGCATGACCGGCCGCGAAAAGCTGCGCGTTGCGCGCGCGCTCGCGGAACTCGGCGTGGACGTGATCGAGGCGGGTTTTCCGGCGGCCTCGGACGGCGATTTCGAGTCGGTGCGGCAAATTGCCCGCGAGATCCGCGGACCGATCATCTGCGGGCTCGCGCGGTGCGGCGGCGACGACATCGAGCGCGCCTGGCGGGCGCTCAGCGAGGCGCAGCGGCCGCGGCTGCACGTGTTCATTGCCACCAGCCCGATCCATCGCAAGTTCAAGCTGGGTCTGAGTTGCGGGGAAGTGATTCGCAAGGCGGTCGAAGGCGTGCGCGTGGCGCGCGCGCTGTGCGGCGATGTCGAGTTCTCGGCCGAGGACGCGGCGCGCACCGAGCCGGAATACCTGGCCGAGGTGATCGCCGCGGTGATCGAGGCGGGTGCCACCACGGTCAACATCCCCGACACGGTCGGCTACGCGGTGCCGGGCGAGTATGCCGAGCTGATCGCCTCGTTGAAAGACAAGGTTCCCGGGATCGAGCGGGCGGTGATCAGCGTTCATTGCCACGACGATCTCGGCATGGCGGTAGCCAACAGCCTGGCTGCGGTGCAGGCCGGCGCGCGCCAGGTGGAATGCACGATCAATGGCATCGGTGAGCGCGCCGGAAACTGCGCGCTCGAAGAAATCGTGATGGCGGTGCGCACGCGCGCCGACTGCCTGCCGCTGGTGACCGGGGTGGACACGCGGCGCCTCGCCCCGACCAGCCGGCTGGTGGCGGCGGTGACCGGCGTCCCGGTGCCGCGCAACAAGGCGGTGGTCGGGGAAAACGCTTTCGCCCACGAGGCCGGCATTCACCAGCATGGCATGCTGCGCCACCAGCAGACCTACGAGATCATGCGTCCCGAGGACGTCGGGCTCGGCGGCAGCCGACTGGTGCTGGGCAAGCACAGCGGCCGGCACGCCTTTCGCAGCCGGGTCGAGGCGCTCGGCATGGAACTCGACGACGCCGAGCTGGACCGCGCCTTCATTGCCTTCAAGGCGCTGGCGGACCGCAAGAAAGAGATCTTCGACGCCGACATCGAGGCGCTGGTGCTGCGCTCGGACGAGTCCGGCGCCGGCCCGTGGCGGCTGGCCGCATTGCGCATCCGCTCCGGCGATGGCCAGCGCGCCTCGCTTTGACCCAAACCTGATCTTGACAGATTGCTACCTGTCCAGTCTTCTGGAAGATTGTACAGATGCGCCTGATTGCAAAGCCCCTTTGATCAACCGGGCTACTCAAAGCTCCTATACCCCCGGCTCGACCTGGAAAACCGTCACCTTGATCGGTGCCCTGGATACAGGACAGGTGACTCCAG
>CAZOSZ010000030.1:0-18032 GCA_964582505.1 uncultured Ectothiorhodospiraceae bacterium | reverse complement strand
TCTGCCGTGGCACGCCGACTGGCGATTGCCCGCCTGCGAAGCCGAGCTGGTGATCGTCGCTGCGCCGCTGGTGGCGACCGCGGGCATCCTGGCCGAGCTGGCCGGACTCCGCCCGAACGGCCTGGTCGTGGAGATCGGCTCGATCAAGGCGCCGGTGGCCGCGGCGCTGACCGGCCTGCGCGATGCGGGCATCGCGGTGGCCTCGATCCACCCGATGTTCGGCCCCGATGTGCGGCTGCTCGCCGGCCGGCACGTCATCCTGGTGGACATCGGTGCGCCGCAGGCGCAGGCGGCGGCACGCGAGCTGTTCGAGCCGACCTCCGCGGAACTCGCCGAGATGACGCTCGAGGAGCACGACCGGCTTGTGGCCTGGGTGCTGGGGCTGTCGCATGCCACCAACATCGCCTTTTTCACCGCGCTGGAGCGCAGCGGGCGCAGCGTATCCGAGCTGGCGGCGTTCGCCAGTACGACCTTCGGTGCGCAATTGCGCGTCGCCACCCGGGTGGCGCGGGAGAATCCACACCTGTATTTCGAGATCCAGTCCACCAACCCGCACGGCAGCGAACCGCTCGAGGCGCTTGCCCGGGCCTCCGACGCGGTGGCGCGCGCGGTTCGCGGTGGCGATGGCACCGGCTTCGCGGCGCTGATGCGCGCCGGGGCGGCGTATCTCGGCGACGCCGGCGACTGACGCGTCAGTAGGAGCGGCTTCAGCCGCGACCGTATTCTTTGTCGCGGCTGAAGCCGCTCCTACGGCCGCTCCTACAAGTGCGCGTCATCGGCGGGCAGCGCGCGAAGCATCACGGGCTGGCCCCACAGCCTGGCGAGCGGAGCGGCCAGTCGCTCGGCATCTCCGCTGGTCCAGAACTCCACCGTTGCGGCCGAAGCCGGGGGCGAATGCGGAGCCAGTTCGCTGGCCAGCTGCTCGACCCGACGCGCCACCGCCTCGCCGGTGTCGATGACGGTGACGGCGGGCCCGGCGACTTCCTCGATCAGCCGGCGCAGGAAAGGAAAGTGGGTGCAACCGAGCACCAGGGTGTCCGCGCCGGCCCTGACCAGCGGCCCCACGTATTGCTCGACCAACAGCCGTGTGCGCGGCCCGTCGAGATCGCCGGCCTCGACCTGCTCCACCAGCCCGGAACAGGCGCGCGTCAGCACCTGGATGTCGCTACCAAACTGGTCGAGCAGGGCGGCGAAACGCGCGCTCTTGAGCGTGCCCACCGTCGCCAGCACGCCCACGGTGCCGCTGCGCGTCGCGGCGGTCGCCGGTTTCACCGCGGGCTCCATGCCGACCACCGGCAAGCGCAGGGATTCACGAAGCGTGGGCACGGCAGCCGCGGTCGCGGTGTTGCAGGCGACCACGATGAGCTCCGCGCCATGCTCGATCAAGAAGCGGCTGAGCCGGTCGGCCCGCTGCCGGATGAACGCTTCGCTTTGCAGCCCGTAGGGCACCCAGGCGGAGTCCGCCACGTAGGCCAGTGACGCTGACGGGAGGCGCCGGCGAATCTCCCTGAGCACGGACACACCGCCCAGGCCGGAGTCGAACACGCCGATTCGCAAGCTGACGTCTCCCCGCGGATAAAACGGTTAAAAATACCCCCGCAGGAGACCACCCGCAAGGGAACTCCGCTGTCCCGGGCCCTGCTGCAGTGCGGCGGGCGACGTGACTATAATGGGCCAGTCAAACGGTCGTATGATTCCCCGAAACCCGGGCCGCGCCCACCTTCCCAGTCGCCAGCGCAGCGGCGCTTCAGCCGCGACGCCCGGCGCCCACCCCAGCGGGACAACGAGACATGACGGACGCCTACGTACTCGACCATGTGCGCACGCCGCGCGGCCGCGGAAAACCCGACGGCGCCCTGCATGGCATCACCCCCATCCAACTGCTCACCCAGGTGCTGACAGCATTGCGGGAGCGCAACGAGCTCGACAGCTCGCTCATCGAGGACGTCATCGTCGGCTGCGTCGCCCCGGTGGGGGAGCAGGGTGCGAACATCGCACGCGTGGCGGCGCTGAACGCCGGTTATGCCGAGACCGTGCCCGGCAAGCAGCTGAATCGTTTTTGCGCTTCGGGGCTGGAGGCGGTCAACACCGCTGCGGCGCTGGTGATGTCCGGGCAAGCCGACCTGGTGGTCGCCGGCGGCGTCGAATCCATGTCGCGCGTGCCGATGGGCTCGGACGGCGGCGCCATGGCAACCGATCCCCAGGTGGCCTGGAATACTTATTTCGTGCCGCAGGGCATCAGTGCCGACCTGATCGCCACGATCCATGGCTTCAGCCGCGAAGACTGCGACGCCTACGCACTGGAAAGCCAGCGACGCGCTGCCACGGCCTGGCAGAGCGACTGGTTCGGCGGTTCGATCCTGCCGGTGCGCGACCGCCTCGGCCAGGTGGTGCTGGCGCGCGACGAGCACATGCGTCCCGACACCACCGCCGAGGGACTCGCCGCCCTGCGGCCGGCCTTCGAGCTGCCCGGACTGCAGGCCGGCTTCGACTCGGTGGCGATCCAGCGTTATCCGGAGGTCGAAGCGATCCAGCATGTGCACACCGGCGGCAACTCCAGCGGCATCGTCGACGGTGCCGCCGCCGTGCTGGTGGCGAGCAGGCCGATGGCCAAGCACCTTGGCCTGGCGAGGCGCGCGCGCATCCGTGGCTTTGCCTCGGTGGGCAGCGAGCCCACCATCATGCTGACCGGGCCCGCCCCTTCCGCAGAACGCGCGCTCGGCAAGGCGAAGATGAACCGCGAGGACATCCAGCTGTTCGAGCTCAACGAGGCCTTCGCCTCGGTGGTGTTGCGCTTCATGCAGCAGCTCGAAGTGCCGCACGAGATGATCAACGTCAACGGTGGCGCGATCGCGCTCGGCCACCCGCTGGGCGCCACCGGCGCGATCGTGCTCGGCACGCTGCTCGACGAAATGGAACGCCGCGACCTGTCGACCGGGCTGGTCAACCTGTGCGTGGGAGCGGGCATGGGCACCGCCACCATCCTCGAGCGCGACTGAAGGGATGCGGATCATGAGTGACACCACCATCAAGGTTACCGTGGATGCTGACGGCATTGCGCTGCTGATCATCGACGTTCCCGACCGGCCGATGAACGTGTTGACGCCGCAGTTCATGGCGGAGCTCGAGCAATGCATTGCCCGGGTCGCCGCCGACGAGGCCGTCAAGGGGGCGGTCATCAGCTCCGCCAAAAGCAGCTTCATCGCCGGCGCCGACCTGAAGGACCTGGTCCGGGTGTTCGACAGCGGCCTGGGTCGCGAGGAGCTGTACACGTTTGCGCGCAGCTTCTCCACGCTGTACCGCAAGCTCGAGACCTGCGGCAAGCCGTTCGTCGCGGCGATCAACGGCACCGCGCTCGGCGGTGGCCTGGAGCTCTGCCTGGCCTGCCACCACCGGGTGGCGGTCGACGATCCAAAGGCCAGGCTGGGCCTGCCGGAAGTCCAGCTCGGGCTGCTGCCGGGTGCCGGCGGCACGCAACGCCTGCCACGGATGATCGGCATCGAGAAGGCACTGCCGCTGATGGCCGAAGGCACGCACTTCGACCCGGCCAAGGCCCACGCGCTCGGCATCGTCGAGCAACTCGCCGCGGACCGCGACGAGGCGATCGCCACGGCGCGCGCCTGGATCCTCGAGCGCGGCGACCCGGTGCAGCCCTGGGACAAGAAGGGCTTCAGGTTCCCGGGCGGCGCCGGCGCCAGCCGTCCCGCGACGGCGCAGGTCTTCATGGTCGGCACCGCGCTGGTGGCGCAGAGAACCCAGCACAACTACCCCGCGCCGATTTCGATCCTGTCCTGCGTCTACGAAGGCAGTATCGTGCCGATCGACAAGGGGCTGGACATCGAGTGCCAGTACTTCGTCGAACTGCTGAGCGGCCCGGTGGCGCGCAACATGATCCGCACGCTGTTCATCGACAAGGGCGCCGCGGACAAGCTGGTGCGCCGGCCCAAGGGCATCGACAAGTCATCCGTGCGCAAGCTCGGCGTCCTCGGCGCCGGCATGATGGGCGCGGGGATTGCCTTCGTCTCGGCCAGTGCCGGGATCGAAGTGGTGCTGCTCGACACCGAGCTGCCAAACGCCGAAAAGGGCAAGGGCTATTCGAAGGGACTGCTGGAGAAGCGCGTGGGCCGCGGCAGGATGACGCCGGCCCAGGCCGAGAAAGTGCTTGCCCGGATCCGGCCCACCGCGAGCTATGCAGACCTGGCGGGTTGCGAGCTGGTGATCGAGGCGGTGTTCGAGGATCGCGAGATCAAGCGCCAGGTGACTGTGCAGGCCGAGGCGGTGATTCCGCCGACCGCGATCTTCGCCTCCAACACCTCGACGTTGCCGATCAGCGGCCTGGCCGAGGCCTCGCAACGCCCGGTGAGCTTTATCGGCCTGCATTTCTTCTCGCCGGTGGACAAGATGCCGCTGGTCGAGGTCATCGTCGGCCGGCAGACGGGCGAGGAGGCGATCGCGCGCGCGCTCGACTACGTGCAGCAGATCAAAAAGACGCCGATCGTGGTCAACGACAGCCGCGGCTTCTATACCAGCCGGGTGTTCGGCACCTACGTGAAGGAAGGGCTGGCGATGCTCGCCGAGGGCGCCAAGCCGGCGCTGATCGAGAATGCCGCGAAGATGGCCGGCATGCCGGTCGGCCCGCTGGCGGTCTCCGACGAGGTGAGTATCGAGCTGTCGTACAGGATCATGAGCCAGACTCGCAAGGATCTCGGCGCGGCCTACCGGCCGCACCCCGCCGATGCCGTGATCAGCCGCTTCCACGACGAGTTGCAGCGCCTCGGCAAGCGCTACGGCGCGGGTTTCTACGAGTACCCGGAGGGCGGCAGGAAGCATCTCTGGCCGGGACTCGCGGAGATCTACCCGCCGGCCGCCGAGCAGCCGGATGTCGAGCAGCTGAAGAAACGCCTGCTCTACATTCAGTCGCTGGAGACCGCGCGCTGCATGGAGGAGGGCGTGCTCAGTGATCCGGCCGACGCCGACGTGGGTTCGATCTTCGGCTGGGGCTTCCCGGCCTGGACCGGCGGCACTGCCAGCCTGGTGGACACGGTCGGCTTGGCCGGGTTTCTCGGCGACTGCGACCGCATGGCCGATGCCTTCGGCGAGCACTACCGCGCCTCCGACTGGCTGCGCGGCCGCGAGCAGCTTCGAGGCAACCGCCATGGGTAGGAGCGGCTTCAGCCGCGATAGGAGCGGCTTCCGTGGGAGCGGCTTCAGCCGCGATTCGACACCCGTCGCGGCTGAAGCCGCTCCTACACGCAGATACAGGAGAGTGCGGTGAACGAAACCGTGTTGTACGAGCGCCGCGACCGCGTGGCCGTGGTGACCCTGAATCGGCCGGAGGTGCTGAATGCATTCGACCGCGCGCTCGCCCAAGACCTACGTGAGGCGATGATCCGCGCGGCCGGTGATCGCCAGGCCCGCGTGGTGGTGCTGCGCGGCGCGGGGGGCAACTTCAGCTCGGGGGCCGATCTGCGGCAGGGCTTCCCGAGCGATCGGCGCATCGAGGATCTGATCAATACCGACTTCCGCCCCACGCTCGAGCTGATCGCCGGCATGGACAAGCCGGTGATCGCCTCGGTGGGCGGCGCGGCCGCGGGCATCGGGATGTCGTTCGCGCTGGTCTGCGACCTGGTGGTGATGGCCGAGGACGCCTACCTGCTGTCGGCTTTTTCCCTGATCGGCCTGATCCCGGACGGCGGCGCCAACTGGCTGCTGGCGCGGCGGATCGGCTACCACCGTGCCTACCAGTTGTGCATCGAGGCGGAGCGCATTCCGGCCGCCCGCTGCCTGGAGCTCGGGCTGGCGAACCGCGTGGTGCCGGGCGAGCGGCTCGACGAGGAAAGCCTGGCCTGGGCGCAGGGCCTCGCGGAGCGCGCGCCGCTGGCGCTGGGCCGCACTAAGCTGGCGATGCGCGCGGCGATGGAACTCAGCCTGAGCCAGGCGATCGCCCGCGAGTCGCAGTTGCAGAATGTCTGCCTGGAGAGCGAGGACGCCAGGGAGGGCATCGCCGCCTTTTTGGCGAAACGCAAGCCCGAATTCAAGGGGCGATGACTGATGGACCGGAACATCTTCGAGGACGAGCACGAGATCTTCCGCGACTCGGTGGCAAGGTTCCTGCAGGCCGAGGTCACGCCGCACATCGAGCGCTGGCTCGAGGCGGGCATCATTGACCGGGAGCTGTTCCGCAAGGCCGGCGAACAGGGCTATTGCCTGATGTGGGCCGACGAGGCCTACGGCGGGATGGGCGTCGAGGACTTCCGTTTCGAGCAGATCCTGATCGAGGAAAATGCCTTCCACGGGGACGCGGGCTTCGGCCTGTCGCTGCACAGCCGGCTGTGCGGGCCGTATCTCGGCCAGCTCGGCAGCGAGGAACAGAAGGCGCGACTGCTGCCCGGTTGTATTCGCGGCGAGACCATCCTGGGCATCGCCATGAGCGAGCCCGGGGCGGGCAGCGACGTCGCCGGCATCCGCACCCACGCCGAGGAACACGACGACCACTGGCTGCTGAACGGCTCGAAGACCTACATCTCCAACGGCATCAACGGCGATGTGTTCATCGTCGCGGCACGCACGGTCCCCGATGAGCCGCATGGCCTGGGCCTGTTGCTGGTTGAGCGCGGCATGCCCGGCTTCAGCCGCGGCCGCAACCTGAAGAAGCTCGGCCTGAAGGCCCAGGACACGGCGGAACTGTTCTTCGACAACGTGCGCGTGCCGAAGGCCAATGTGCTGGGCGATCCGCGCAAGGGCTTCCATTACCTGATGCAGTTTCTCGCCGAGGAGCGCCTGGTGGTCGCCTGCGGTTGCGTCGCCGCGGCCGAGGCGGCCCTGCGCCTGACTTTGGATTATGTGCGCGAGCGCCGCGCTTTCGGCCGCGCGATAGCCGATTTCCAGAACACCCGCTTCAGGCTGGCCGAGCTGCGTACCCGGATCGATGCCGCCCAGGCCTTGGTCGACCGCTGCGTGATGGACCACAACCAGGGCAGGCTGAGTGCCGAGGTCGCCGCCGAGGCCAAGCTGTTTGCCAGCGAGATCGAGGGCCAGGTGACCGACGAATGCCTGCAGCTGCACGGCGGCGCCGGCTACATGGACGAGTACCCGATCTCGCGCCTGTACGCCAATGCGCGAGTCTCGCGGATCTACGCCGGCAGCAGCGAGATCATGAAGGAGATCATCGCCCGCTCGATGGGCCTGGACCCGCGACGTGGCACTTCCTGAGTGCTTTCGCGGCCGGGTCGCGGTGCCGGTCCTGGCGGCGCCGATGTTCCTGGTCTCCGGCCCGCGGCTGGAGGCCGACCTCGAGGCCTGCGTGCGTCACCGCGTGCCGTTCGTGGTGACTTCCCTCGGCGCGGTCGCGGACCTGGTCAAGGCCGTCCACGCCTATGGCGGCGTGGTGTTCCATGACGTCATCAGCCTGCGCCATGCCCGCAAGGCGGCCGAGGCCGGCGTGGACGGGCTGATTGCGGTGTGCGCCGGGGCCGGGGGCCACGCCGGTGCCACCAGTCCATTCGCACTGGCCGGCGAGATCCGCCAGTGCTTCGACGGCACCTTGCTTCTGGCCGGTGCGATCAGCAACGGCTGGCAGGTCGCCGCCGCACTCGTCATGGGGGCCGACCTTGCCTGGCTGGGAAGCCGCTTCATCGCGACGGGCGAAAGCCTCGCGCCGGAGGCCTACAAGCAGATGATGCTGCGCGCGACCGCCGCGGACATCATCTATACCGACGCCGTGTCCGGCGTGCCGGCAAACTTCCTGCGCGAAAGCCTCGAGGCCAACGACTTCGACGTGGCCGAATTGCAGAAGCGCGGCCTCGGCAGCGGCAAGCTCAAGGACCTGGGCGACGAGGTCAAGGCCTGGAAGACCCTGTGGTCGGCCGGCCAAGGGGTCGGGCTGATCCGCGATGTGCCGGGCACGGCGCAGTTGTGCGCGCGCCTCAAGGCCGAGTTCGACGCGGCCTGCGCCGCCGGGGTGCCCTGGCCGGAGCGCGCCTGATGCCCGGACCGCTGGCAGGCCTCAAGATCATCGAGCTCGCCGGGCTCGGCGCCGGGCCCTATTGCGGCATGATGCTGGCCGACATGGGTGCGGAAGTCTTGCGGATCGAGCGCATGCCGCTTGCCTCACATGAGGCCCTGCCGGACCCGCTGCTGCGCAGCCGCTCAAGCCTCGCCCTCGATCTCAAGCAACCGGCGGGCGTCGAGGCGTTGCTGCGGCTCGCCCAGAGCGCGGACGGCCTGTTCGAGGCCTTCCGTCCCAGGGTCGCCGAGCGGCTCGGCTTCGGACCGGAGACCTGCCTGGAGCGCAATCCGCGGCTGGTCTACGGGCGCATGACCGGCTGGGGACAGCAAGGCCCGCTGGCGGGCGCCGCGGGTCACGATCTCAACTACATCGCGCTGTCCGGCGCGCTGCACTCGATCGGTCCCCAAGGCGGCAAGCCGGTGCCACCCTTGAACCTGGTCGGCGATTTCGGGGGCGGCGGCCTGTTGCTGGCCTTCGGCATGGTGTGCGCGCTCATCGAGCGCCAGCGATCCGGGCACGGCCAGGTGGTGGACGCCGCGATGCTCGACGGCGCCGCATCGATGATGGCGATGTTCTGCGGATTTCAGGCCATGGGCCTGTTCGAGGACGCGCCGGGCAGCCACCTGCTGGGCGGCGCGGCGCATTTCTACGACACCTACGAGACCCGCGACGGTCGCTACGTGGCGATCGCCGCGATCGAGCCAGAGTTCTATGGCGAGCTGCTCGACAAGCTCGGCGTCGACCGGCAACGCTTCGCGCCGCATGGCTTTCGCCTCGATCGCCCGGGCGATCCGAACTGGCGTGAGCTGAAAGCGGAACTGGCGGCGGTGTTCCGGACGCGCACGCGGGACGAGTGGTGTACGCTGCTCGAGGGCAGCGACGCCTGTTTCGCCCCGGTGCTGGGCCTTTCAGAGGCTCCCGGGCACGCGCACAATGCGGCCCGCGGCACTTTTATCGAGGTGGCTGGCGTGATGCAGAATGCCCCGGCGCCACGATTCAGCCGCAGCGCACCGGCCGTGCCAAGCGCGACGCGCCGGCCGGGCGCCGACACCCGGCAGGTGCTCGCCACGATCGGCTACGACCCGCAGGAGATCGCGGCGCTTGCCGCGGCCGGCGTGATACCCAGTGAGCAGGAGTGAGCCATGAGCGCAGAGCGCGTCAGCATGGAGCGTCGTGATCAGATCGTGGTGGTCCGGCTGTGCCGGCCGGATAAACGCAATGCGTTCGACGTGGAGATGTTCGATGCACTCGACGCCGCGGCGCGCGAGCTGTCCGCCGACCGCGCGCTGCGCGCCGTGGTGCTCGCGGGCGAGGGGAAGAGCTTCTGTGCCGGGCTCGACCTGGCGGCGTTCGCCGCCGGCGGGAGCGTGGTGCGCAAACTGCTCTCGCGGCGCGAAGGCGAGGCCGCCAATGTTGCGCAGCGTGCCGGCTGGGCCTGGCGGGAATGCCCGGTGCCGGTAATCGCGGCGCTGCATGGCGAGGTGTACGGGGCTGGGCTGCAGCTCGCGCTCGGCGCCGATCTGAGGATCGCCCGGCCCGATACGCGCCTGTCGGTGATGGAGATCCGCTGGGGACTGATCCCGGACATGGCCGGCAGCCAGACGCTGCGCGGCCTGGTGCGTCGCGACGTGGCGCTGGAACTGGTCTGGACCGGGCGAATCGTGGGCGGCGCAGAGGCCCTCGGTCTCGGACTGGTCACCCGGCTGTCGGAGGACCCCTTGGCCGAGGCCCTGGCCCTCGCCGAAACCATCGCCGGGCATTCGCCTGACGCGGTACGCGGCGCCAAGCGGCTGTTCGGACGCGCTTGGGAGTGTGACGCGCGCGAAGCGCTGGCGCTCGAGGCCGAACTGCAGCTGGCGATTCTCGCGCGCCCGAACCAGAGGGAAGCAGTGCGCGCGGGAATGGCGGGCGAACGGCCGAGCTTCGGCCCGGCCGAGGTGTGAGCATGGCCGAGCAGCAGCCACGCCGCGGCAAGCGCATCGCACTGGTGCTCGGCAGCGGCGGCGCGCGCGGCCTGGCGCACATCGGCGTGATCGAGCACATCGAGTCGCTCGGCCACCAGATCGTCTACATCTCGGGCTGTTCGATGGGCGCGCTGGTCGGGGGCATCTTTGCCTCCGGCAAGCTGGAGGTCTATGCCGACTGGGCGCGCAGGCTGGAGAAGCGCGACATGTTCAGCCTGCTCGACCTGGCCTTCATGCGCACTGGGCTGTTCAAGGGTGACCGGCTGATGGGCGTGCTCAGGGAACTGGTCGGTGATCACGTGATCGAGGAATTGCCGATCGGCTTCACCGCAGTGGCCACGGACCTGCTCGAACAGCGCGAGATCTGGCTGAACCAGGGCCCGCTGTTCGATGCGATCCGCGCCTCGATCGCCATTCCGACCATCTTCACGCCGCACGTCTACCTGGGCCGCGTGCTGGTCGACGGCGGCCTGCTGAACCCGATCCCGATCGCGCCGGCGCTCAACCAGCCCGCCGATTTCATCATCGCGGTCAATCTCAACGCCCACTCGCAGCACGCACGGCGACGCGCCCGCGAACTCGTCGCGACCGAACAACCGGGGTCAGAGACGCATTCGGGGCCGGAGTCAGGGACCTCCGGTGACCAGCCCGAGGTGCCCGGCATCATCGACCTCATGACCGCCTCGATGGACATGATGCAGAACTCCATCGCGCGGCTGAAGCTGGCGACCTACACACCGGACATTGTCATCGACGTGCCGCGCGACGCCTGCCTGTTCTACGAGTTCTACCGCGCCACGGAGCTGATCGAGCTTGGCAGGGAGTGCGCGCGGGAGGTGCTCGGCGAGGCCTGAGGCCGGGCCGCGGGCGCAGTCGGTCGGGTTGGCTGGGTCGCGGCTGAAGCCGCTCCCACAGGTGTAGGAGGGGCTTCAGCCCCGACCGGGAATCGCGGCTGAAGCCGCTCCTACCGCTGCCTTGCCTGGTTGGCGACGGCTTCGGCGGCGCGGCGGACGGCCTCGGGATCACCGAGGTAGCGGCGGCTGCGCGGCTGGAGCGTGTCGTCGAGTTCGTAGATCAGCGGGATGCCGGTGGGGATGTTCAGCTCGAGAATCTCCGTGTCGCTCAGGCCGTCGAGCATCTTCACCAGCGCACGCAGGCTGTTGCCGTGCGCCACGATGATCACTTTGCGTCGCGCGAGAACCTGCCGTGCGATCTCCCTTTCCCAGTAAGGCTGCACGCGGATCAGGGTGTCCTTCAGCGACTCGGTGGCTGGCAATCGGGCGGGGTCCACGCCGGCGTAACGGGCCTCGAAGCGCGGGTGCCGCGGGTCGTCGCTGGCCAGCGGGGGCGGGGGCAGGTCATAGCTGCGCCGCCAGTTGAACACCTGCTGCTCGCCGTGACGCTGCACCGTCTCCGCCTTGTCGAGTCCCTGCAGCGCGCCGTAGTGACGCTCGTTCAGCTCCCAGGCGCGGGTCACCGGCACCCACATGCGGTCCATGCCGTCCATCACGATCCACAGGGTGCGGATCGCGCGTTTCAGCACCGAGGTGTAGGCGAGGTCGAAGTCCAGGCCCTCCGCCTGGATCAGGCGGGCCGCCTCGGCGGCTTCCTCGCGGCCCTGCGGCGTCAAATCGATGTCGGTCCAGCCGGTGAACAGGTTCTTCAGGTTCCAGTCGCTCTGGCCGTGGCGCAGCAGGATCAGCGTGTGTCCCAAGATTCCAGCTCCCTTCAGATGGCGGCGGCTCAGCGCGCGGCGGTCCGCACCAGATAGTTGCCGCGCTTCTCGTCGTATTCCAGCCCGATCAGGCCGCGCGCCTCGGCATCCTTCAGCAGTTCGGCGAAGCTGGCGTAGCCGTAATAGCTCTCGCTGAATCCCGGATGCACCCGGCGAATGGCCTGCTTGACCATCGAACCCCACAGCTGGTCGTAGTCGGCATCCAGCGACTGGACGATCTCTGCAAGCTTGTCCATCGCCTCTGCCTTCTTGTCCTTGGGCTCGCTCTTGCTGCGGGCGCGCTTCGGCTTGGATGCGGCGCGCGCCAGGTCGTCGTAGTAGATGAATTCGTCGCAGGCGTGGATCAGCAGGTCCGAGGTCGAACTCTTAACGCCGCAGCCGATCACCCGCTTGTTGTTCTCCTTGAGCTTGGAGACCAGCGGCGAGAAGTCGCTGTCGCCGGACAGCAGCGCAAAGAAGTCGATGTGCTGCTTGGCGTAGCAGAGGTCCAGCGCGTCCACCACCATGTGGATGTCGGCGCTATTCTTGCCGCTGTGGCGGCTCTGCGGGATGTCGACCATCTCGATGCCGTTGGCGTGAAATTCGCGCGTGTACTCGCGGTAGCCGCTCCAGTCGCAATAGGCGCGCTTGAACACCAGCCGGCCCTTCTCCAGCAGGCGCTTGATCACCAGCTCGACGCGGAACTTGTTGTCGCCCTTCATGTCGCGCACGCCGAGCGCGAGGTTTTCGAAGTCTATGAAGACCGCAATCAGCGGTTCGGTGGCCATGTTGGATTCCCTCGTCGGAGCCGTCCGGATTCAGTCCGTGGCGAGTCGGCGGATTTCCTGGAGCGCGACCGAGACGGTGGCGAAATCGAGCTGGCCACCGCCTTGCATCTCCTCCAGGGTCTGTCGGAAATGTGCGACCCTGTCAGCGTGGCTGTCCATCCAGGCCTGCACAGCGGCGGCCGCATTGCAGTTCGGCGCCACGCAGCTCACCATCTTTGCACACAGCGCGCGCTGCAGGGCGTACAGGTTGTCCCGCAGGCTGCCGCGCGCCTTGGCCTGCCATACGCCTTCGACGCGCAGGCCCCCCACCTGGGTGGAGATCCAGTCGAGTTGCAGCGCCTCGCCGATGCGGAAATAGACTTCCGCCGCGTGGCGGACGGCGACCGTGCAGTTCTCCGCCAGCGCGATGATGTCCAGGGCCGTATGCATCGGGCCGAGTCCGGCCATCTTTCGCGCCAGAGCCGTGGGCACGCCGGTGTCCGCGTACAGTTGCGCGGCGCTTTCGTAACGCTCCAGCCGGCCCCCCTGCAGCACCTCGGGGAGGCACTCCATCAGCTGCATCGCACCCGGATTGAGACGCTCGACCGCGATCGCGATGTCCGGCAATTCCTCGTGCCGGTCGATCAGCCAGCGGGTGGCCTGCTTGAGCAAGGCCTGGGTGGCGCGCAGCATCGAGTGCTGCACCGAGGCGCCGATCCGGTTGTCGCGCGCCTCGATGGCTTCCCAGATGCCACGGATCTCGAACACCTCGCGGGCGATGGAGAAGGCCCGGGCCACCGAGGCGACGTCGGCGCCGGTCTCGTCCTGCATGCGGAAGGCGAACACCGAGCCCATGCGATTGACCAGGCTGTTGGTGATCAAGGTGGCGATGATCTCGCGCGCCAGCGGATGCTCCCGCATCTGGCTCGCGTAACGCCGCCTGAGCGGGCCGGGAAAATAGCGCTCCAGCTCCTTGCCCAGGTAGGGGTCCTCCGGCACGCTCGAATGCACCATCTCCGCGTACAGCGCCATCTTCGCGTAGCTCATCACCACCGCCAGCTCCGGGCGGGTGAACCCCTTGCCTGCCTTGCGCCGCAGCTCCAGTTCTTCCTCGTCGGGCAGAAATTCGAGCGAGCGATTCAGGCCGGCGCGCTTCTCGAGCTGGCGGATGAACCAGGCGTGCTCGTTGAGCCGGTCCGGCGCGGTGGACTCGGCGATGCTGATCGCCTGGGTCTGGAGGTAATTATTGCGCAGCACCAGCCCGGCGACTTCGTCGGTCATGCCGACCAGCAGCTTCTCGCGGCGCGCCGGCGTGAGCGCGCGCTTCCGGTTGGCCAAGTTGATCAGGATCTTGATGTTGACCTCGTGGTCGGAGCAGTCCACGCCTGCTGAGTTGTCCACGAAGTCGGTGTTCAGGCGCCCGCCCTTGAGGGCGTACTCGATGCGGCCGCGCTGGGTCAGCCCGAGGTTGCCGCCCTCGCTCACCACCCTGCAGCGCAAGTCCGCGCCATTCACGCGCACCGCGTCGTTGGCCCGGTCGCCGACCTCGAGATGCGACTCGGTGCAGGCCTTGACGTAAGTGCCGATGCCGCCGTTCCACAGCAGGTCGACGCGCATCTTCAGGATTGCGCGGATCACTTCGTCGGGCGTCGCGCCGTCGCCTTCGAGCTCGAGCATGGCCTGCACCTGCGGCGAGAGCTGGATCAGCTTGTCGCTGCGCGACCAGACGCCGCCGCCGGTCGAGATCAGGCCGGTGTCGTAGTCCGCCCAGCTCGAGCGCGGTAGCTCGAACAGGCGCCTGCGCTCCTCGAAGCTGGCCTCCGGGTCCGGATCCGGGTCGAGAAAGATGTGCTGGTGATTGAAGGCCGCCCTGAGGCGCATGCAGCGCGACAGCAACATGCCGTTGCCGAACACGTCACCGCTCATGTCGCCAACGCCCGCCACCGTGAAAGCGTCGCTCTGCGTGTCCACGCCGAGCTCGCGGAAGTGGCGCTTGACGGCCTCCCAGGCGCCGCGCGCGGTGATGCCCATCTTCTTGTGGTCATAGCCCATCGAGCCGCCCGAGGCGAAGGCGTCGCCCAGCCAGAAGGCGTGCTCGGCGGCCACCGAATTGGCGATGTCGGAAAAGGTCGCGGTGCCCTTGTCGGCGGCGACCACAAGATAGCTGTCGTCGCCATCGTGGCGCACCACGCGCTGCGGCGGCACCACTTCGCCGTCCACCAGGTTGTCAGTCAGATCAAGCAGCCCGTGGACGAAAGTCCGGTAACAATCGACCACCTCCTTCATCACGGTATCGCGATCGGCCACGGGCAGTCGCTTGGGGACGAAGCCACCCTTGGCGCCGACCGGCACGATCAGCACGTTTTTCACCGCCTGGGCCTTCATCAGGCCCAGCACCTCGGTGCGAAAGTCCTCCCGCCGGTCGGACCAGCGCAGCCCGCCGCGCGCCACCAGTCCGCCGCGCAGGTGCACGCCCTCGACGCGCGGCGAGTAGACGAAGATCTCGAACATCGGCAAGGGCAGCGGCAGGTCCGGGATCCTGCGGGGATCGAACTTCAGCGAGAGATAACGCCTCGGCTGTCCGAGTTCGCTGCGCTGGAAGTAATTGCTGCGCAGGGTGGCCAGGATCAGCGCGCGAAACGCGCTGAGCATGCGATCCGCATCCAGGCTGGCGACCTTGTCGAGGGCGTGTTCGATCCCCTGGTTGAGCGACAGCACGCCACGCTCGCGGCGCGCCGCGGACAGCTCCGGGTCGAAGCGCGTCTCGAACAGCTCCACCAGCATCCGGGCGATCGGCGCATACTCGGCGAGCACGCTCTCCATGTAGGCCTGCGAATAGGGCAGGCCGGTCTGCAGCAGGTAGCGGCACAGGGCACGCAGCAAGGCGGCCTGCCGCCACTCCAGCCCCGCCTTCAGGATCAGCCGATTGAAGCCGTCGTTCTCGATGCGGTCGATCCAGGTCTGCTCGAAGGCGTCCTGGAACATCTGGTTGATCTTGCCCGGACTGATCGGCTGGCCGTCCGCGGTGCTCATCTCGAAGTCCTGGATCCACACATCGGCGCGCTCGGCGCCGTTGCCCGGCCTGACGCGGTAGGGCCGTTCGCTGATGATCCGCAGTCCCATGTTCTCGAGGATCGGCAACACCTCCGACAGCGGCAGCGGCTCGCCGGCATGAAACAGCTTGAAACGCACGCGGTGTTCGGGAACACCGGGAGGGCGATACAGGCTCATCCGCAGCCGCAGCGGTTCGGCCTTGATCGCCTCCAGCCGTTCGATGTCGAAGGTGGCCTCGCGCGGCGTCAGCTCCTCGACGTAGGCTGCCGGGAACACGCCGCCATATTCCTTGAACAGGGCCAGGCCGTCTTCTTCGCCGAATCGCTCGACCAGTTCCTCACGCAGGTAATCCGCCCACGTCCTGACCGCCTCGGCGATGCGCCGCTCGAGGGCTCCGACCTGCACGCGCGGCACGGTGCCCTGGGGCGTGCGCACGATGAAATGCACGCGCGCCAGGCTGGATTCGGACATTTCCACCGAGGATTCGATGCCCACGCCGTGAAACGCCTCCAGCAGGATGTCCTGGATGCGTTCGCGCACCTGGGTGTTGTAGCGGTCGCGCGGCACGAATACCAGGCAGGAGAAGAATCGACGGAACGCGTCGCGCCGCACGAACAGCTTGGTACGCTGGCGCTCCTGCAGCGAGTAGATACCGGTGCTGATGCGGATCAGCTCCTCCAGCGTACTCTGGAACAGCTCGTCGCGAGGGAAGGTGTCGAGGATGTGGACCAGGGCCTTGCCGCCATGGCTGTCGGGTCGCAGGCCGGTGCTGGCCATCACGCGGCGCAGCTTGTCGCGCAGCAGCGGAATCTCGCGTGGGCTGCGGCTGTAGGCTGCGGAGGTCCAGAGGCCGAGGAAGCGGCGCTCGCCGTCGACGCGCCCGTCGGCATCGAAATGCTTCACCGCGACGTAGTCGAGGTAGCTGTTGCGATGCACCGTGGCGCGCGAATTGGCCTTGGTGATCACCAGCAGGTCGCGCGAGCGCGCCTGGCGCCGGATCTCACGGGCCACCAGCTGGGTCGGCCCGCTGGCGGGCTGCGGCGCCGGGCGTCGCAGGATGCCGATGCCGGTGCCGGGAATCGCGCGCAACTCGTCCGCATCCTCTCCCGGGATCAGCTGGTACTCGCGATAGCCGAGGAAGGTGAAGTGGTCGTCGGCCATCCATTCCAGCAGCTCGCGGCTCTCCCTGACGACCTCCGGATCGAGCGGCGGCGGGTCCGCTTCGAGCTCGGCGCAGATTTCGCGCGCCCGGGCGCGCATCGCGCGCCAGTCCTGGCATGCGGCGCGCACGTCGCCGAGCACGCTTTCGAGGTCCGCGCCGATCGACTGCAGGGCCTCCGGGTCGGTGTCGCGATCGATCTCGAGATGCATGAAGGACTCGAGCCGGGTTTCGGGGCCCGCCAGGTCCGGTGTCGGAATCTCGAGCAACCGGCCACGGTCATCACGCCGGGCATGCAACACCGGGTGCACCGTCAAGTGGATATAGCTGCCGTGCCGATTCAGCACCATGCTGGTCGAATCGACCAGGAAGGGCATGTCGTCGGTGACGATCTGCACGATGGTGTGGCCGGAGTTCCAGCCATCCGTCCTGCGTGACGGGTTCCAGACCCGGATCCGCGGGCTGCCCTGGGTGCGCTGCATTGCCAATTGAAGGTGCGACAAGGCGGCCCCGGCGAGGTCATCCACCTCGCGGTCCTTGAGATCATCGAGTGCGGTGTTCCGGTAGTACTGGTGGACGAAGCCGGCGACGTCGATCGCCAGCTCGGCCTGCGCTGCCGCCACGGCCAGCTCGCCGACCCTGGCCAGGAAGCGACTGCGGGCGTCAAGCGTGCGACGATTCATGCCGAGTTCCGTCAGGCATGCCGCTGCAAATCCTCGATCGCCGCCGCCAGGAAACGGCAGGCCTCGCCGCCGGTCGCGCAACGGTGGTCGAATGTCAGCGACAGCGGAATGCGCCGATGGGCCTCGATTCCACCCAGCACCGGGACCACGTCGTGGCGAAGCCCGCCCGCTCCGAGGATCGCGATCGTCGGCGGCACCACCACAGGGGTCGCGTAACGGCCGGCCATCATGCCGAAGTTGGAGAGCGTAAACGTGAAGTCGCGCATGTCCTCGGGCTTGACGCTGCGTTCCCGGGTGGCCTTCTTGATGGTGTTCAGGTCGCTGCGCAGTTCCTCGGGTGATTTCTGCCCGACGTCGCGGACCACCGGCACGATCAGGCCGTCCGGCGTGTCGACCGCGATCGCGATATCCACCCTGGACTCCAGCTGGCGGCTCATGGCCTCGCCGTCGTAGAAGCCGTTCAGCGACGGCTCCGCGCGACAGCCCGCGGCGATCGCGCGCAACAGTCGGGCAGTGATGTCCTGGCCCGGGGCCCAGGCGTGGATGTCGGCATCGTCGAAGATCGTGCATTGCGACACCAGATCGCGCGAAGCGCTCATGCTCTGCGCCATCGCGCGGCGCGGGCCGCGCAGCGGTTCCGGCTTGCCTGGCGGCAGCTTGACCCTCGGCGCCTGGCGCGCGGC
>CAZOSZ010000029.1:0-18125 GCA_964582505.1 uncultured Ectothiorhodospiraceae bacterium | reverse complement strand
GGCAGGGTCTCGACGACCTTGCCTTCCATCTGAATTGCGTCTTCCTTCGCCATCTTGAGCGCGGATGCTCCGTTGACTGGACGGCGCGCATTGTGCAGAAAGGCCGGCGCCATTTCAATTGCGGTGCCGCAGCGGCACCTGCCGGTCAGGGATTTCCCGCTGTGGCCCGCAGCACCGGCCGCAGCGTGTCTGACCAGCGCGGGTGGTCGTTGCCGGCACCGCGAAGACCGAGGCGCAGCAGCGCCAGGAACTCCTTGCGAGGAATTTCCCGGGCGCCCATGGTGGCGAGATGTGGAGAGGGCAGCTGGCAGTCCATGAGAAGAAAGTCCCGCGCCAGCATCTCGCGTACCAGGTACGCCATGGCGGCTTTCGAGGCATTCGCGCTTCGACTGAACATCGACTCGGCGAAAAACACCCGGCCGAGCGCCACTCCGTAGAGGCCGCCGATCAGCCGCTCGCCCTCCCATACCTCGACCGAGTGCGCGTAGCCAAGCTCGTGCAGTCTTGCGTAGGCAGAGCTCATTTCGGGCGTGATCCAGGTGCTGATGCCGGGCAAACCCCGGCGCGCACAGCCGGCCACCACGGCGGCGAACGCGCGATCGAACGAGGCCAGCCACGACGCCTTGCGCAAGTGGCGGCACAGGCTGCGCGCCAGATGCAGCTCGGCGGGAAAAATCACCGCGCGCGGCTCCGGGCACCACCACAGGATCGGCTGGCCCTGCTCGAACCACGGGAAAATGCCGAGACGATAGGCGGCCAGCAGGCGCTCGGGCGACAGGTCGCCGCCGGCGGCCAGCAGCCCGTTCGGCCAGCTAAGCGCCGAGGAGGGGTCCGGGAAGCGGACTTCGGAGCCGGGCGGTCCGAGCCAGCGCATCTCCTTGGCCATCATCGGGACTCGCCGCGACGGAAGGGCAGGTGGCGTCCAGCAGCCTCGATCCTGGCGCCTGCGTGGACCCGCTCGCGCGCGAGCCAGGCGCCGATGGCCCGGGCAAACATCGGGTTGGCCAGCCAGTGACCCGACCAGGTCGAAACGGGGCGAAAGCCTCGCCGCAGCTTGTGCTCGCCCTGGGCGCCTGGCTCGAAGCGCCTGCACCCCTCGGCGAGCGCAAGCTCGATGCCCTGGTAGAAGCAGGTCTCGAAGTGCAGGCTGTGGAACGCCTCGTCGCAGCCCCAGTAGCGGCCGTACAGCGCGCCGCCGCCAATGAAGAAGATCGCCGCAGCAACCGGCCGGCGATCGAGCCTGGCCAGCACCACCCGGATGCGCTGCGGCATGGTGGCCAGCAGGTGCTGCCAGTAGGCCGGCGGAAAGTACGGATCCATGCCGCGGCGCAGGAAACTGGAGGCGTAGAAACGGTAGACGTCGTAAAAAAGCGCGTCGCCGATCTCGCCGCCGGTCAGCCAGTCGAAGCGGATTCCAGCCTCAAGCACGCGCCGCCGCTCGCGGCGGAACTTCTTGCGCTTTTCGGCCGTCAGCGCGGCCAGAAAGCCGTCGAAATTGCCGTAGCCCGCGTCGAACCAGTGGAACTGGCAGTCCTGGCGCAATGCCAGTCCCGCGTCGCGCAGCACCGGCAGTTGCGCCTCATCGGGCAACAGCAGGTGCAGCGACGAGGCGCCCTCGCGCACCGTCAGGTCCCGGGCGGCATCCAGCAACGCCAGGCCGGCTGCTGCGCGGCCCACGCCCGGTGCGCACAGCAGCCGGGGCCCCGGCACCGGCGTGAACGGCACCGCGGCGACCAGCTTCGGGTAGTAGGCCAGCCCGGCGCGACGATAGGCCTCGGCCCAGGCAAAATCGAATACGAACTCGCCCCAGGAATGGTGCTTCAGGTAAAGCGGCAGGGCCGCGAGCAGCTGGCCGTCTTGCTCGAGCACCAGGTGTCGCGGCTGCCAGCCGGTCTGTTCACTGACCGCGCCGCAACGCTCCAGCCCTTCGAGGTAGTCCCTGCACAGGAACGGGTTGTCGTCCGCAACCAGTCCATCCCAGACGGTGCGCGGAATTTCCGCCAGCGAGGCCAGCACTCGCACCGGCATGGGCGCGACTCAGACCGCCTCGGCGACCTCCGTCGCCACGTCCGCACCGGCGGTCTCCAGCCAGCGCTCCGCGTCGAGCGCGGCCATGCAGCCGGAGCCGGCCGAGGTGACGGCCTGCCGATAAACGGGGTCAGAGACGTCACCTGCTGCAAACACGCCCGGCACGCTGGTTGCAGTGGCGTTGCCGCGGGTGCCGCTCACCACCTGGATATAGCCGTGCTCCATTTCCAGCTGGCCCTCGAAGATGCCGGTGTTCGGCGTGTGGCCGATCGCCACGAACACGCCGGTGACCGCCAGCTCGCGGGTGCGCTCCAAAATGGCCGTGCTGCGCACCCGCACCCCGGTGACGCCGCTTCCGTCGCCCAGCACTTCGTCCACCGTGTGGTCCCAAAGCAGCGTGACATTGCCCCCTGGACCGGCCTTCTCGAACAGCTTGTGCTGCAGGATCTTCTCGGCCCGCAGCTTGTCGCGCCGGTGGACCAGCGTGACGTGCGAGGCGATGTTGGACAGGTAGAGTGCCTCCTCGACTGCGGTATTGCCTCCGCCGATGACGGCCACTGGCTGGCCACGATAGAAAAAGCCGTCGCAGGTGGCGCAGGCGGAGACGCCCCGGCCCTTGAATTTTTCCTCGGAGGGCAGGCCGAGGTAGCGGGCGGTCGCACCGGTGGCAATGATCAGCGCATCGCAGCTGTAGCGGCCGCTGCCGCCGTCCAGCAGGAACGGCCGCCGCTGCAGGTCCACGGCGTGGATGTGATCGAGCACCAGTTCCGTGTCGAAGCGTTCCGCGTGACGACGCATCCGCTCCATCAGTTCCGGGCCCTGCACGCCCGCATCGTCGCCAGGCCAGTTGTCGACGTCCGTGGTGGTCGTCAGCTGGCCACCCTGCTCGACGCCGGTGACCAGCACCGGCTTGAGGTTGGCGCGCGCCGCATACACGGCCGCACTGTAGCCGGCCGGGCCGGAGCCAAGGATCAGCACCCGGCAGTGCTTGGGGTCGCTCATGTATAATTTCAGCCCTTGAAAATTCCCCCTATGGTATGGGAACCCGCCGTCCCCGGCAAAGCAGTCTCCGGGCGATGGATGTGCAGCCTTTCCGAGCATCTGAGGAGCCTTTATGCGTATCGGTGTGCCGCGCGAAATCAAGCCTCTCGAGGGCCGCGTCGGTCTCATTCCTGCCGCCTGTGCGGAGCTGGCCAGGGCGGGCCACGAGGTGTTCCTCGAGGCTAGCGCCGGCGAAAAGAGTGGCTACCGTGATGAGGATTTCCGGGCCGTCGGCGTCGAGATCCTGGCAGACGCCGCCGCCGTCTACGGCCGCGCCGAGATGATCGTCAAGGTGAAGGAGCCGGTCGACGGCGACCTGCGGCTCCTGCGCGGCGACCACCTGCTGTTTTGCTACCTGCACCTCGCCGCACTGCCCGAACTGACCCGCCGGCTGTGCGAGATCGGCCTGACGGCGGTGGCCTTCGAGACGGTCGAGGACGAGCATGGCCGCCTGCCTCTGCTGGCGCCGATGAGCGACATCGCGGGCCGGCTGTCGATGCAGGTCGCGACCCATCTGTTGCACCAGCCGCAAGGTGGCAAGGGCATCCTGCTCGGCGGCGTGCCCGCGGCCAAGCGGGGCAAAGTGGTGGTGCTCGGTGCCGGCGTGGCTGGCAGCAACGCGGCGATCGTCGCCGCGGGGCTCGGTGCGGAGGTCACGGTGTTCGACAAGGACCGCGACAAGCTGGTGGCGGCGCGTGCCATCGGGGCGAACGTGACGGGCCTCTATCCGCATACCGCGGATGTCGCACGCGCGGTGGCCGACGCCGACATCCTGATCGGCGCGGTACTGGTCACTGGCGAGCGCGCCCCTCACGTGGTCAGCGAGGACATGGTGCGCGCCATGCAGCCGGGCAGCGTGATCGCCGACATCTCGGTCGACCAGGGCGGATGCATCGAAACGACCCGGCCGACCACCTGGACCGAACCGACCTATGTCGAGCACGGCGTGGTGCACTTCACCGTGACGAACATGCCGGGGGCGGTGCCGCGCACCTCGTCGCAGGCGCTCTCGGCTGCCATCGCCCCCTATGCCACGCGGCTGGCCGCCGGCAGCTGGCGCGACGTGCCCTCCTTGCTCAAGGGCATCAATGTGGACGCCGGAAAGGTTGTCCATCCGGCGCTTTTCAAGTAGCGTACTCCTCTCTGAAACAGTCACTTGGCGAAGGTACTTCGCGTGGATTCACGGATTGGCGAGAGCGACTGAGAGCAAGCCGAGGCTGATGGGCCTGTCGGTCGGCCGCGCCGCGCGCGAGGGCGTGCTATGGGTCGGCTGGGCGCTGGCCCTGATCCTGCTCTGGGCGCTGTTGAGTTACGATCCCGCCGACCCGGGCTTCAATTCGACGGGCACCGGCCGCGGCCTCAGCAATGCGGCCGGACCGGTCGGGGCCTGGGTCGCGAGTTTTCTGTACGTGCTGTTCGGTCATCCGGCCTACCTGTTCCCGGTGTTGCTGGCCGGTGCCGGCTGGCTGGCCCTCAAGGGGCGCACTGAAGCCGACTGGCCTTCCGGACGGGTCATCGGGCTGCGCATCGGCGGCTTCCTGGTCACGCTTGCTGCAAGCTGCGGCCTGGCGACACTGCACTTTGCCGGCAACGGCCTGCCTGAATCAGCCGGCGGAATCCTCGGCCGGCTGGCGGGACTCGGCCTGGCTTCGGTGCTGAGTTTCCTCGGCGCGACTCTGCTGCTGCTGGCGGTGTGGCTGGCCGGGGTTTCCATGTTCTCGGGCGTCTCGTGGCTGGCCGTCATGGACCGCGTCGGACGCGGCACGTTGGCGACGGCGGCCTGGCTGCAACAGCAGGTCGGGGCCCTGCGGGACCGCCTCGAGGGACGCAAGGCGGCACTGGCACGCCAGGAATCGGTGGAGCGCAGGAAGCTGACGACAGCGCGCAAGACCCCGCCTCGCATCGAGCCGGTCATCGCCCCGATGGAAAAAAGCGAACGGGTCGAGAAGGAGCGCCAGGCGCCGCTGTTCGAAACACCTGCGCCGGGCGAGATCCCGCCGCTTGGCCTGCTGGATGATCCACCGCCAAAGGCCGGCGGCTACTCGGACGATGCCCTCGAGGCGATGTCGCGCCTGGTGGAACTGAAACTTCGCGACTTCGGCGTCGAGGTCGAGGTGGTGGCGGTCCATCCGGGCCCGGTGGTGACGCGCTTCGAGCTGGCGCCCGCGCCGGGTGTCAAGGTGAGCCAGATCAGCAACCTCGCGAAGGACCTGGCCCGTGCGCTGTCGGCCATTGCGGTGCGCGTGGTCGAGGTCATTCCCGGCAAGCCGACGGTCGGACTGGAAATCCCCAACGAAAGCCGCGAGCTGGTGACCCTCGGCGAGATCCTCAAGTCACGCGCCTATGACGAGATGAAATCGCCGCTGGCGCTGGCGCTGGGCAAGGACATCGGCGGCCTGCCGATTGTTGCCGACCTGGCGCGCATGCCGCACCTGCTGATCGCCGGCACCACTGGCTCGGGCAAGTCGGTGGCCATCAACGCCATGGTGCTGTCGCTGGTCTACAAGGCCACACCCGACCAGGTTCGCTTGATCATGGTGGACCCGAAGATGCTGGAGCTGTCGGTTTACGAGGGCATCCCGCACTTGCTGGCGCCGGTGGTCACCGACATGAAAGAAGCCGCCAACGCGCTGCGCTGGTGTGTCGCCGAGATGGAGCGGCGCTACCGGCTGATGGCCACGCTCGGTGTGCGCAACATCGGCGGATTCAATCGTCGGCTCAAGGAGGCCGAGCAGCGCGGCGAGCCGCTGCACGACCCGTTCTTCAAGCCCGAGCAGCACCTTGATAGCACCGGGGCCCCGTTGCTCGAGCCGCTGCCTTATGTGGTGGTGGTGGTCGACGAACTGGCCGACCTGATGATGGTGGTCGGCAAGAAGGTGGAGGAGCTCATCGCGCGGCTCGCGCAGAAGGCGCGCGCCTCCGGCATCCACCTGGTGCTCGCCACCCAGCGGCCATCGGTGGACGTGATCACAGGCCTGATCAAGGCCAACATCCCCTCGCGGATCGCCTTCCAGGTCTCCGCGCGGGTCGATTCGCGCACCATCCTCGACCAGATGGGTGCGGAGAGCCTGCTGGGGCACGGCGACATGCTGTTCCTTCCGCCGGGCACGGGGGTGCCGCAGCGGGTGCACGGCGCCTTCGTGTCCGACGCCGAGGTCCATCGCGTGGTCAGGCACCTGAAGTCGGCCGGCCCGCCGGTCTATCTCGAAGAGGTCCTCGACGGGCCGTCCCTGCCGGTGCCGGGGCTTTCACCGCAAGCCGGCGGGGAGTCCCTCGACGACGGCGAACAGGATCCGCTGTATGACGAGGCGGTGCGAATCGTCACCGAGAGCCGCAAGGCCTCGATCTCGGGCGTGCAGCGCCGCCTCAAGATCGGCTACAACCGCGCCGCGCGCCTGGTGGAGACCATGGAGGAGGCGGGCATCGTCGGGCCGTTGCAGCCCAACGGCAGCCGCGAGGTGCTCGCGCCGCCACCGCCCGAGGACTGAGGCGGCGGAACCCTGCCGCCGTCGCCTGTCCAACCCGGAGTGTCCAGCATGCATCAAGTCAGCCTGCCGATCGCCGCGCTCGCCGCCCTTTCGCTGGCCGGCATGGCGCCGCTGACGGCTTGTGCCGACGAGGCCGCGGCGCCCGGTCTGCTGCGCGCCTTCCTGGCGGAGACGCGCAGCTTCCAGGCCCGTTTCAGCCAGGTGCTGCTGGAGGCCGACAGCGAGCGCACGCAGCTCAGCGAGGGGCGCTTCTACCTGCAGCGGCCGGGGCGCTTTCGCTGGGATTACACCCGCCCGACGCCGCAACTGGTGGTCGCAGACGGCGAGTCCCTGTGGCTTTACGACCCCGATCTCGAGCAGGTCACGGTGCGGCCGCTGGACGACGGACTGTCGAGCACGCCGGCGATGCTGCTGTCGGGCGAAGGGCTGCTGGAAGACTCATTCCGTCTCGGTCCCGCCTATGCCGAGGATGGCTTCGACTGGATCGAACTCGCGCCGCTCTCGGAGGCGGCTGATTTCGCCGCGCTTCGCGTCGGCTTCCGCGATGGCGCCCTGGCGGCCATGGAGTTGATGGATGCGCTCGGTCAAACCACGCTGATCCGCTTCAGCGAGGTCTCGGTCAACCCGCCGCTCGATCCCGAGCTGTTCCGCTTTGTCCCGCCGGCCGGCACAGACGTCATCCGTGACGAAGGGTCCTGAGCCCGTGCCGCGCTATCGCGGCGCCTGGCTGGCGTTCGGCTGGTTGCTGATTGCGCTGGTCGGAGCCGGCAGCCTGTGGCCGTCGACGGTAACGCCCAGCATCGGCCTGTCCGACAAGCTCATGCACTTCGGAGCGTATTTCGCACTTGCCTTCGTGTTTGCCGGCGCCACCGCGCGGCGGCACCGGGGGCGCCTGGTGCTCTGGCTGCTGGCCTATGGCGCTGCCGTCGAGCTGGCGCAGTACCAGCTGACCGAGACGCGCACGGCCGAATGGCTCGACATGGCGGCCAATACGGGCGGCGTGCTGGCCGGACTGGCCGCGGCGGCCGTCATTCCGGGCGGCTGGTGTCGTCGCCTGGAACTGGCTTTCCGGGTCGGCGGAGGCTCCCGGTGAAGGGAGCCGACGAGGGCCGGCCGCTGGCCGACCGGATGCGGCCGCGCAGCCTCGGGGAGTTCGTCGGGCAGGAACACCTGCTCGACGCTGGCAGGCCGCTGGCACGTGCCGTGGCCGGCAGCGGCCTGCACTCGATGGTGCTCTGGGGACCGCCGGGCAGCGGCAAGACCACGCTGGCGCGGCTGATTGCCGGACAGTACCAGGCAGAGTTCATCGGGCTTTCCGCCGTGCTGGCCGGCGTCAAGGACGTGCGCGCCGCCGTTGAGCGCGCCCTGGGCCTCAAGACCGAGGGCCGGCGCACCGTGCTGTTCCTGGACGAAGTGCATCGCTTCAACAAGGCTCAGCAGGACGCCTTCCTGCCCTGGGTCGAGGACGGCACCTTGACGTTCATCGGCGCGACCACTGAGAACCCCAGCTTCGAACTGAACAGCGCGCTGCTATCGCGCGCGCGCGTCTATGTGCTCAAGGCGCTGGCGCGGGAGTCCCTGGTCCGGATCCTCTCGGAGGCGCTGGCGGACGGGGAGCGGGGACTGGGGGCGCGCGGGCTGCACCTGCCGCCAGAGCAGCTCGAGGCGCTGGCGGATGCCGCCGACGGCGATGCGCGGCGTGCGCTCAACCTGCTGGAGCTTGCCGCCGACCTGGCCGAGGAGTCCGCGGCGGGCGGGCGCGGCCTCGACGAGCGGGCGCTCGGCGCACTGCTGGCCGGCGGGCACCGGCGTTTCGACAAGCGTGGGGAGGCGTACTACGACCAGATTTCGGCCCTGCACAAGGCGGTGCGCGGCACTGACCCGGATGCGGCGCTTTACTGGCTGGCGCGCATGCTGGACGGCGGTTGTGATCCGACCTACCTGGCGCGCCGGGTGTTGCGTATGGCCAGCGAGGACATCGGCAACGCCGATCCTCGGGCGCTGGCGCTGGCGCTGGACGCCTGGGATGCTTACCAGCGTCTTGGCAGTCCGGAGGGCGAGCTGGCGCTGGCCCAGGCGGTGGCGTACATGGCCTGCGCCCCCAAGAGCAATGCGGTCTACAAAGCCTTTGGTGAGGCGCGCAGCGACGCGGCGCAGCTCGGTTCGCTGCCGGTTCCGCTGCATCTCAGGAATGCCCCGACGCGGCTGATGAAGGGTCTCGGCTACGGCCGCGACTATCGCTATGCGCACGACGAGCAAGACGGCTATGCGGCCGGCGAAGACTATTTTCCGGAAGAGATGGCGCCGCGCCGTTATTATGATCCCCCACCGCGTGGGCTGGAGCTGAAGATCGGCGAGAAGCTGGCCGAGCTCCGGGCACGCAAGCCGCCCGCGGGGCGTCGGCGGCGGAGGCAAGCCAACGACAGGGACCCGGACTGAGATGCTCGACCCCAAGCTGCTGAGAAACGATCTCGAGGACACGGCGCGCGCGCTGGCACGGCGCGGCTATGTGCTGGACACCGGCCGTTTCGCCGAGCTGGACGCGAGGCGCAAGTCGCTGCAGGTGCGGGCCGACGAGCTGCGTAACGTCCGCAATACGCGCTCCCGCGCGATCGGCCTGGCCAAGGCAGCCGGCGAAGACGCGGCGCCCCTGCTGGAGGAAGTGGCTGATTTCGGTGAGCAACTCAGGGCCGCGGAGGCAGGGCTCGCCGAGGTCCAGACGGCGCTCGAGGCGGCACTCTTCGACCTGCCGAATCTGCTGGACGACAGCGTGCCCGACGGCGCCGACGAGCAAGCCAATCTGGAGCTGCGTCGCTGGGGCGAGCCGCCCGGCTTCGATTTCGAGCCGCGCGACCACGTGGACCTGGGACTGCTGGACTTCGAGGCCGCAGCCAAGATCTCGGGGGCGCGATTCGTCGTGATGCGCGGGGCGGTCGCGCGACTGCACCGTGCCCTGGTCCAGTTCATGCTGGATCTGCACACCCGCGAGCACGGCTACACCGAGATCTATGCGCCCTACATCGTGAACGGCCAGAGCCTGGTGGGCACCGGCCAGCTGCCGAAGTTCCGTTCCGACCTGTTTGCGCTCGAGGGCGAGCAGGATTTTTACCTGATTCCGACCGCCGAGGTGCCGCTGACCAACCTGGTGCGCGGCGACATCCTGCCCGCGGAGGCACTGCCGCTCAGGCTGGCCGGGCACACGCCGTGTTTCCGCTCCGAGGCCGGCAGCTACGGCAAGGACACCCGCGGCATGATCCGCCAGCACCAGTTCGAGAAAGTCGAGCTGGTGCAGGTGACCAGGCCGCAGGACTCGATGGCGGCGCTCGAGGAGCTGACCGGCCACGCGGAGCAGGTGCTGCAGCGGCTCGGACTGGCGTATCGCGTGGTGCTGTTGTGCAGTGGCGACACCAGCCACGCTTCGACCAAGACCTATGATCTCGAGGTCTGGCTGCCGGGCCAGCAGCGCTATCGCGAAATCTCCTCGTGTTCGAACTGCGGCGACTACCAGGCGCGCCGCATGCAGGCCCGCTGGCGCAATCCCGGGACCGGCAAGCCCGAGCTGGTGCACACCCTGAACGGCTCCGGCGTGGCCGCAGGCCGCGCGCTGGTGGCCGTGCTGGAGAACTTCCAGCGGGCCGATGGATCGGTGCTCGTGCCGGAGGCACTCCGCCCCTGGATGGGCGGCCTCGAAGTGATTTCCGTGTAGGAGCGGCTTCAGCCGCGACAAGGGCTTCAGGCGATCTGCGGATCAGCTCCGTCGCCGCGCAGCTCGCGGATCAGCTTCGCCAGCACCCGGCAGATATCCGGCGAGGTGATGATCCCCACCAGGGTGCCTTCCCGGGTGACCAGCGTGGAGCCGATCTTTCGCTCGGCCATGGTCTCGAGCACGGACTCGAGGCGCGTCTCGATATCCACGATGTAGGCGGTGAAGACGCACACGTCCCGGACCCGCATCGACTCTCTCGGCGGCAGCCCCAGTTCGGGGTCGAGCGCGAATTTCAGGTCACGGTCGGTGACCACGCTGACCAGCCTGCCGTTCTGCTTGACGGGGAGGTGCCGGACCTTGTGCTCGCGCATCATGTCGCGCGCGACCAGCAGGGGTTCGTCGATGTCCACCCACCACGGAAACGGTGTCATCACCGACTTGAGCAATGGCAGGCGGCTCACGAGCGACCCCGGATCAATGCACAATCTCGAGGCCACGCGCTTTCAGCACCTGATTGCAGAATGCAATGTCTTCCGCGCTCAACTCGTCCTTGTAGCCCCCGACCACGCCACGCCTGATCTTGTAGCTGTCGGGATCGGTCGATTCGCCGGGCGAGAGGATGTGCCCGTATTGCGCCTTGTAGCTCCCCTCCCGCTCCCGCTGTTGCATCCTGGAGAAGGTGCAGCGTGCCACCACCTCGGCAATCTGCGTGGTGTCCCTTGTCTGGCCGAGGAAATCAAGAATGCGGCGCACCCAGTCCACTGCATCCGATTTCAGCTGCTCGTAGGAAACCGCGAGGAGTCGAGGATCCCGCCCGGCGAGTGCCAGCCACATGGTGTTGTACGAGGTGACTTTTTCAATGCCGTGGCGAGGGTCGCGGATAAACTCGGACAGCGTCCCGCGGTTTTTCCCCAGGCGCCGGTCCACCTGGTAATAGCCGGAAACGACGGTGTCCCGCGGATCCCGATGCAGGAACACGATCCGCCTGAAATGTCTCGCCGCCGTCGTGTCGAGCTCGGAAAAGTGCTTGGCCCTTGAATGGCCAGAACCCGCGTGCGTGTAGGACATCGGCACCGACAGCTCGTCAAGCATGACGCGCAACCAGGTGCGCCCGGACTTGGGAAAAGAAATGACGGCGTCGGGCGGCTTGCCCAGCAACGCGCGAAGTTGGGGGAATCTGGCAAGCAATCAATATCCTCCAGGCAAGGATGGGGGCAACGGTCAAGTATAGGAAAACTGTCCGCGAGTTTTCAGCGGGGCCCTGCAGGATCGAGACCGAACTCGCGCCCACGCACCACCATGGCCAGCAATCCCGCCACGGTCAATGAGTCCGTGATCCGGCCATCGAGCACTGCGGCTACCGCTTCCTGGAGCGGGGTCCGGATGACCCAGAGCTCCTCGCTCGCCTCGGGGGCCATGGCCCCCGGCGTGAGTTCCCGGGCAAGGAACACCGCACCCGTCTCGTCGGTCACCGAGTTCGACAGGTGCACGCAGGCCAGCAGCGGTTCCCAGGAGGCCGCCTCCAGGCCGGTTTCTTCCTTGAGTTCCTTCTTTGCGCCGTCGAGCAGGCACATCTGCGGAGGCACGCCGCCCATCGGCAATTCCCAGGAAAACTCGCCGGTCGCGTAGCGATGCTGGCCGACCAGCCAGATGCGGCCGTCCGATTCCAGCGCAAGGACGCCCACCGCTCGATTCACGAAGGATATGATGCCGTACGGGAAATACCGGCCCGCACGGCGGTTCCAGGCCCGGTCCTCGCAGATCTTGAAAAAGCGGTTGGCGAATCGCTCATTCCGCGCGTCGCGTCGCCAGGGCGTGTCGGACAAGGGCGAGCCGTCGGGCCGGGCCTCCGGCTGATGCATCAGTTCGCTGCGGCTCGACTCGTGCATGCGCGGATTGTCCGGGGCGCCGCGGCGCGTCGCAAGGGCGAAGACGCCTGGCGAAACTGGCCATGGTGCGCTGCAGGCTTGAAATCGGCCTGCAAAATGCGGGACAGTGCGCGACTTCGTTGAGCTCTCCTGGGGAATTGCCGTGAAGTCGATGCAATATTCAAGTGCTGTTCTCGCTGTTACCCTGGCCTTGACCCTGCAAGGCTGCAGCGACAGTTCCACGCCGCCGGCCGTGACGGAGCTCGCGCCGGTGGGCGCCACGATGCTCGAAGGACTGGGCGACTACAGCAGGCCCGTCACCAGCCAGCATCCGGACGTGCAACGCTGGTTCGACCAGGGGCTGGCGCTGACCTACGGGTTCAATCACGATGCGGCGGAGCGCTCGTTCCTGCGCGCTGCCGAACTCGATCCCGAGTGCGCGATGTGCTGGTGGGGTGCGGCGCTGGTGCTCGGTCCGCACGTCAATGCAGGCATGGATCCGTCCTACATCGCCGCGGCCTGGGACCGGCTGCAGCGCGCACAGGCCGCGGCGGCCGGCGCACCGGAGCATGAGCAGGCCTATATCCGCGCGCTTGCCGCGCGCTTTGCCAAGGAGCCGCCCGAGGACCGCCGGCCGCTCGATGAGGCCTACGCCCAGGCGATGGCCGAGCTGTCGCGCAGTTATCCCGACGATCTCGATGCGGCCACGCTGTTTGCCGAATCGCAGATGAACCTGCAACCCTGGGACTACTGGGACGAGCAGGGCCGGCCGAAGGGCAATACGGCGACCTTCGTCGCGACCCTCGAGTCGGTCATTGCACGCGACCCGAACCATCCGGGCGCCCTGCACCTGTACATCCACGCGGTCGAAGCCTCCAACGAGCCCGAGCGCGCCGTCGTTGCGGCGGACCGCCTGCGCGACCTGGTGCCCGCCGCCGGACACCTGGTGCACATGCCGGCGCACATCTACGGCCGGGTCGGGCGCTGGCACGACGCAGTGATTGCCAACCAGAAGGCGATCGCGGCGGACGACGCCTATCTCGCCATCTGCCGCCCGCAACCGGGCGTCTATCCGCTGGGCTATGTGCCGCACAACCATCATTTCCTGTGGTTCGCCGCCTCCATGGGCGGCGCGAGCGAGATCGCGCTGGATGCGGCATCGTCCACTCATGCGCGCACCAGCGATGCCGAGCTGATGCGCACCCCGGGTTTCGAAGCGCTGCAGCATTTCGCCCTGACGCCGACCTTCGCCAAGCTGAGATTCGGCAAGTGGGACGACATCGTGAGCATGCCGAAGCCGGAGGACGATCTGCCGTACATGGTTGCGATGTGGCGCTACGCCCAGGGCATTGCCGCCGTGCGCCAGGGCCGGCTCGAAGACGCCCGCGCGCATCACGATGCGCTGGCGGGCGCGGTGGCCGACCCGGTGATCGAAGCGATGATGGTCTGGGAGCGTTACTCGCTGATTCACGCCACGCGGATCGCTGAACGAAGCCTGGCCGCGGAACTGGCGCTCTCGGCCGCAGATCATGATGCGGCCATCGCCGCGCTCACGGAGGCCACGGCCATCGAAGATGGCCTGCCGTATGACGAGCCGCCGGGCTGGCACATGCCGGTGCGCCACTCTCTCGGCACGGCGCTGATCTCCGCCGGCAAGCTGGACGAGGCCGAGGCCGTTTATCGCGAGGAACTGCGTCGCAACCCGGAGAACGGCTGGTCGTTGTTCGGACTGCAGCAGGCCCTGCTCGCCCAGCAGCGCGCCGAAGAGGCTGCCGGGGTCGCGGCGCGTTTCGAGCGCGCCTGGGCCCACGCTGACGTAACGCTCACCGCCTCGAGCTATTGAGCATGGTTCGCGCGCTGCCCGGTGTCCGTCAGGGACGAATGCCGGGCAGCGGCGCCAGGTCGGCGGCCAGCCTGTCGGGCGAAAAGGGCGGCTTGAAGTAGGCCGCCACCCGACCATAAGGGTCGATGAGTGCCAGCGCTGCGGAGTGGTCGATGCTGTACTCGTCTCCCGCCATCGGCACCTTGATGTAGACCAACCCGAGGCCGGCCATCAACTGGTCGATTTCGGCCTGCTCGCCCGTCAGGCCGACGAAATCCGCATTGAAGTGCTCGAGGTAGCGGGCCAGCGTGGCCGGGTCGTCGCGCTCGGGATCCAGGCTGAGGAATACGGTCCGCAGCCGGTTGCCATCGCCGGCCAGCCGGGAATCGAGCGTGGCGAGCGTGGCAAGTGTGGTCGGGCAGATGTCCGGGCAATGAGTGAAGCCGGCGAACAGCAGCGTCCAGTGCCCGCGCAACCCGGCCCGCGTAAAGGGGCGGCCGTGCTGGTCGGCCAGCTGGAACTCGGGCAGGGACCGCGGCTTCGGCAGCACCTCGCCGCTTTCCAGCGCCAGGCCGCTGCCGGGTGGGCGGTGGAAAAGCGCCACCAGCATCGCCGCCAGCACTGCCAGCAGGACGACCAGCGAAATGGGGGAATTCCCCGTTTCGCTGGAGCGGGCGCGGCTCCCGTTTCGCACTCGGCTAGTCGTCGCCGAATACTCCGAGCAGGTGGAGCAGGCTGGTGAACAGGTTGTACAGGCTCACGTACAGCGTCACCGTCGCCATGATGTAGTTGGTCTCGCCGCCGCGGACGATCTCACTGGTCTGCCAGAGAATCAGCCCCGCCATGGCGATCACGAACATCGCCGAGACGGCCAGCGCGAGGATCGGCATGCTGAACAGGTAGGCGAAAATTCCCAGCAGGAAGGCGCCGAGAATGCCGACGAACAGGAAGCTGCCGAGGAAACTGAAATCGCGGCGGCTCTGCACGGCGTACGCCGACAGCCCGACGAACATCAGCCCGGTGGTGCCCAGCGCGGTCATCACCAGCTGTCCGCCGTTGGGCAGCAGGGTCATGTAAAGGCTGATGATCGGCCCGAGCGTCAGGCCCATGAAGCCGGTCAGCGCGAACACGAACGCCAGCCCGAGCGCGCGGTTGCGTGTCTTGACGGTGGCAAACAGCAAGGCGAAGTAGCCGGCCAGCACGATGAATGGACTCAGCGCAGGCATGCCGGAGAACATCGCGATTCCGGCCATGAAGGCGCTGAACAGCAACGTCGCGGCAAGCAGCAGGTAGGTGTTCCTGAGGACCTTGCTGGTCTCCAGGACGGCGGGTTGGCTGACGCCGGGGTAACTGGCTCGAATGGGCTCCATTGCGCGGCGATCTCCGGGAACTCGTGGGTCAGGGTGCGCCGAAGTCTAGCATGACCCTGAGCGCGCCCAACATCGACTCGCCATTGTAGCGCCCCCGCCCCTGGTGCATGAAATGAGCGGGCCCGGGAAGTCCCGGGCCCGCCGTTTCGACTTCAGCGATGCGCGAAGCGACTAATTAGCAGACTTCATGCACCGTTGCACGCGACCCTTCTCCTTCCCACTGATGACGCCGCGCTCCACAAGGCTCTCCGTTGCCTGGGCCATGCATGACGCGAATCCGCCCAGGTTCATGCCAAAGGCCGAGCAGATCGCTGCATGCGCTTCGATAGTCGCGCCGATGATGGCACCGCCCTCCTGGTAGAATGCGAGGCCGGTATCGCATCCTGCGATCGAAGCCGTGCCGCCATTGGTTGTCCATCCCTCGTCCTCGAGCAGGGCGGGCGTCAGGTCGAGGTTGGTCGCCGCTCTGAGAGATGACGAGATCGCCGGCTCCATCAGCAGGTCCGGCTCAGCCACGCTATCGAAATGCGACCGCGACGAGCCACCCTGCACCGGGTTCGGCATGAACAGCCGCACCTGGCCGAAGTCGTCCGCGCCAGCCAGCAGATTTTCGTCGCGCGCGAGGGTCACATTGACGCCCGGCAGCTCGCCCTTGATGGCGTTGCCGTCATTGAGGCTGATGCCAACCGAGGGAATGACGATCGTCGGGTCCGCACCACCCATGCCCGGGAGGCCGGACGCGGCGTTATTGGCGATGATCGCGGCGATGGCCCCGGCGGCCTGGGCATTTGCCACCTTGACCGTGAAGTTACAGGTGCCACGGTCAATGAGTGCGATGTTTCCGGCGACCGGGCTGGTGATCGGCCCGCACCCTTCCGTGTTGCCTGTGCCGTCGTCGGCCAGGACGACGTCGCCCGTCAGGCCTTCGAGCGTCAGGCCCGGCCCGAAGCTCGCAGTCTGCACGTCGATCGTGCCCGCAATCGCTGGCGGCGAGTTGATGATCACGACCGGACGTGGTCCCAGGACCAAGGCCGTACCGGCGAACACCTGGCCACCGTTCCACACGACCTTGCCGTCGTTGACGCCCGAGAAGACCCGCTCTCCATCCGACATCTCGGCCCAGTTCTTGAGCAAGGTATTGTCGAACGTGAAGTGCTCGTACACCCCGGGGAAACCCGCCAAAAACGCTCCAGTCGTCAGGTTCGAGAAGCCCTGCACGCCAAGGCCGTGCCCGATCTCGTGCATCACGACATTCAGGAAGTCGATGTCGCCGGGAGGCGGGTTGTGATCCAGGCCATAATACCAGCTCCTGCCTCCGAGGCAGGTCGGATCGGTACCGATGCGGCTGTTGAACCGGGAGTTGATGTCGATGAAGCCCGGATTCAGATCTACTCCGGCCAGCGCGTCAGCGAGCGCCGACGAGTACCACGTGCCGGCCTTCGGTGCGTTCGGGAAGTCGCGGAACACAAAGGTGGTGCCGGCGGAGCCGAGCACTGCACTGGTCGCCGTGCAGGTGAGCGCCTGAAAACTGGCCCCGACGAACACGGTGGCATCGCTCTCGAGCACCTTGCCCCACAGCTGGGCGGCATAGAAGAATGCCACCTGGCGCTGCTGGCCGAGGGTCGTGCCCGGGTTCAGCCCCGTGGGCGTGGCCGGGGTTTCGTCGTTCAGACCCTGACCTGGTGGATCAGCCGTGACAAGGATGATTTGTGCCGCACTCGCCGGCAGGGCAAGCCCGAGGCTCAGGCCCGCGGCGACGGCCGCAAGCAGTCCGGTCCGCCTAGCGGTCATCGGCCACCTCCTCGACGTCCGTCAGCTCCGTGCCGTCCGGGTGCGCGTGCAACCCGACCAGCTTGCCGTCCTCGATCCGGACGGCGAAGGCTTCCAGATAGCTGGAATCGAGCCTTGCAGCCACCGTGCCGTTCGGCAGCGTGACGATATCCTCGTCGCCCAGCCGTGGTACGGTTTCGTCCCACCATTGCTCGGTGAGCTTCCGTTGGGTAGCAGTCTCCTCCAGGGCCCGGGCCTCCTCGGCCGTCGGCGCCCGTAGCTGGCCCGTCTCCTTGTCGATGTGGACTTTCATGCCCTGGCCCTGGCCCTTGCCAGCGGGCGGTGCCGCAACAGCAGTGACCGACAGAGCCCCCAGTGCGACGCCGGCCAGAATCGGTCCGAGCGCGCGCAGCAATTTCTTGTGCGTCATCACATTACCCCCCCTCTTCCCGGGATTTTTACATTCGCTCCTGACATCGGAAACGACGACTGGGAGCGGCTTCTTTTTCGAGAGCGGAAGTAAATAGCACAAAATTTTCAGGCGAACCAGCCTTGTCAGCGTGGGGATCGATCCGATCGAACCGGGTGATGGTCACGCGCTTTCAGGTCTGGCTGGCACGCTTCAGCGACGGCCAACACCGGGCACCGAGAGGATGACGATCCCATGCACTGGCCGCAATGCGGCCAGCAATCCCTGTAGGGACGTTGGGTTCCACTTGGCGGAGAGGGAGGGATGAGTCGGCCGCCTGCGGCGTCCGACCCCTCCGCCGGCTGCGCCGGCTGCGGGTCGAACCCGGGGCTTTACTGTTCGAGGGTTCGAATCCCTGGAAGGTGGTCTGGATTCTATTGGCGGAGAGGGAGGGATGAGTCGGCCGCCTGCGGCGTCCGACCCCTCCGCCGGCTGCGCCGGCTGCGGGTCGAACCCGGGGCTTTACTGTTCGAGGGTTCGAATCCCTGGAAGGTGGTCTGGATTCTATTGGCGGAGAGGGAGGGATTCGAACCCTCGAACGGGGGTCACCCGTTGCCGGTTTT
>CAZOSZ010000028.1:0-18704 GCA_964582505.1 uncultured Ectothiorhodospiraceae bacterium | reverse complement strand
CCGCCACCGGGCGCCCGCCGATCGACAGTGAGCCGTCCGCCAGCAACGCCGGCCACCAGTAGCCGCGGTGGCTGTCCCCGCCGAGCGGTGCTGCCGGTGCGGCCGGCAGCCGCAGGCGCAGCGCGAGCGCTCGGTCGTCGCCCGCAGCCCGCAAGAGAAACACGCCGTCGGCTTCGTCGAAACGGAAAGCCCAGTCCTCCAGCCAGGCGCGCGGCGGCTCTGCTCCGGATCCGGCCAGGCCAAGTGCGGCGCGGGCGAAGCGCTCCTCGGCATACGCGGCCTCGCCTTCCGGCGCGATCACCAGCCGCGCGCGGTAGAGCTCCCGCGTGGCCCACGCCGAGGCGCGTTCCTGCGCGTCGCGCTCCGGCTGCAATGCGATGCGCAGGAACGCGAGCTGAAAGCCGTGCCTGCCGCCGTCAGCGTCCTTGAGCAGGCCGGCGAACGACCAGGCCTCGACGAACTGATCGGGCTTGGCGCCATGATCGCGCGGCCACTGAAGTGCCTCGTCGACGGGCGCCGGGAACGCCGCCGCGAGCATCTCGAGCCTATCCGGGGAGAGTCCCAGCGGCACGCCCGGCAGCGTCGCCGGCCCGCCGGCGACGCGCAGCCAGACGGCCAGCGTGGCCAGCGCCAGGATGGCCGCGGCCGCCAGGCCGCGCTCGAGCAGCGAACGCCCGATCACCAGCTGCCCTTGACGAGGCGCTGCGCGAGGCCCGGGATGCGAGAGGCGTTGAACACCGGCTCGATGCGCAGTGCGAGCTGGGCGTGGTAATCGCGCGCCAGCTTGACGACCAGTCCGGACAACAACAGCACCGCGACCAGATTGACGATGGTCATGAAGGCCATCGAGAGATCGGCCATGGCCCACACCAGCGGCAGGTCGAGCTGCGAACCTGTGAAGATGCCCAGAAGCACGACACAGCGATAAACCGTCAGCAGGTGCCTGTCGGGGTAGATGAAGGCCAGGCTGCTCTCGCCGTAGTAAGTATTCGCCATGATCGAAGTGAAGGCGAAGAACAACAGCGCGATCGCCATGAAGCCGGCGCCCCAGTCTCCCACCAGCGCGCTCATCGCGGCCTGCGTCAGCGCCATGCCGGTGACCCCGGCGCCGGGCTCGAACTGGCCCGACACCAGGATGATCGCAGCTGTGCAGCTGCAGATCACGATCGTGTCCGTGAACACGCCGAGCATCTGCACATAGCCCTGGCTGGCGGGGTGGCGCACATCGGCGGTGGCCGCGGCGATCGGCGCGCTGCCGGACCCGGCCTCGTTGGAAAACAGGCCGCGGCGCACCCCGTTGATGAGCGCCTGGGAGATGCCGTAGCCGAGCACGCCGCCGGCCGCCTGGCCGATGCCAAAGGCGCTTTCCACCACCAGCCGGATCACGCCCGGCATGAGATCGAGGTGCATGCCGACCAGCCACAGCGCCGTGCCGAGGTAGGCGATCGCCATGAAAGGCACCACGATCTCGGCCACCCGGGCGATGCGGCGAATGCCGCCGAAGATCACCAGCCCGACCAGGACAGCCGTCAGCAAGCCGGTCATTCGCGTGTCGATCCCGGCCGCCTGTTCGACCGCGTGGGCCATCGAGTTCGATTGCACGCCGTTGAAGGCGATCGGATAGGAGACGATCAGGAACACCGAGAACAGCACGCCCATCCAGCGCCAACCCAGGCCATGCTGCATGTAATAGGCCGGCCCGCCGCGGTAAGTGCCGTCGCCGTTCGGCACCTTGAACAGCTGCGCCAGGGTGGACTCGAAAAAGCTCGTCGCCATGCCGAGCATCGCCGTCACCCACATCCAGAACACCGCGCCCGGCCCGCCGAGTTCCAGCGCCACGGCCACCCCGGCGAGATTGCCGGTGCCGACGCGCGCGCCGAGGCTGGTGCAGTAGGCCTCGAACGAGGATATGCCGCCATGCTCGCGGCGGAAGCTGCGCTTCATTACGCCGAAGGTGTGGACGAAATGCCTGAACTGGATGAAGCCCGAGCGCACGGTGAACAGCAGGCCCGCGCCGAGCAGCAGCCAGATCAGCAGCGAACCCCACATCAACTGGTTGGCAGCGTCGACGAACTCCTTCACCATGAGGTGTCCGGTTCCGGGTACGCGAAGCGCCGGAATGCCTGGCGCTTGAACGGCCGCCATTTACCCTCCGGCTGCGCCAGCCGGTCGGCGATCGCCCACAGCACCATCGGGTTGTGGCCGAGACCGCAGTGGCTGCCGTAGACGCGGATGTTCTCGGCGGTCGCTGCGGGCTGCTCGAGCGAGCAGCGCCAGTGCACCACGCCGTCGCTGCGCGTGTAGATCGAAGTCGAAGGGACCGGCGGCGGACGTGGCAGCCGGGCCAGCAATGCCGGGTCCATGTTGGCCACTCGCTGGCCGCTGACGTCCTCGTAGAGCAGCGTCACCGTGGTGCCTGCGTGATGCCGGAACGGGCTTCCCAGGGTGATCACCAGACGCACATCGTCGGGCGCCAGCCAGGCGAGTTCCCGCGCATACAGTCCACCGAGACTCCAGCCGATCACGCTGACCTTGCGCCCGTATCGTTGCCGCAATTCGTGCATGCGGGCCAGCACTTGCTGCTCCTTCTCGCCGACGCCGCCGAGGTTGCGGCCCAGCTTCCAGCGGTGCGCGGCGTAGCCCAGCGACTTCAGGAACTGGCGCAGCGGATAGGTGGAGTTGCCGCTGGCGAGGAAACCGGGCAGCACCAGGACGGGGTGCCCGTCTCCAGGGGGTGCCATACGCAGCAACGGGTACAGCCAGGCCATCGCGCCGAGCTCCACCAGCGCACGGCCCTCGAGCAGCTGCCAGAGCAGCGGCGGAGGCCCGACGTCCTCGTCAGCCTGCACCACGCACCCTGCGGCCTGCCCGCGCCTTGCGGGTGCCCGTTGCCGGTGCCGCGTGTTGCGCCGCGATCGCCTCGCTGAGCTCGGCAAAACTTGCACGGATGTGCTCCACCAGACGCTCGATGTCGGGCACCGCCTCGAAGGCGGCGGTCGCGCTCACCGAAAGCGTGTCGCGGTAACTGGTGACCACCAGGATCAGCCCGAGCCCATCGAGCACCGGCGCCGTGCCGTAGCCCTCGAGCAGCTTCGCGGTGCCGAGGTACAGGGGCTCACGGGGTCCCGGCACGTTGGTGATCACCAGGTTGAACGGCGGGCGGTGATAACGCGCCAGGTGCAACCCCGAATACAGCCCCGCTGCGGCGGTGGCGAGCGAGTACGGCACGAAACGTGAAGTGTCCGCCAGGGTGCGTGCGCCGATTGCGTCGGTGTAGGCCTTGCTTGCAACGGCGTGCGCGTGGATTCGGCGCAGGCGCTTGATCGGGTCGCGGGTACCAACCTCCAGTGGCACCAGCATGGCCGACACGCGATTGCCGCCCTGCTCCACGCTGTGACGGATGGAGATGGGCGCCATCGCCACGAGGTCCTTCTCCGGCAGCCGCGCGTAGGCCTGCAGGTAGCGGCGCAGGCCGCCACTGCAGACCGCCAGCACCACATCGTTGACCGTGGCGCCGGGCACCGCCGCGCGGATCGCACGGATCTCGTCCAGCGGCAAGAGCGCCGCATCGAAGCAGCGTCGCGAACTGATCGGCACGTTGAACGGGCTGCGCGGCGCCTGGAACAGCCGGGGCGGTGCGTGGTGGTCGCGGGCAATGAACTCCCGGCCGGCGCCGATTCCGCCGCGCAGCATGCCGGCGGCCCAGTTGAGGGTCTCACCGGGCTGGCTGAACATGCCGCCGACGCTGCGCTTGAGCAGCTCCACGGCGCCCGGCAGCGGCTCGGGCTGCCAACCGGAGTCGCGCCCCGGCCGGTGGCGCCTGGGCCTGGTACTCCACATGGCATTGAACATGTCGAGTGTGCCGAGACCGTCGGCGGCCGCATGGTGAACCCGCGAGATCACGGCGAAGCTGCCGGGCGGCAGCTGCGGGAAGCCCGCCAGGCCAGAAACGAAGGTCAGGTGCCAGAGCGGTCGGTCCGGATCCAGCGGCCGCGAGAACATTCGCTGCGCAAGCTCGCGCAGCCGTTCCCAGTCGCCCGGCTGCGGCAGCGCGGAGTGCTGCAGGTGCAGGTCGAGGTCGAACTGCGGATCCTCGATCCAGTACGGCCGGCCGAGACGCATCGGCACCTGCACCAGCCGGCGGCGGAACACCGGGGAGCCATCGAGACTGGCGGCGATGTGCGCGCGGAAAGCGTCGAAGCCGAACTTGCCACCCGCCGGCGCGTACAGGTGCAGCCCGCCAACATGCATCGGCGCATTGCGCGAGTCCAGATAGACAAACGCGGCATCGAGGGCGGTCAGCTGTTCCATACCTGCGAGCGGATCCTGCGGTCGGTCCACGATTATGCGCGGAGCACGCCGGCTGGCAAAGGACAGCGATTCCGCGGGCCGAGACACTCAGCGCGCCCGGGCGGGCTGCCGCAGTCCCGCCAGGATCTGGGCATCGCGCTGCTCCAGGCCCGATCTGAACGACACCCCGCCATCGCCGCCCACCCATGCGCTCCAGTGGGCATACAGCACCGGCACCGGCGTCGCCGGCACCAGGGTGCGCGGCTGGCCCGCGGTCAGCGCGTTCTCCAGCGTCTGTGGGCTCCAGCCGGCAGCGGGGCCGGCGAGCGCGCCCGCCAGGGCCACGGGATTCGCCAGCCGGATCGAACCGGGCAGGGCCTCGCCAGTCTCCGGTCCGCCGTGCAGGAACAGCTGCTGCGGATTGGGCATCGAAAATCGCAGCGGACCGAGGAAACTTCGTGGCCCCGGCTGCTGGCGCACGATCACGGCCCCCGGTTGCGACCAGTCGGCGCGCGCCGCCTCCAGCGGGCGCCCGGCCCGGTCGAACAGCTCGAGACCGCGGGCGGAAAGTTCTGCGGGACGGTCGCGGGCGAGTGGCGCCACCTGTGCAGCGACCAGCGATTCAGGCAATACCCAGTCCGGATGCACCACCATGTAGCGAAGATCGCTGCGGAACTCCCGGGCATCGCGCGCTGGCGGGGCGAATTCCGCACCCTGGGCGAGCACCGGCTGGCTGTTGTCCATCAGTACCACCTGGGTGCCGGCCGGATCGATGAGCAGGAAGTAGCCGCGGACCTCGGGCAACAGCCAGCGGGCGCGCTCCAGGTTGGCGAGCAGCTGCTCGATGCGATCCTCCACCGGCCGGTTCAGCGCGCGCAGTGTGGCCGGTCCGAGCACGCCGTCCGCCTCGAGCTGGTGTCGTGTCTGGAAGCGCCGCAGCGCCTGTTCGAGATCCGCGTCGAAAACTGCCGAGTCTAGCGTCGCGCCTCGCAAGTCACCGGTCAGCGACAGGCGGCGGCGCAACAGCGCGACGCGCGGGTCCTGCATCCCGGTTTGCAGCACCTGGCCTGGCGGGATCCTCGGCCAGCCGCCTTCCTGCTCGATAATCCGGTAGCGGGCCAGGGCGGACTTCAGGCGCCCGTACAGAGGTTGCAGGGGCCGCAATTCGTTCAGCTGGACCGCCAGTCCGCCTCGCGACGCCATCCGCACGACGACGGCGAGGCCGGGTTCGCCGCGGATCCGGCCGTCCAGGTCCCAGCGCGGCTGCCGGCTGGCAGGATCGAGTTTGCCGAAATGCAGGTGAGCGGCGACCCGCAACAGCGCGTCGGTCAGCAGCAACTCGGCGGTCGCCGCCGCTGCAGCACTGGCCGGTTCCGCGGCGCGGCGCTCCAGTGCAAGCCGGATGGCGTCGAAGTGGTAATCGGCCGGGTCGAGTCCGTCGCCGCCCGCCGCCGCGATCTCGCCGAGCAGCGCCTCTTCGGCGGTCCGATCGTTCCACAGCGGCCGGAAGCCCCGCGACTCGTAGATCTCCGGCAAGCCGCGAGCCGAAAGCACGTTCTCCCCGGCCACCGTTAGCCGGGCGGTGCTGCGCAGCAGCTCCACCGAGCGCCGCAGCGTCTCGGCGACCTCCGCCGCTGGCGCGGCCGTCCAGCCGATGAGCGGCCAGAACAACAGCGCCAGCCACACGCCAAGGCGTGCGCCGCCGCGACAGGCGCCGCTGCCGGGCTCATGCCGAGCCTGTGTCACGCCGCACCTGCAGGTTGAACCACGCGGCGAATGCGGCGAACGCCATCAGCCCGACCCCCATCGCCACCATCTCGCTGCCGAGCCAGCCGGTGCCCAGCCCGGCTGGACGTCGGCCGAGCACGAACGCCGCTCCGGCGATGCCCACGCCGAGCAGCCCCTCGCCGCCGACGAAGCCGCTGCCGAGCAGGATGCCGCGCTCGCGGCGATCCATGACCTCGCCAGCGTCGCGCGCGCTGCGCTCGCCCCACAAGCGCAGCAAGCCGCCGAGGAAAATCGGCGTCATGGTCGAAACCGGCAGGTACACGCCGACCGCAAACGGCAGCGACGGGATCCGCAGCAGCTCGCATGCCACCGCAATGCCGATGCCGAGCCCCACCAGCCCCCAGGGAAGCGACTGGTCGAGCACGCCGTCGATCACCAGCTTCATGAGCGTCGCCTGCGGCGCCGGAAGCTCGGCGCTGCCGAAGCCGAAGGTCTCGGCCAGCAGCAGCACTGCAAGACAGACGAATACCGCCGAGCTCAGCACGCCGACCAGCTCGCCGATCTGCTGACGGCGCGGCGTGGCGCCGAGCAGGTAACCTGTCTTCAGGTCCTGCGAGGTGTCACCGGAGATCGAGGCGGCAATCGCGACCACGCAGCCGACGGTGATCGCCGCGGCCTTGCCGCTCAGATCCGTCCAGCCCATCGCCAGGAAGATGCCCGAGGTGCCGAGCAGAGCAGCAATGGTCATGCCGCTGGTCGGATTGCTGGTGACGCCGACCAGGCCGACGATCCGCGACGCCACGGTAACGAAGAAAAACGCGAACACCGCCACGCAGATCGCGGCCACCAGCCGGTGGGTGGCGCCGCCGACTTCTCCGAAGGGCACCGGCACGAAGGCGAGCGTCGCGACCACCAGCAAGACGCCGATGGCGACCACTTTCAGCGGCAGGTCGCGGCCGGTACGTGGCACCGCGACCGGCCGCTCGCCGCGCTGTTTCGCCAGCTGGCCGAAGCCGACACGGAAGCTGTCGATCATCACCGGCAGGCTGCGCGCCAGGGTAATGATTCCGGCCGTGGCCACAGCGCCCGCCCCGATGTAGCGCACGTAGCGGCTCCACAGCTGTCCGGGCGTCATGTCCGCCATCAACAACGCGGTTTCCGGGTACAACGGCAGGCTGCGGCCGGCGCCCCAGGTATCGAGCGCCGGGATGATCACCAGCCACGACAGCAGGCCGCCCCCGACCATCACGGCAGCGATCCGCGGGCCGAGAATATAACCGACGCCGAACAGCGCCGGCGAGAGGTCCATGCCCAGCTCGGCCTTGCGCGGCCAGGGCAGCTTCAGGTGCACGGCATCGGGTATCGCGCGCGCCCACGAAGTCAGCGCCTTGAAGGCGGCGCCCGCCGCCAGGCCGATGAACACGAAGCGCGCGTTGCCGCCGCCCACCTCGTTGGCCACCAGCACCTCGGCGCAAGCAGTGCCTTCAGGGTACGGCAGGCGACCATGCTCGCGCTCGATGAGGAAGCGCCGCAGCGGCACCATGAACAGGATGCCGAGCAGTCCGCCGCACATTGCCAGCATGGTCATCTGCAAGAGCGAGGGCGACACGCCCCACAGGAACAGCGCCGGCAGGGTGAAGATGATTCCGCTGGCCAGCGAGCTGGAAGCGGAGCCGACGGTCTGCGCCAGGTTGGCCTCCAGCAGGCTGCCGCGCCGGCCGAAGGTCTCGAGCGCGCGAAACACCGCCACGGTCATCACTGCCACCGGGATGGACGTGCTGATGGTCAGGCCGGCGCGCAGGCCAAGGTAGGCGTTGGCCGCGCCGAACACAATGCCGAACACGATGCCCAGCCCGATCGCCTTGAGGGTGAACTCCGGCAGGTCTTCGCTGGCACGCACATAGGGTTGGTAGGCACCACCCGGCGGCGGTGGCTCGAAGGCCCCCGGTCCCAGTCCCCTGCGCTCGCTCATCCGGGAATCCGCGTCATTCCCCAGCCTCGGCCGGCTGGCCCTCGATGCTGACGCGCAAGGGCTCGGCGCTGCGAAGGTGCAGGTCGCGTTGCGGATACGGGATCTGGATGCCGGCCTCGTGGAAGGCCTTCCAGATGCGCCTCAGGATGTCGCTGCGCACATTGTTGATGCCGTTCATCGGATCGTTGATCCAGATGCGCAGTTCCAGCTCCACCGCGTTGTCGCCGAAGCTGCGCAACTGGCAAACTGGACTCGGGTCGGCGAGCACGCGGGAGATCTCGGCTGCGCAACTCACACAGAGCTCGAGGGCCTGCTCCACGTCGGAGTCGTAATGGATGCTGATCGGGATCTTGAGACGGATCTTGCTGTTCGAGTGCGTCCAGTTCTCCACCCGCGTGGTGACGAACTCCTCGTTCGGAATGAGGTGCTCGATGCCGTCGCGCGTCACCACCGACACATAGCGCCCGCCGAGCGTATTGACCCATCCGTAAGTGCCCGCCACCGCCACGACGTCGCCGGGCTTGATGGACTTGTCGAGCAACAGAATCAGGCCTGAGAACAGGTTGGCAACGACTTTCTGCAGGCCCAGGCCGATGCCGACGCCGACCGCGCCGCCGAACACCGCCAGTGCCGTGAGATCCATGCCGGTGGTGGAGATCGCGGCCAATACCGCAATGGTGATCAGACTGAACTTCAGCAGCTTACCGAACAGCACCTGCACCGACGGCGTCAGGTTCGGACTGTGTCGCAGGCGCGACTCGAGCGACTCCGAAACCACTGTGGCGAACCACAGCAGAACCGCCAGAGCGAACACCGACTTGGTGACCGTCAGCAGTGAGATCCGCACTGCGCCGAAGTTGATCGCGACCGAGTCGAGCAGCGCCACCGTCGGGTCGAGCAGCCGGAGAATGTTGAGAGCGGCGATGGTCCATGCCGAGATCGCCACCGCGCGCGCCCAGACCGGATTGCTGATCACACGGGAGGCAATCGTGATCACCACCCAGGCCATCAGCAGACTCGCGGCGATCTCCAGGATTCGCGACGACCAGCCCTGCAGCACGGCGGCCTGCCAGGCCACGCCGACCAGCAGCAGCCAGGCCAGCGGCAGCAGCAACGGATACAGGCTGTCGAGAAAGCGACGCCAGCGCGGCGTGACCGACACGCCAGTCGCAAATCGTCTCAGGCGGGGTGCCGCGAAGGCCGCGCCGGCCAGCGCCACGGCCACCGCGACGAGCTGCACCAGGTTGGCCACCACGAAGACATGCTCCAGCAGCCAGGCCCAGGCGGTGCCGCCAAGCTCGAAGACTTTGTCAGGGCTGAACCACTCTTCCATCCGGGCCGCTCCAGTTCGCCCCCCGGCAGACCGGCGCAGCATACCATCCCCGAAATGCAGGAAGCCCGGCTTTCGCCGGGCTTCCGCATCAGGCCTCGACGGCCGTTGGACGAGAGCGCTTCTAGAGTGCCTTCACCTCGATCAGCTCCCGGCCGTCCGGATCGGTCACGTGGACTGCGCAGGCAAGGCAGGGATCGAAGCTGTGGATAGTTCTCAGGATCTCGATCGGCTGCTCGGGGTCGTACAGCTGGTGGTTGTCCTGCAGGGCCGCCTCGTAGGCCCCAGGGACGCCCTGCGCGTCGCGCGGCCCGGCGTTCCACGTGCTCGGCACGACGCACTGGTAGTTGTCGATCAGGCCATCCTTGATGACGACCCAGTGCGACAGCGCACCGCGCGGAGCCTCGTGGACGCCGACACCTTTCGCGACCTTCGGCCAGCTCGAGGGGTCCCATAGGACCTTGTTGAAGGTCTTGGTGTCGCCATCGCGGATGTTGCCCAGCAGCTGGTCCATCCAGCCCTGCATGGCGTCGGCGATGATCTTGGTCTCCAGCGTCCGCGCGGCCGTGCGGCCAAGCGTGGAGAACAGGGCATCCACCGGCGCTTCCATGGTGCGCAGCGTGTAGCTGACCAGTTCGCGGGTTTGCTCGTGGCCGCTTGCATACATCACCAGCACCCGCGCCAGCGGACCGACTTCCATGGAGTTGCTCTTCCAGCGCGGCGACTTCAACCAGCTGTAGCCGTCGTCCACGTTGAGCTGCTTGTAAGGCGGCTGTGGACCGCCGCGGCCGTCGTAGTCGAGCGTGGTCTCGCCGTCCCATGGATGCAGGCCCCGCTCCTTCCCCCCCGAGTAGTCGTACCAGGAATGCGAGGCAAACTCCTGGATGCCATCGGGATCTGCGAAATCCACCGGGTGGAGCTCGTTGATGTTCCGGTTGAGGATCGCGCCCCGTGGGACGAGGAAGCTGTCCGGGTCGTTCATCGTCTTCGACGGCATGTCACCGAAGGAGATGAAATTGCCCAGGCCCTCGCCGCGGCCGAACCAGTCCTTGTAGAAGCCGGCGATCGCAAGTGTATCCGGCACGTAAACCTGGTCGACGAAGGTCTTCATCATGGTAATGATGTTCTGCACCATCGACAGGCGCTCGGCATTGATCGCCGAGTCCGAGTTCAGGTCGATCGGGCAAGGCACGCCGCCGACCACGAAGTTCGGGTGCGGGTTGCGGCCGCCGAAGATGGTATGCAGCTTGGCGACGTCTCGCTGCCAGGCCAGTGCCTCGAGATAGTGAGCCACCGCCATGAGGTTAGCCTCGGGCGGCAGCTTATAGGCCGGGTGACCCCAGTAGGCGTTGGCGAAGATGCCGAGTTGTCCGCCTTCGACGAACTCCTGCAGCTTCTTCTTGACGTCGCGGAAATACCCTTCCGAGGACTTCGGCCAGCTCGGCGAAACCGCCTTCGCCAGCTCCGCGGTCGCGGCGGCATCCGCGCTCAGCGCCGACACCACGTCCACCCAGTCCAGCGCATGCAAGTGATAGAAGTGCATGACATGGTCGTGCACATACTGCGCGCCGATCATCAGGTTGCGGATCAGCTGCGCGTTGTGCGGAATATCGTACTTCAACGCGTCCTCGACCGCCCGGATCGAGGCCATGCCATGCACCAGCGTGCAGACCCCGCAGATGCGCTGGGTGAAGGCCCAGGCGTCCCGCGGGTCGCGCCCCCGCAGGATGATCTCGATGCCGCGCACCATGGTGCCCGAGGAGTACGCCTTCTCGATGCGATCACCCTGCATCTGGACCTCGACACGGAGGTGGCCTTCGATGCGGGTGATCGGGTCTACGACGACTCGATTGCTCATATTAGTACCCCGATCCTTGTCATACGTTCGCTACCTGCGTGCCGGGCTCAGGCCAGGTTCTCGCTGACCACCTGGACAAGGTTGACGATCTCCTTGTCCCAGTTCAGCCGCGCCTTGCCCATCTCAAGGCTCTGCATGCACGTATTGCAGGCAGTCACCACCGTCGGCGCCCCGGTCCGCTCGACTTCCTCGCGTTTCAGCTCGAAGGCCTTCTGCCGCAGTGTGTCAGCGCTCTTCAGCATCACCACGCCGCCGCCGCCGCCGCAGCAGAGGTTGGTCCGGCCGTGGGACTCCATTTCGGTGAGCTTCACACCCAGCGCAGCCAGCACATCGCGTGCCTCCTGCAGGGAGCCGCCCATGCGGCCGATCTTGCAGGGGTCGTGGAAGGTCACGTGACCCATACCATTGCTCGCCTTGCTGAGCTTCAGCCGCCCAGCCTTGACTTCCTGGCCGAGGAACTCGGCCACCGAAAGGACCTCGAAGGGCAGCGCCTTGCCATACAGAGTCGGGGCCTCCCAGCGCAGCACCGGAAACGCATGGCCGCACTCGGCGACGATGACCTTGCTGGCGCCGCAGGCAATTGCCGCGTCGATGACCCGCCTGCTGATGCGCGTCTGCGCCTGGGTGTCGCCGGAAAGCGCACCGAAGTTCGCCGACTCGAAACCGTCACTGCGAATCGTCCAGTTCGCACCAAGCTTGTTCATGATCTTCGCAGTGGCGGCCACCACGTGTTCGTCACGCAGGAAGTCAAGCGCCGTGGACAAAACCATGACGTCGGCCTTGTCCTTGTCCAGCGGCACGTCGATACCCATGGCGCGCACGCGCTCGACGACCTCGCGCAGCTTATCGGAGCCGGCGCCGAGGATAGTGGCGTAGTCCTTCTGCTCGTCGGATACGGCCTGCAGCTCAGCCGGCGCCAGGCCCGCGGCCGAAAGGCCGCTGCGCACGACCTGGATCATGCTCTGGATGTGGATACCCATCGGGCACAGCAGACTGCAGCGCCCGCACTGGGTGCACGAGTCGTAGGCCAACTCCTGCCAGGCTTCCAGGTCGGCCACCGTAATGTCGCGGGTAAACATCCGGTTCAGCCAGCGCATCGGTGCGACCTCGCGCCGGTACACCTTCTTCAGCGGTTCGACCTTGTAGATCGGCGTGTACGCGGGATCCTTCGTGGAGATGAAGAAGTGGCAGGCCTCCGCGCACATCCCGCAATGAATGCAGGATTCGAGATAGCTGGCCATGTCTGCATCAATGCCGGCGATGAACGCCTGCTTGGCACGCGCAACCTTCTGCTCGTCGGACAGCGACTTCGGCTTCAGGCCGGCCGCAGCCCGCGCCCCGAGGGTGCCGTAGTCAGGAATCGTGGTCGCGCTCATGCCCGTACCCCTCTCCTTGCAAAGGCGGCTCCAACCTTGTAACGGGACGGCCAGATAAAGACGGCATGCATCAGCTTGCCGAACGGGAACCAGACCAGCAGCAGGCAGATGCTCAGGATGTGCAATGCCAGGACGGTCTCATAGCGCATGCCGAAGCCGACGTGCATGTAAGCCATGAGCCCCGTCAGGAACGGCAGGAATGCCATGAACCAGCTGATGTAGTCGTCCAGCGTAGAGATCTGCCGCAGCACCGGGTTCGTCACTCGGCGCGCCAGCAGGACGAGCAGAATGACGGTCGTGAGCACGCTGAAGAAGGTGATGTAGGTCGTGGGCAGCGTAGGCCAGCCAAAGCCCAGGATGCCCTTGAAGAACAGCATGTGCGGCGTGCCAAACAGCAGTACGATGAACATGCTGATGTGCCAGGCGTAGCCAGAATAATGCTGGAATTTGATATCCTTTTCGAGCTCGTGCGGCGGTGCCGAGCGCGTCAGGATCGTCTTGAAGCCGCCCGCCGCGGTGCCGCCCTTCGGCGCGGAGAGATCCTCGCGCGAGTACAACAGCAGCGCACCGAGGCGCCAGACGACGCCGACCACGAATATCATCACGGCCCACCTGAGCGCGGGCCCGCGGGCGAAGTCGAGCAGGGCCATGCCCTCGATGTAGAGTCCCTCGTTCATCCCTGGTTCTCCTGCTGCGCCTTCTTCTGCTTGCCGCGTGCCAGAGCGGCGGCAGCGAGTGCCGCAGCGGCGCCGGCGGCTGCAGTGATCCCCACGGTCTTCACGTCACCCCAGTAGGCCGCCGCCAGCGGCCGATAGAAGCTGCCCTTGTCCCAGAAGTCCGGTTCGGAACACCCGAGGCAGCCGTGCCCGGACTGGACCGGCCAGCTCGTGCCGTCGTTCCACTTGAGCGTCGCGCAAGCGTTGTAGGTCACCGGCCCTTTGCAGCCGAGCTTGTAAAGGCAATAGCCCTTTTTCGCCCCTTCGTCGTCGAAGCTCTCCGCGAACAGCCCGCGGTCGTAGAACGGCCGGCGGTAACAGCGGTCGTGGATGTTCTGGCCGAAGAAGGCCATCGGCCTGCCGAACTTGTCGAGCTCGGGAATCGTTCCGAAAGTCAGGTAATGCGCCAGCACGCCGGTCATCACGGTGCCGATCGGCGGACAGCCGGGCACATTGATGATCGGCTTGTCCTTGATGATGTCCTGCACGGCGGCCGCCCTGGTCGGATTCGGGTTCGCCTTCGGCAGGCCGCCGTATGAAGCGCAGGTCCCGATGGCGACGATCGCCGCCGCACCGGCTGCAGCCTCTTTCAGCATTGACAGGTGAGTGTGACCGTTGGTGCAGGAATACGACTCGAACTCGCCGGTCGGAATGGAGCCGTCCACCAGCAGCAGGTAACTGCCGTAATTCTCCTTCATCGCCTGTTGCAGGGCGTCCTCGGCGCGCTGGCCGGCCGCGGCCTGCAAAGTGTGATGATAATCGAGCGAGATCGCATCGAAAATCAGGCCTTCGACAGTCGGCGAGTGCGAGCGAGTCAGCGACTCGGTGCAGCCGGTGCACTCCTGGAACGGCAACCACAGCACCGAGGGCCGGCGGGCCTTCTCGATGGCCGCCGCCACCGCGCTGACCATGCTGGGCGGCAGCGCCATCATCGACGCCGTGGCCGCGCAGAACTTCATGAATCCACGACGGCTGACGCCGTGCGCCCGGAGGACGTCGCCTACGGTCTTGCTTGCTGCCATGCTGTGCTCCTCCGCACTACCCTGCTTCTGCCCGTGCACAGGGTTCCTCGGGTGTCTTCAGTTGCCGCCCGACGCGAGCGCGCCGGTCAGCTCCGCGAGACCGTTCTGGACGTCCTCGGCCTGCGCCTGCAGGAGCGACGGTACCCAGGTGATCTCGATGAAACGGCTGGCGATCCCGCCGGAGCCGTTCAGGTGCTCGATGATCCATACGCCGGAATAGCGCGACTCGCGGATCACGGTCTTGCCCAGGGCCTCGAGTTCCGCCCGGACTTCGCCGTCGCCCAGCGCAGCGAACAGCCGCCGGTCGTCGCCGGGGCCCATGGGCAGGCTCTGGATGTCGATGACGGTCGGCTCGCCCTGCTCGATCAGCCGGGCCAGCGCGTGACGAATCTCATGCAGCAGAGGCAATGTGTTGCCGCGAAGTTCGGGCTCCAGTCCACCGCCCGACTCCACTTTCACTCCGATCCCGGAGAGACCGCTCATGACGCCTCCGCCGAGTGCGCGAAATGCCCATCCCGGGGCGAGCTGCGCAACGGTGATTGTCGTTCGTTCAATGCCTTACGCAGCAATCTAAGGGGTCGAGCACGGCCCTTCAATACGCAATTCACGCAGCAGGAAGGCTTCACTCGACCACCAGGCTGAGTCCGGTCCATTCCTTCACCAGCCTGGCGACCTGCCGGGCCGCCTCGGGGATCGCGACACCGACCGCGGGAGTGGGATCGCTGCCCCAGTCGACCACTGCCGGCTGGATGCCGACCAGCGCGCGGCGCACGGGCAGTCGCCCGGTCAGCCGGGCGATGTTCATCAGGTCCATCAGGCCGACCTCGTGAATGCTCCTGCCGTGTCCGCCGAGCATCCGGTCCATGTCCTCGTCGACGAACACCTGCACCGTGCCGGGCGCGGCGCGCAGCTCGGTGGCGTCCACCACGATCAGCCGCTCGGCGTCCTCGACATCGGTCGCCAGCGTGAAGCTCAGGGTGCCGCCATCCAGCCAGGTGATGCCCGCCGCCTGCGGATTCTTCGCGGCGAGGAGCTCCACCACGCGCACACCGGCGCCCTCGTCGGTCAAAAGGGTGTTGCCGACACCGAGCACCAGCGTTCCGTTCTTCACATGTTCGCTCATCGCCCCGGTCTCGCCGTGACGGCTGTCCGCGGTTGCAGCATAACGGCCGTGCAGACCGGCGCATCAGGACATTTACCAGCTTGCGCCGTGCCGAGGGTGATGGCAGCTTGGCAGCCATGGGTCCCCGGCCCTGGAACAGCCGACATGTCCCTGGTTGATCACTTGCGGGCCGGCGGCTGAGTGAGCGATGCACGAATTGTCAGTCTGCCAGGCGCTGGTCCAGCAACTGCAGGCCGTTTCCGCGGCCAACGGCGGCGGACGCGTGGAACTCGTACGCTTGCGCATCGGGCCGCTGTCGGGCGTCGAGCCGGCCTTGCTGCGACAGGCCTTCCCGATCGCCTCGGCCGGGAGCATCGCGGACAGCGCTGAACTGCTCATCGAGGTGGCCGCCGTGACGGTGCATTGCGGCGACTGCGGCGAAACCACCGTGGCGGCCGCCAATCGCATGCTGTGCGCCGCCTGCAACAGTTTTCGGGTGCGACTCGCCTCGGGCGACGAGATGCTGCTCGAGTCGGTCGAACTGGCAGCGGCCGGCGCCGGGCGTGCCGGAATGTTATAACTCACTGCAACACTGAATCTCATCGGAGATCGCCATGTGCGATACCTGCGGCTGCAACATCACTGACGGCAATCGGCACCTGGTCGCCGCCGGCGGCAGGCTCGAAAGGACCGGTGACGGCCGCGCCGCTGTTACCGTGCTCAGGAGCCTGCTGGCGGAGAACGATCACCAGGCTGATCACAATCGCGCGCATTTCGATGCGCGCGGCATCCTGGCGGTCAACCTGATGTCCTCACCCGGCGCCGGCAAGACTGCGCTGCTCGAGGCGACCATCGAGGCGCTTGGAGCATCGCGCCGCATGGTGGTCATCGAGGGCGACCTCGAGACCGAAAACGACGCTGATCGGATCCGGGCCAAGGGCGTCGAGGCTGTGCAGATCGCCACCGGCAGCGCCTGCCACCTGGACGCACACATGGTGCACGAGGCACTGCATCGACTGGACCTCGACGGCGTGGACCTGGTGTTTATCGAGAACGTCGGCAACCTGGTGTGCCCCGCCAGCTTCGACCTTGGCCAGCACCTCAACGTCACGCTGCTGTCGGTGCCGGAAGGCGACGACAAGCCGGCCAAGTACCCGGTGATGTTCCGCGCTGCGGACCTGCTGCTGCTCAGCAAGACCGACCTGCTGCCGGTGCTTGACGACTTTGACCCGCAGCGCGCCGAACAGGCGCTCAGGCTGGTAGGCTCTGCGGCGCCGGTGTTGCGTGTTGCGCCGCGCAAGGGCGAAGGCATCCGCGAGTGGCTCGACTGGATCGAGGGCGAATTGCTGGCGCAGCGCGCCCGGGTCGAGGCGGGTAACACGCGCCGGCCGACGATCAAGTCCGAAGGTGCGCGGCTGCATGCTGCAAACCCGGCTGGCGGCAGCCACGGCCATGCGCACCTTGGAGAACCCGGCAGGTGAGCCGGGCCGCTTCGGCGGCGGAGCTGGCCTGAGCACCGGTCGCCGGCTCTGGATCACCGGGCAGGTCCAGGGCGTCGGCTTTCGCCCGTTCCTGTTCCGCCTCGCGGCCCGCCATGGGCTGTCGGGCTGGGCGCGCAATACCGTCGGCGAAGTCGAAGTGCTGGTGTGCGGCCCGGCGGACGCGCTGGAGGCTTTCGGCCGCGCCGTGATCGACGAGGCGCCGGCGATCGCCTCGCCGCTTCTCAGGCGCACCGAGGAATGGCAGGGCGAGGCCCCTGGCACATTCCGCATCCTGCCAAGCGAGGCGACCGCAAATCCGCGGATCTTCGTGCCGCCCGATTATTTCAGCTGCGAGGATTGCCTGGCCGAACTCGCCGATCCCGCCAACCGCCGCCACCGCTATCCATTCATCAACTGCACGCAGTGCGGCCCGCGCTACACCATCATTCGCGCCCTGCCCTACGACCGGGCCAACACCTCGATGGCGGGTTTCCCGCTGTGCCCGGCGTGTCGCCGCGAGTACCAGCAGCCGGCCGATCGCCGCTTCCACGCCGAGCCGCTCGCCTGCGCCGCCTGCGGTCCCGGCCTGCAATGGTCCGGCCCGGACGGCGACCGGCTGGCCGACACCGAGGCTGCCCTGGCGCGTTGCATCGAGGCCGTCGCGGCAGGTCGGCTGGTCGCCATCAAGGGCATCGGCGGCTACCACCTGGTCTGTGACGCCGCCAATGAGGCGGCCATTGCCCGGCTTCGGAGGCTGAAGCCTCGCCCGTCCAAGCCGCTGGCCGTGATGCTGCCCCTGGAGGGCATCGACGGGCTCGATGCGGTGCGCCGCATCGCCAGGCCGAGCGCCGACGAGGCAGCGCTGCTTTGCTCGCCGCAGCGCCCGATCGTGCTGCTTGGCAAGCTTTCGGGCGGGCTGCCGGAGTCGCTCGCGCCGGGCCTGGCGGAACTTGGCGTGATGCTGCCCTACAGTCCCCTGCATGCGCTGCTGATGACGGGCCTGCGCCGGCCGCTGGTGGCCACTTCGGCCAATCTCAGCGGCGAGCCGGTGCTCACCGACGGTGACGAGGTCGAGTCCCGGCTGGCCCACCTGGTCGAGGGCTGCCTGCACCACGACCGGCCGATCGTGCGGCCCGCCGACGATCCGGTCTGGCGGACCACGGGCGGTCGGCCCCGCCCGCTGCGGATCGGCCGCGGCTGCGCGCCGGCCGAACTGCAGCTCGCGCAGCCAGTGTCCCGGCCAGTGCTTGCGGTGGGGGCCCACATGAAAAATACCCTCGCGCTCGCGTGGGGAGACAGGTGCGTGGTTTCGCCGCACATCGGCGACATGGATTCCGAGCGCAGCATGGCGGTGTTCGAACAGGTGGCCGCGGATCTGCAGGCGCTCTACGGCGTGCAGGCAGAGGCGCTGGCCTGTGATGCCCATCCCGGCTATTCGACGGCGCACTGGGCGCGCCGCCGCCGGCTGCCGCTGACCGAAGTGCTGCACCACCATGCGCACGCCTCGGCGCTCGCCGCCGAGTTGCCCGGCGATGCGCCGATGCTGGTGTTCGCCTGGGACGGCGTCGGCTACGGCGCCGACGGCACCTTGTGGGGCGGCGAGACCTTCCTTGGCCGGCCCGGCGAATGGCGCCGGGTGGCCAGCTTCCGTCCCTTCAGGTTGCCAGGCGGGGAGCGCGCCGGCCGCGAGCCCTGGCGCAGCGCGGCCGCGCTGTGCTGGGAACTGGGGCACGACTGGACCGACAGCCCCGACCGCGACGGGCTGGCCCGCGCGGCCTGGGAACGCCGCCTGAATACCCCCGAGGCCCGCGCCGTCGGCCGCCTGCGCG
>CAZOSZ010000027.1:10630-18852 GCA_964582505.1 uncultured Ectothiorhodospiraceae bacterium | reverse complement strand
CGCCCGGCACCGACGAGCCCACGGGCCTCGGCGCGGAGCAGGTGGCGGCCGCCAAGCGGCTGCGTGATGCGCGGCCCGAGCCCGCGTCGGTGCGGATCGTCTCGGCAACCTACAATTCCCGTGAACTGGGCGTCTTCCAGCTGGAGGACGGACAGGTCTGGCGCGAAACCGAGCGGACGCCCCGGCACATGCGGCTGGCCGCGGACCGCCAGTACGACGCGCGCATCGAGCGCAACGTGCTCGGCGGCTATCGCATGTACGTTGACGGCGTGCGAAGAATGTTGAAGGTCGAGCGCCTGGAGTAACGGCGCCCGCGCCATGGGTCGAGCGACAACGCCATGAAAGGACAGCAGGCCCGCGGCGGCGCGCTCGCGCCGGCCGACGCGGCCCGCCTGGGCGAGGCATTCGGGCTGCTGCAGCAAGGCAGGGCGCGCGATGCCGCGGCCATTGCCAGCGAAGTCGCGCGGCGCGCGCCCGGGTCCGCGGACCCGCTTCACATGCTGGCGCTTTGTGCCAAGGCACTGGGTGACCAGGTCGGCGCTGCTTCGGCCTTCGAGGCGGCCCGCGCACGGGCGCCAAACGATCCGAACCTGCTGGGCAACTTCGCCAACCTGCTGTGCCGCATGGGCCGGATCCCGGAGGCGATCAAGCTGTACCGGCACATGCTCGGGCTTGCGCCTGCACACGGCCAGGGCTGGCTGAACCTCGGACTTGCGTTGACCGATGCGGGCGACGCGAGCGGAGCCTGCGAGGCGCTGGACCGGGCGGTGGCACTGAGCCCCGGGTCTTCGCCGGCCTGGCAGGCCCTGGCTTCGGCGCGCCGCTCGCGGGGCGAGCTGGAAGGGGCGGAGGCGGCGCTGCGCCGTGCTGTTTCGCTCGATCCAGGCAACGGCGCCGCCTGGACCAGCCTCGGCGTCGTGCGGCGGCTGCTGGGCGACCCGACGGATGCGCTGGACTGTTACCGGCAGGCGCGTCTCGCCGGCTTCTCCGGCCCCGAGGTCGACGATGCCGAGGCGAGCGCGCAACTCGACCTCGGCGAGGCCGCCAGGGCGCTGGAAGTCGTCCGGCGGCTGACCGCCACGGCGCCGGCGTATGTTCCCGGGCACACCCTGCTCGCCCACGTGTTGTGGGAGCACGGCGCGGCTCTGGCGCCCGATGAGGACCCGCGCGAGGTGTTTCGCGCCGTGGTCGAAGCCCAGCCGGGAAATCACAGGCTGCGCATGGAATTCATCCGTTTCCTGCTGGAGGCGAAGTCCGCGCACGAGGCACTGGCGCAAATCCGCACCATGCGAACGCTCGGCGACACGCCAGCGCTGGTTGCGATGGAGGCCGACGCGCTGGAGATGCTGGGCCAGCGGGAGGCCGCGGGAGCGCTGTTCGCCAGCGCCTACGAAGGAATCCGCAGCGACGCGGGACTCATCAACCTGTACGTCTGTCACCTGCTGCGAGCCGGCAGGCCGGATCAAGCGGCGGCGCGTGCCCTGGAAGCGCTCGAGCGCGAACCGGACAACCAGCTCTCGCTCGCTTACCTGGGTGTCGCCTGGCGGCTGAACGGCGATTCGCGCGAGGACTGGCTGTGCGGTTACGACCGGCTGGTCGCCGAGGTCGAGGTCGAGCCGCCGCAGGGATATGCCGATGAGACTGAATTCCTGCGCGCGCTGGAGGCGACCCTGGTGCGGCTGCACACTGCGCAGCGCGAACCCGTGAACCAGAGCCTGCGCGGCGGCTCGCAGACCTCAGGCGTGCTGTTCGGCCGCCGCGACCCGGTGATCGCCGGCCTGCGCGATGCGATCGAGCGCGCAGTGTCGCGCCATGCCTCCGGGCTCCCGGAGGACCCGTCGCATCCCTTCCTGCGGCGCAAGTCGGTCCGGATCCGTTTCGCCGGGTCCTGGTCCGTGCGACTCAGGTCCTCGGGCCGGCACGTCAACCACTTCCACCAGGAGGGCTGGATCAGCTCGGCTTACTATGTCGCGCTGCCGCCCTCGGTCACGCACCCGGCCAAGGGCGATACCGCGGGCTGCATCCAGTTTGGCGAGCCGCCGGTTGAGCTCGAACTGGGCGTCGGGCCACGGCGGGTGATCCGGCCCCGCCCCGGCCAGCTCGTGTTGTTTCCGTCTTATATCTGGCACGGCACCGTGCCGTTTGACGACGACGCGCCGCGCATCACCGTGGCCTTCGATGCCGTGCCCGCTTGAAACCACGCCCGGCCGGGCCGGTCGAAACTGCTGTGAGCCGCTGGCGTGGCCGGCCCGGGAGAGCTCATCGAGGGCCGGAAGCGCGGGAGGAGTGCCCATGAGTGTTTCAGTCAGATCCTTGCTTTGCGTCGTTGCGGTACTGGCGATTGCCGCCTGCGTCGCGTCGCCGGCGAGGCTCACGCCCAGCGGAGAAATGTCGGCCGACGGTCTGCAGCGGCTGTCGGGCGGGAGTTTCGATGAGCTGTGGGTGCGGCCGGGGACGGACCTCGCCGCATATCGGGAATTGCTGCTCGAGTCCACCGGCGTGAGCTACCGTGACGTCGGCGAGCGCACGGGCAGAGAGCTGACCCGGGCGCACGGCACCCGCGACGGCTTCCCGATCCCGCTCAAGCTGCGCGAGCGGATCGAAGCGAGCTTCCGCCTGCGGCTGGCGGAGGCGCTCGACCAGTCGGCCAGCTTTCGGCGGGTGGAATCGCCCGGACCGGGTGTATTGCAGGCAGAGGTGGGGCTGGTGGATTTCGTCTCCACCTCGCCACCCGATGAGCCCCAGGCCCGCGCCTGGGTGTCGTCGGTCGGCCATGCCACGCTGGTCATCGAACTGTACGACAGCGTATCAAAGCACGTGCTGGTGCGCGCCTCGAAGCACGCCAGGGCAGGTCCGCACGCTTACCAGCTGATCCAGGCGAACGCCGTGCGGAGCTGGTCGGAACTCGACCGCCAGATGATTCGCTGGGGAACTGAAACGCGCACGCTGCTGGACCAGCTGCACGCGGCAGGCGCGCGCTGAGCGTGCCGGGACGAGCAATGTGGTAGCGCGCTGCAGTTCCATGCCGGCGAGAACCTGGTCGGCTGGCGCCTGACCCTTGCTGCAGGAGCGGCCGTAGGAGCGGCTTCAGCCGCGACAGGTGTTCGCGGCTGAAGCCGCTCCTACATGGCGGGCGGCGTTTCGGCTGGGAAAATCCGGTGCAACACGCGGTCGCCGACCGCGATGCCGAGCTGCTCGGCACGACCGCCGCCGATCTCCAGCACGGCAAGCACCCTGGAGCGGGAGGAAATCAGCCGGGTCGAGAACGGCCGGGTGCGGCGCTCGATGTGGGCGATCAGGCCGTGCTCGTCGATGAACAGCATGTCGAGCGACAAGGGCGTGTTCTTCATCCACATGGTGACGACTTGCGGCACCTCGAAATCGAACAACATCGCCTGGTCCGGTTCCAGGCGCGTCACGTACATCAGGCCGCGGCTGCGTGCCTCGGGCGTGTCCGCGACATGCGCGTTGAACACCCGGGTCGTGCCGCCGGCGGTGACGATCTCCAGAGGCTCGACGGCCAGCGCTGCAGGGATTCCGGAGGCGATGGTCAGCGTGTGCAGCGCCATGACCAGCGCCACGATGCACAGCCCCGGGAAGACATAGCGCCGCATCTCAGTCCGCCTCGCCCTCTTCAGGCCAGTGGGCGATGCCGCTGAAAGCAAACGGCGCGACGCGCACCTCGCCGTCGCGCCCGATGGCCTCGACCGGTTGATCGCAACGGCCCTTCCCGCCGATCTGCCAGGCGTCTTCCACCCCGTTTTCGGGCTGGTTCAGTTCGACATCCACGGTGCAGGCTCGCTCGCCGAGGGTGCCATAGAACTCGCCCGTGCCCTGCCGCACCAGCGTCAGGTCGGCGGGCAGCCCGGAACCCGTGACGCCCGGCGCCACGCCGGTGATCGCGATGACCACCAGCAGGGCCTGATCGTCGCGGCTGAACATCAGGCGCAAGGCGTCACCGGCCGGGCGCGGCCCGCCGTCGCAGCGGGTGCCCTCATTACCCCACTCGACGCGGGCATCGAACAGGCCGGTGACCGTCATCTCCAGCCGGCCGCCGCCGCTCGGGACGCAGGCCTCGAGGGCGGCGTCGTCGGCGATCGCCACCAGGGGCAGCGAGGCCAGCACGAGTGTCAGGGGGAGGCGCCAGGGCATGGATTGATGCAAAGCAACATCGAGGGCGGCGAGCATAGTCCTTCCGGCGGCCGTGTCAATACACGAATGGTCCGTGCAGGGCGCTCCGACGGTGCCGATGCGCGGCACGCCCGGATGAATAAGTCGCTGTATCGGCTTGATTTCATTGAAAGGTATGCGCCCGGCTCAGGTTTCGCTAGGCATCGCGGGAAGATTCGGGCTATGCTTCGATTCCCCGCCGCGACCGTCCTGTCAGGCGGGCCCATGTTTCCAGGCAGGTCGGCCGCGGGCGCCCCGGGTCAAGGGTTCGCACTCGAGGCGATAAGCGCCAACGGATTACGCGGGTCGCGTGGATCCAAGGTTGCCTATCTCCGTGTTCCCGGAGCGCCCAGGCCGATCTGCCGCCCCTCAGATGCCGGCGCCGTCGCGCGCCTCGCGCGGCTCGATTCCAGCGCTGCCTCGTAGATTTCGGCGTAGGCGCGGGCCGGGCCGCGCCAGCTGAAATCCCGGGCCATGCCATTGGCCTGCAATGCCCGCCAGCCCGGCTTGTCATCGCGATACATCGCCACCGCCCTGCGCAGCGCGGCCACGAGTTCGCCGGCCTCCGCGCGCTCGAAAAAGAAGCCTGTGCCGGTCCCTGCGGCGATGCTCTCCACGGTCGCCTCGGTCACGCTGTCGGCCAGCCCGCCGGTACGGCGCACCACCGGCGGCGTGCCGTAACGCTGGCTGTACATCTGGGTCAGCCCGGAGGGCTCGAAACGCGACGGCACAGCGAAAATGTCGCTGCCGGCCACCACCCGATGTGCGGTCGGCTCGTCATAGCCGAGATGCAGTCCGATCCTGCCCGGATGGCGTGCGGCCAGATGCTCGAGCGGGGCCTCGATGGCAGGGTCGCCGCTGCCCACCAGCGCGAACTGGACCTGCTCGGCGACCAGCGTTGCGGCCGCGTCCGCCAGCAGGTCCCAGCCTTTTTGCGCGGCAATCCGGCCGACCATGCCGACGATCGGGGCGTCCGGATCCCTGGCCAGCCCGAAGTGCTCCTGCAGCGCCGCCTTGCAGTGCGCCTTGCCGGACAGGTCCTGCGTCGAGTACCGCGCGGGCAGCAGCGGGTCGGTGTCCGGCGTCCAGTGCTGCTCGTCCACGCCGTTGAGAATGCCGGTCAGCCCGTTGCGCCGCTGCCGCAATACGCCTGCCATGCCGCAGCCGTATTCCTCGGTCTGCACCTGCCTGGCATAGGTCGGGCTGACAGTGGTGAGCCGGTCCGAGTACCACAGGCCGGATTTCATGAAGCTCAGGTGGCCGTAGAACTCCAGGCCGTCCATGTGGAGGGCCAGCGAGCCGATGCCCAGTGCACGGCGCACCTTGCGATCGAAGTTGCCCTGGTAGGCCAGGTTGTGGATGGTGAACACCGTGCCGGCGGTGGCAGTGGGGTCGAACCGCACGTAGGCGGGCACCAGCCCGGCATGCCAGTCGTGGCCGTGCAGGACGTCGGCCTTCCAGCCGTCAAGCCCATGACCGGTGGCGAACATCGCGGCGACCTTGCAGAGCGTTCCGAAGCGCAGGCTGTTGTCCCACCAATCCTGGCCATGGTGATCGCCGTAGGGGCCGCCGGGCCGGTGATACAGCGCAGGACAGTGCAGCAGCCAGGTGGGGATCCCGTAGTCGGGCAGCTTGCCGCGAATCAGCCGAACGCGGTCCAGCCCCGGCAACGCCTGGAATGGTCGTCCCGCGGCCTTGCCGTCGAAAGCCGCCTCGACGCTGCGGTAGCCGGGCATCAGCAGCCGGACCTCGCAGCCCTCCTGCTGCAGCGCGCACGCCAGCGCCGGAACCACGTCCGCCAGGCCGCCGGTCTTGATCAACGGCCATGCTTCGGCGACGACGAACAGCACCTTGAGTTTGAGCGGCATGCTTTCCGGGGGTGACGTCCTGGCGGCAATCTAGCACAGCCCGTGCGGCTGCTCCCCATGGTGTGCAGGCCGGCTGCTGCTATGTTATGGAGGAGCATCGACCAGGGACGAGTGATGAAGACCGAGAAGCCCGGCCGCTATGTCAGCAGCCTGACCCGCGACACCCTCGCGCTGATCCTCGCCGGTGGGCGGGGCGCGCGACTCAAGGCGCTGACGCTGACGCGCGCCAAGCCGGCGACGCCGTTCGGCGGCAAGTACCGGATCATCGATTTCCCCTTATCCAACTGCGTGAACTCGGGCATCCGGCGCATCGCGGTGCTGACGCAGTACAAGGCCCACGACCTGATTGTCCACCTGCAGCGCGCCTGGGGCTATTTCCGCGGCGAATTCGGCGAGTTCGTCGACATCCTGCCGGCCCAGCAGCAGATCGACTCGTCCTGGTACAAGGGCACGGCCGATGCCGTGTACCAGAACCTCGATTACCTGGCGCGCCGCGAACCGGTGTACGTGCTGATCCTGGCCGGCGACCACATCTACAAGATGGACTACGGCCTGATGCTGGCGCAGCACGCCGACAGCGGCGCGGACATCACCGTGGGCACGGTCGAGGTGCCCGTCGAGCGGGCCCAGGAGTTTGGCGTGGTAAGCATCGACGAGACCCGGCGCATCACGCGGTTCGTCGAGAAGCCCGTGCATCCCGAGTCGATGCCCGGGAGAGAGGGCATCACGCTGGCCTCGATGGGCATCTACGTGTTCAGCTTCGAGTACCTCGAGCGCATCTTGCGGGCCGATGCGGGGCACGTGGACTCCGCCCACGACTTCGGTCGCAACATCGCTCCCGGCTGCATCGAGGCGGGCGACCGCGTGTACGCCTATATCTTCCAGGACGCCAAGACCAAGGTTCAGCTCTACTGGCGCGACGTCGGCAGCGTGGACGCCTATTACGAGGCCAACCTGGAATTGACCTTTGTCGCGCCGGAGCTGAACCTGTACGACGAACAATGGCCGATCTGGACCTACCCGGCACAACTGCCGCCCGCGAAATTCATCCTCGACGACAAGGAGCGCCAGGGCCACGCGCTGAACTCCATGCTGTCGGGCGGCTGCATCGTGTCCGGCGCGTTGGTGCGTGAGTCGATCCTGTTCAGCAATGTGCGCATTGCGGAACGCTCGCTGGTGGAGCGCTCGGTCGTACTGCCGGGCGTCGAGATCGGCCGGGGTTGCCGGATCGCCGGCGCGATCGTCGACGAGGACACGGTGATCCCCGACGGGACCATGATCGGAGACGATCCGGCTGAGGACCGCCGGCGGTTCTATGTGAGCCGGAAGGGCGTCGTGCTGGTGACCCGGGAAATGGTGGAGGCATTATGAGGATTGGCATCATCGCCGCAACCTGCTTTGCGGCAGCACTGTGGCCGACCGCCCCCGTAGGAGCGGCTTCAGCCGCGACCGGTCCCGTAGGAGCGGCTTCAGCCGCGACCCACCCCGCGACCGGCGAACTCATCGAATACCAGGGCTTCCACGGCTACCTCGCGCAGCCCGAGGGCCCGCCCCGCGCCGCCCTGATCGTGATCCACGAGTGGTGGGGCCTGAACGAGCACATCCGCGAATTGAGCCACCGCCTGGCAGGCGAGGGCTACGCCGCACTGGCCGTGGACCTTCACGACGGCAAGGTGGCGACCGAGCCCCAGCAGGCGCGCGAACTGGTGTCGGCGACCCTGGGTGACCCGCAGCGGGTCGACGCCCACCTTCGTGCGGCCTTCGATTTTCTCGGCGAGCAGCTGGGCGTGGAGCGAATCGGCAGCATCGGCTGGTGCTTCGGCGGCGCGCTCTCGCTGCGCACCGCGCTGCTGTTGCCCGCCGAACTCGACGCCGCAGTGATCTATTACGGCCGACTGGTCACCGACGCCGCCGAACTCGCGCCGCTGAAGATGCCGATTCTGGGAATTTTCGGTGGCCAGGACAGCGGCATCCCGCTCGAGACGGTGCTGCAATTCGAGTCGACCCTGCAGGCGCTCGGCAAGACCGCCGAGATCGTCGTCTACGAGGATGCCGAGCACGCCTTTGCCAATCCCTACGGGGCCCGCTACCAGCCGGAGGCCGCCGCCGACGCCTGGCGCCGCACGCTGGCCTTCCTCGAGCAGCACCTCGCCCGGACCCGGTAGGAGCGGCTTCAGCCGCGAT
>CAZOSZ010000027.1:0-10530 GCA_964582505.1 uncultured Ectothiorhodospiraceae bacterium | reverse complement strand
GCCTTCCTCGAGCAGCACCTCGCCCGGACCCGGTAGGAGCGGCTTCAGCCGCGATTCGCGTAGGAGCGGCTTCAGCCGCGATCTGCGTTGGAGCGGCTTCAGCCGCGATCTTGTGCCTGGTCGCGGCTGAAGCCGCTCCTACGTCCAAGCGCCCGCTTCAGCGCGAGGCTGCTGCAGACGCCGACGATCATCGCGGCGGCGAACACCCAGCCGGAAAGCGCGAAGGCGGAGATGCCCGACAGCAGCACGCCGACGGTGCAGCCGAGCGCCACCATCGCGCCCCAGCCCATCAGCACGCCCCCCAGCATCGCCAGCAGGTAGCGATACCACGGATAGCCGATCGGCTGAAAACGGCCGGAGGCGATCCCCACGGCGAGGCTTCCGGCCACCAGTGCGAGGATGAACAGGCCATTCGGCGTCATCAGCGCATCGATCACCACGGTCGCGCAGCCGGCGAAGCCATCCAGGCCGGGCAGCCGGTCCGGGACCCAGCCGAAGCCCGCCGCCAGGGTCCGGGCGCGGCTGCCGAGTTCCGCCGTGACGCCCAGCGGCTCGCTGCGCAGATAGGCAAGAAAACCGAGCATGCCCACGCCGATGCCGCCCAGCCAGGCCGGCCAGCGGTCCACGAACGTTCGCTGCATCAACCGACCTGCCGTCAGCGTGCCGCTGCGGGCCTGGGCCACCGGCAGCTGGCCCCGCAGCAACAACAGCGCGGCCAGACCCAGCAGCAGCGCCGCCTGCAGCGTCATGGCGCCCGCATAACCCATTGCCGCCGGCAGCCAGACCACCGGCGCGGTCGCCAGCGTGCCGATGTACAGCCAGTTCCACGAGGCGAATCCCAGCATGAAGCCGCCGACTGCGCCGAGCAGCGCGAACGGCGACAGCGTCGAGCCCTCGCCCAGCCGGTACAGGTGGGCGGAGATGCACGAGCCCGACAGGGCCATGCCGACGCCGAAGCTCAGCCCGCCGGCCAGCAATACCCAGGACACCGGCCCGATGTGTGCATCGGGCGGCAGCCGGCCGATCGAGGGATCGGGCAGCCAGGGCTGCATCACCACCAGGTAACCGAGGCTGCCGACCGCCAGCGCGACCAGCACGCCGAGGGCGCCGCGCACGTCGCGTTCCTCGAACAGGTCGCGCAGAATGCAGTAGAAACAGAAGCGGGAACGCTGCAGCAGGATGCCGAAGACGGCACCGGCAAACACCGTGAAGGCCGGGTCGCGCCCCAGCCCCGGCTGGCCGTCGACCCGGAAGGCACAAAAGGCGATGCCGGCGACGATCGCCGCCGGCACCGCGATCCTGGCAAGCAGCGCTGGACTCAGGTACCGCCCCAGACCGTACCGGCCGGATTGGCGATCGGCACGCCGACCGCGTTGCCGTACTCGGTCCACGAGCCGTCATACTGGACGGCCTGGTAACCGAGGATCTGCGACAGCACGAACCAGCTGTGCGCGGAACGCTCGCCGATCCGGCAATAGACGATCACCGGCTGGCTGCCGTCGATGCCGACGCTGGCGTACAGCTGCCGCAGCTCGTCGACCGACTTGAAGGTGCCGTCCTCGCGCACGGTCGAATTCCACGGCACGTTCTTCGCGCCCGGGATGTGCCCGGCGCGGATCGCGAGTTCCTGCACCCCGGGCGGGGCGAAAATCTTGCCCTCGTACTCCGCCGGCGAGCGGATGTCGAGCAACTGCGTGGCGCTCCAGCCGTTGGCGACTTCGACCACGTCCGGCAGGCGCGCGCGCAACTCCGGGAAGCTTTCACTCACCACGTACTGCGTGGCCGCGTGCCGCACCGGGCGGCTGTCCATCGGCCGGTTGTCCGCCTCCCACTTGTTTCGCCCGCCATCGAGCAGCTTGACGTCGGCATGACCGTAATAGCGGAAGATCCAGGCGCCCCAGGCGGCGAACCAGTTGTTATGGTCGCCGTACAGCACCACGGTCGTGTCCGGGCCGATGCCGGCCGCGGACAGCAGCTTCTCCCAGCTTGCCTGGCTGGCGATGTCCCGGCGCACCGGGTCCACCAGGTCGGTATGCCAGCGGAAGTTCACCGCGCCCGGGATATGGGCACGCTCGAACTTGCCCGGCTCGACGCTGACCTCGATGATGCGGATGCCGCCGTCATCCAGTCGCTCTGCCAGCCAGTCGGCGCTGACGACCGCGTCGGCGGCCCAGGCGGAACCCGCGACCGCAAGGCCGGTGACGGCCAGCAACACCCTGGCCCACGAGTACGCGTTGTTGGTTCTCATCTCTCCCACCTCTCGCTCTTGGCTTGGGAAAAAGAATAGGATGGCGACCCCGGGGCGGCAAGGCACCGGGTTGCTGCAATGCCACGGGGGGATTCATGACAGGGCCTGCGACGCGGCGCCGCAGGGGTGGCGATGACGCCAGGGGTGTCGGTCTCCACCCGGCACTTCGCCAACCACTTCGAGATCCCGCTGCTGTTTCACGTGATCTGCCTGCTGCATCTGATGTGGGCGCTGTGGCTGCACCTCGCCGCGTTGCTGCCGCTGCGCGGCTGAAACGGGGACCGTCCCCGCGGCATTCAGCGAATCGCGGGATCTGCCGGCTTGAGCCGGGCCAGCGTTGCGGCAAGGTCGGCGCACAAAGGCCCCCGCACCCGCGGGAACAGGGCCTGGTTCAACTCCAGCTCGATGCCGGCATAGCCGCTCGGGAAGCGTCGGCGCAAGGCAGTGGTGTGGCCGTCGGCAGCACCGCGATACGGATAATTGAGCCGCACGCGCCAGCCGCGTTCCTTGAGCAACTCGCGCCAGTGGGCGCAGAATCGTTGCTCTGCGCGCCGTGCCGGATCGTACAGCAGGCCGATGTCGGCATCACGGACGAGTTCGCCGAGCACCGGCGTGAAGCTGTGCACCGAGAAATGCCGCACCGCATGGCCGGCCATGCGCCAGGCGGCAATCTGCTGCGCCACCGCCGCTCGCCACGGCCGCCACCAGCGCGCGGCGATCTGCTCGCGTTCGTGCCGCGGCAGGTGACGGGTGAACTCCGAATAGGCTCGCGGGTGGTGGAGCGAGCGATTGAGGTCGACCAGCAGTCGGGTGGTGCTCACCGGGAAGCCCGCGTCGCCAAGGGTCGGCGCGAGCGCGGAGAATACCTCGAGCGAGCCGGCGTCCCAGCCGCGATGCGAGCGCAGCACCTCCTCTGCACCCGTAAACAGCCGGGCGTACTCGAGCGGCACCTCCCGCCCGCCATGCTCGCAGCTGAACAGCCAGCGCTCGCGGCTGGACGGCGCCGTCATCAAGGAAACATCCGGTTTTCCGCCAGGCAGCGCGCCAGTTCCCGGCAGGCGGCCACCAGCTCCGCACGCCGCGGCGAGCTGCCCAGCGCTGCGAGCAGCCGCCGCGCCAGCGGCCCCTCGTCAAACAGGCGGCGAAGCGCTGCGCGCTCCGGGGCCTCGAAGCGATCGTGCGTGGCCTCGCAAAGCGCCCGCCACACCTCGCCCGCAGTCAGGCGGCGTCCGCCCAGGCCGAGCATCCGCAGGTAATCGGCATCCACGATGCGCGCCTGGTCGCCATCCCGGATGACCTCGAGCAGGATGTCGGCCAGCAGGTCCTCGGGCCACTGCTGCTGCACCGCATACGACACGCTGCGTTCCGCCACCAGCCCCTCCAGCAGCGCGACGACCGCCGCGAGCACCGCGAGATCGGCCCCCGGGCACTCCTGCATGTCGATCGTGCGGATCTCGATCGCATTCCGGTCGAAGCGCGCGATGGCGCCGCGCGAGTTGAGGAACAGCGGATCGAGCAGCCCGTCCGGGTCATGCGGCGCGACGTCGGCCGCGATACGCTGCAGAAGCCCGCGATACTCGGCCTCGCTGAACAGTCGTTCCGGGATCACCCGCCCGGTGATCGACGGGATCCGCGCCTGATTGCGGCGATAGGTTTCCAGTCGCGCGTCCAGATAACCGGTGAAGCGGCCGTCGAGGTAGGGCGTGCTGGCGGCCAGTGCCGGGATGATCGGCAGCACCAGCCGGATTGCGGCGTGCAGCCGGCCAAACTCTTCATCACTGGCAAACGGCAGGTTGAGGTGGATGCTCTGCAGGTTCGACCAGCCGTGGCCGCGGCAGCCGAAAATCCGGTCGTAGACGGCATAGACCTCGCTGCCACCGTGCGGCCAGATGCGGGTCTCTCCCGTGGGGTCCATCAGCGGGTGCGCCCCGCCGCCGAGCAGCATGGCGCAGTGTGGCGCCAGCAGCCGGTTGGCCTCGAGGACCTCGCCGTGGAACTGCGCCGCGAGCCCGGACAACGAATTCGCTGGGCCGTTGGTCTTGAACTCGACCAGGTGGGCGACGATCTCATTGGACCAGGCGATCGGCCCGCGCGCGACGTCCTCGACCCACGCATCGCCGCCTGCCGCCGCGCGCAGCAGCTCGTCGGCAACCGGCCGCACTGCGAGGCTCCCGCGGTCGACGATCATGTACTCCATCTCGATGCCGTAGACCTCGAACAGCGACCACGGCCGGCGCGGGCTCACCGCGCCTCACCTTCGCGCCGCAATTCCACGCGGCGGCGCAGCGAGGCAATGATGGCGTCGTAGAGCGCGGCGCCGAGCACCTTGTCCTCGACGCCCGCCTCGATGCTCGGATTGTCGTTGATCTCGATGACCATCGGCTTGCCGTCGATCTCCTTGAGGTCCACGCCATACAGGCCGTCGCCCATCAGCCGCGCCGCCTTGACCGCCGTCTGTACAATGGCGCGCGGCGCGTCCTCGAGCGCCACCGCCTCATACCGCCCCCAGACATCCTGCCGGCGGCGGCTGGCCCAGTTGTAGATCTGCCAGTGGCCGCGCGCCATGTAGTACTTGCAGGCGTACAGCGGCTTGCCCTCGAGCACGCCCACCCGCCAGTCGAAATCGGTGGGCAGGTATTCCTGGCCGATCACCAGGTCCGACGCGGACAGCATCTTGTCGGTCTGTTCCAGGTACTCGGCTTCGGTACTGGCCTTGGCCACGCCCTGCGAGAACGAGGAGTCGGGCACCTTCAGCACGCAGGGCAGGCCGAGCCGTGCCAGCGCCTCGCGTCGCTGGCCGCGCTGGATGATCTCGGTGCGCGGCATCGGGATCTTCGCACCCTTGAGCACTTCGGCGAGATAGACCTTGTTGGCGCAGCGCAGGATCGAATCCGGGTCGTCGATCACTGCCAGTCCCTCGGCCTGGGCGCGGCGGGAGAAACGCCAGGTGTGGTGGTTGACCGCGGTGGTCTCGCGGATGAACAAGGCGTCGAATTCGGCGATCCGCGGGTAGTCGTCACGGCCGATGAACTCCACGCTGAAGCCCTGGCGGCGCGCTGCCTGGACGAAGCGGTTCAGCGCCTGCCTGTCAGACGGCGCCTCCTTCTCCTCGGGATTGACGAGGATCGCCAGGTCATAGCGCGAGCGGTCGCCGCGCGAGGGCATGAAGCGCTTGCGGCCGAAATAGTGCCGCGCCGCGTCCTGCATGAAATCGAGGTGATTCTCGGGGATCTCGTCCATCGGCAGCGCGCGCACGCCGCGCAGGTTCCATTTCTGGCCGCGACTGAACTTGGCGCGCAGGAAGGGCACCGGGAACAGGCGGAACAGGGCTCGCGCAAGCGCCTGGTGCTGGGCCGCCATGTTCTCGCCGAAGTAGATCGACAACACGAAGTCGTCGGACTTCAGTCGGCCAAGGCCCTTCTGGATGAGTTCCTCGACGTCGCTCGGGATGAAGCGGACGAAGCCCGGTGCATTCAGGTCCTGGATGGTGCGCACGTCGGGCATCACGCGGTGGCCGCGCGCCTCGGCGAGCAGCGAAACATAGTAGCCGCGAGTCTGGTAACCATAGGAACGCGCCAGGTTGAACACCCGCATGCCGCGCGCCGGCCAGGGCTCCCGGGGACTCAGGTACTCGCTGACCGAGATCACCCGGCCGTCGTGGTCACCGAGCGTCCAGGCCCTGGGGTCATCGACCACGATCAGCCGCCTCATGGCAGCTTCCCGTCGGCGATCACCAGCAGGTTGGCGTCATACGTGGTCGCGCCGAGCAGGATGGCTCGGATCAGCCGGTGGACCTCGACCTCGTAGTAATGGCCGGTTTCGGCCAGGGGGTTGCCGATGAACGGGTCGGCGACCCGCACCCGCTTGCCCTGCCAGCCGCAGAGCACCACGAAATGCCCGACTGGCTCGCCACGCAGGTCGTCATAGACGGCCTTGTTCTGGCGGTTGGTATATTCGCGGCGGCTGCCATACAGGTAGGTGGCGTTGAGTCCTGTCAGCACCGGCAGGCCCGCCTCGAAAGGCACGTCGAGCAGCTCGGGCCGCAGATCGTCGAAGGCGATCTCGCCACCGAGCTCGAGAAAGCGGATGTACGCCCGGCTGGCGACCTCGAACCTCTTGCCCAGCTTGAACTCGAGTTGCGCTTCGAGCTTCACCGCCAGCTCGGTGCCGTCGAGGTCCCGCCACGACGGGTCGAAGATCTTCAGGTGATAGCTGTAGACGCGCGCCTTGAGGCCCAGCTTCAGCGCATGGCTGCCCAGGTGGACCGCGAGCGTTCCGCCCTCGGGCAGGCCACGCACCTCGGCGATGAGCTGCGGCAGGTCGAGCCGGTGCCCGAGGTAATGGTATACGGCCTGCAGGCTGGTCGGCCCGCAGCTGACGTCGTCGGGCTGCGGCTGCATGCGGATGTCGAGGAACGGGTGCGGGCTCACAACACTCCCGCGTAGTCAGATTCCAGCTGGCCGTAGTCGAGCCCGGTGAGGAAACGGCTGAAAGACAGCAGCGCCGCCAGGCCGCGGAGGTCGGCAAACGGCGGCGGCACGTGCCGCGGCTCGGCGAGCACGCCCTCGGCGCGCAGTTCCGACAGCACCTTCATGTCCTCGATCACGGTCTTGCCGGCGAACAGCAGCCGCACCCGGTCGAGCTTTCCTTGCGCGATCGCAAGGCGCAGGAAATTGTAGGTCAGCACGAATCCCTTGATGTAGGCGATATCCTTGGTAAACGGCGGCCCTGAAAGGCTGGTGCCCCGAAATACCCGCGCGGCGTACTTGAAGCTTTCCTCGGGATCATTGCCCTTGTCGCGGAAGAAACGGAACACCTCCATGAAGTCGGCGCCCTGCTCGGCGAGTGTGATGGCCCGCACCCGGTTCACCAGCCGATGCAAGCGGTCGGGCGTGGAGGACAGCGTCATGACCTCGGTGAGAACCGCGAGGCCTTCCTGGGTGACGGTTGCCGACGGCGGCCCCTTGCCGAGGAAAGTCAGCCACGGCTGGTTCAGCCCGTTGAGAGTGGTCCCGAGGTGGACCCAGCCCTCGTGCACCTCGAGCACGCGCAGCTCGCGCTCGCCGAAATACGCGCCCTCGCGCAGCTTGATGTAGTCGGTGCCCGCCGCCGCGTCCGCGGCGATGCCGTCCGACAGCCGCACCCTCAGGCCCGCGTCCGGGTAAACCGCCTGCAGCCTTTCCCCCAGGCGACGCACGGCCTCGCGCGCCGGAATGTCGCGCGGTTCCTCGCGGATCACATCGCTGGCCGAGACCCGGCCGAGCGTCGCCTCCATCATCTCGCCGAGTTCGGCGAGCGTCGGGTCGCCGGCGTGGAAGGCGTCGGCGGCAGAGCCGTACAGCTCCTGCGACTTCAGGCCGAAGCCGGTGGTGCCGCGCGCCTCGAGCAAGTCGAGCACCGCGCGGTACTCGCGGCAGATGCGGCGCATGATCAGCCCGAGAGGCGAAAGCTGGCCGAGACGCCGCGCCAGGTCGCGCTCGATCGCCTGGAATTCCTCGCGCTTGGCCGTGGCATCGAAACCGAGCGGCCGGTTGAGCCGATACCAGTCGGCGTCGATCTCCGGCAGCGCGACACAACCGCCGTCGATGAATGCGCGGCCGATTGCCTCGTCCCACTGGATCGAGTTCAGGATGCGGATCGGGCGCTGCGCCTCGACGATTCGGTCGGACAGCTCCCGGACAGCCGTCAGGAAGGCCTCGGTCGGGCGCGGGCGGGTCGCGGGGGATGCGCTGCTCATCTACGGACCGTTGGTGGGGCGGCGCCAAGATTACGCCACTCTCGCGCCTTTGCCGATGGCCGGTCAAGGGCCGCGGGCCCGCGGCTCGCGCCGCTGGCGGCGGAGGGTCGTGGCGGGGCAGAATCCTGTCCATGAGCGACGGCCGAATCCCGACACCCGACAGAGAATCCGGCGCTGCCCGACGCTGGCAGCAGATCGCGCCGCCATTGCTCGGGATCGTCGCGCTGATGCTTTTCCTGACGTTCGGCCGGCCGCCCAGCGACAGCCACGGCTGGCGCACTGCCTTCGACGTCGGCCACGTGCCGCTGTTCGGCCTGACGTCACTGCTGATGTTGCGGCTGGTGCGCGTATGGCGCACCGGCGAGCGCCCCGAGAGCGCGGATTTCCTGGTTGCGCTGCTTGCCACCACGGTGCTGAGCCTGGTCTCCGAGACTGCGCAGATCGGCCAGCCCGGGCGCCACGCAAGCGTCGGCGACGCGGTCAATAACCTGATCGGTGCCGTCTGCTTTCTCGGCATCGTCGCCGCGCTGCGGCCCCGCCTGTGGCGCGGGCTCGGCGCGGACGGCCCGCTGGCGGCGCGACTGGTGTTCGCGGTGGCGCTGCTGTCGCTGGCGATCGCGATGATGCCGCTGGCCGGCATGGCGTGGAGCTACAGCATGCGCCGCGCCGCACTGCCGGTGCTGGCGGACTTCAGCGCCGGCTGGCAGCGGCCGTTCCTGAGCGTCGCCCGCTCCGAGCTGGAGCGCGTACGGGCGCCGGCAGCCTGGCCGGATCAGGCCGGCAGGCGGGTGGCGCTGCTGACTTTCCGGGATGCGCCCTGGCCCGGCGTCACCGTGCGGGAGCCTTGGCCCGACTGGTCCGGCTTCGAGAACCTGCGCTTCCAGGTCTGGTCGGAGCTCGAGGCGCCGGTCGAGATCGTCCTGCGGGTGGATGACGGCCACCGCGAGCGCCCGCACAGCGATCGATACAATGGCAGCTTCATCATCACGCCGGGGCTGAACGATTTCACGGTGCCGCTGCAGACCATCGCGCGCGGGCCACGGCAGCGCGAAATGGACATGGCGGACATCAGCCAGTTCATCCTGTTCAGCCGCCGCCCGGACGAGCCCTACCAGCTGTACTTCGGCCCCTTCTGGCTGGAGGGCGGCGCGGCCGGCATTGCCGCGGCACGGCGGGCGGATTAGGGTGGGCCGCAATCCGGTCCACTGGGCCGCCAGGGCGCAGCCGTTGAACAGACCCGACCCCGCCGAAGTGCCGGATCGCCAGCCCGTGTCGGGCGCCCGCAAGGGCCCGGGCGCACGGCTGGCAGTGCTGTACGGGGCGATGGTGCTGTTCCTGCTCGCGGTGTTCGGTCTGGAGAAACCGCGGGGCCTGCTCGAGGTAACGCTGCACGATCTGCGCGAGGTGTTTTTCTTCGGTTTCGCCGCGCTGGTGATCCTCGAGCTGACCGCCTTGCTCGGTCGCCGCTGGATTCGCAAGCGCTCGCTGTATTACGCGGTGGCGCTGGTGACGGTGGCGGGCCTGGTGCTCGGCTACGAGATGCTGGTCGAGGCGCATCCCGACGAGCCCTGGCGTGGCGCCCGCAGCCTGGTCGGCGCATTCGCCTTCCTGGCGCTGAGCGCCGGCCTGGACCGCGCACTGAAGCGCGAGCATGCATGGCTGCGCGGCTGGCCGCGTCGCTCCGTGACCATCGCCGCCGCGCTGCTGATCGTCTCGGTGTTGAACGACCTCGGGCCCGTGATGGCATCCTATGCCGGCCGCAGCGGAGCGTTTCCGGTGGTCGTGGACCTCGCCAGCTCCTGGCAGGAGCCGTTCATCGAGGTGTCCGGTGCCGAGCTGTTCGTCGGCAGGGGCCCGGAGGAATGGTCGCGACGCGCCGGCCGGCGAGTTGCGGTGCTGATGTTCGACGGCTCGCCAGGCGGCGGCGTCACCGTCGAGGAGCCGTTCAAGGACTGGAGCGGATTCGACGGCATCAACCTGCACCTGTTCTCCACTGCGCCACGGCCGATCCGGATGATCCTGCGGCTGGACGACCGTTCTAGGGAGCCGGAACCGGAGGAGCGGGTCGCTCATGGCCTGCAGGTGATGCCGGGCCCGAACGACTTCCACGTTCCCCTCGAGGCGATCTCGACCACGCCCTCGGGCCGCACGATCAACCTGGCCACCGTTCGCCGCTTCGGGCTGTATCTGGGCGAGCCCGCCGAACCGTTCAGGATCTACCTGCACCGGGTGCGCATCGCCGAGCAATGAATTACCGGCACGCGTTTCATGCCGGTAACTTCGCCGATGTCCTGAAGCACGCGGTGCTCGCGGCACTGTTGCTGCGACTTCAGGCGCGACCCAGGCCGATCTGCTACCTCGAAACTCATGCCGGCGCCGGCATGTATCGGCTCGATGCGCCCGAGGCGAGGCGTTCGGGCGAGGCCGCCGCCGGCATCCTGCGGCTGGCCGAGGCGAAACCACGCAGCGCTGCGTTGGCCGCTTACCTGCGCGGAGTGGCGGCGCTGCCGGCCAACGGCACGGCGGTGCTTGCCTGTCCGGGCTC
>CAZOSZ010000026.1:4037-18958 GCA_964582505.1 uncultured Ectothiorhodospiraceae bacterium | reverse complement strand
GGCGAAGAATCCACGTCTCCGGCGAGCGCCAGCAGTACGGGGCCGAACAGCACCAGCAGCAGCAGGAAGTAAAACGCTGTGATGAGCACTCCCCAGCGACGCATCTGCCCCCCTGCCCCGCTTCGTGGCGTCTCAGCGGCAGGTGATGCCGCTTCCCTCAGGGCGACAAAAGTCCGGCCAGCCGGACACCCGGTAGTAATCGATCAGGCCGAGCCGGTGCAGGAGATCAACAAATCGCGGGTCCTGCCTGGCCAGCGCCATATTGGGAGTCCAGAGGCTGAACCAGGAGTTGCCCCAAATGTCGTCGAAATGGGCATTGACGAATTCGTATATCGCGTCCGTTGCACCCAGCATGGCCAGGCCGAACCACACTCCGACCGGTGGCACATCTGGCGGCGCCGAGCGCAACGATGCAAATGCTTCCTGCTCTGCTCCGTCTCGCAGTGCCTGCACGATATCGACAAGCAAGGTGGCCTGCATGGCCTGGAACGCAGCGATGGAACGGTCGTAATCACCGCGGCGCAGATAGATCTCTCCCAACTGCCCATATCCCCAAAAGTGGCCCAGATCGGTTCCCACCCGTGCCAGCCGCTCGGCCTCCGGATCCCGGCCCTGGGCGACGTAAATATCGGCGAGGACGACGTTGGTGCCCGGCGACAGGGGATCGAGCTCGTGTGCGAACTCGACCTCCCTGGCAGCATCACCGATCCGTCCGGTAATCATGAGGAACTCGCCATACCACAAGCGGGCAGTTGCGTTACGCGGCTCGCGCTCGATCCCCGCGAGGTAGTAACGCTCTGCCTCCTGCCAGTTGTGTGCTTCACGGGCGAGATCCCCCAACACGGCGTAGGCCTCGGCCAGGGAGTCGTCCAGTTCAAGTGCCCGTTCGGCCGCGCGGCGAGCCTGCGGATGCGCGACGTCCTTTGGCACACGGGAATACGCCGACAGGGTGACATGTGCAGCGGCCAGGCTGGACCACGCCCTCGCAAACGCCGGATCCAGATCGATCGCCTGCTTCAACAGCTCGATCGCCTTCCTGATATTGGCCTCGCCGCGTCGTTGCCAGAAGTAGCGTCCCTGCAGGTAGAACTCGTAGGCCTCCAGATTCTCCGTGGGCGTCCCGGCTTCGCTCATGGCCTGCTGTTCGCCGGCGCCGAGAGCGACTTTCAGGGCCTGCACGATGTGCTGGCTGATCTCGTCCTGGATGGCGAAGATGTCCTCGAGCTCGCGATCGTAGCTCTCCGACCACAGGTGCCGGTCTGAGGCGACGTCAATCAGCTGGGCGGTGACGCGCACTTTCTGGCCGGACTTGCGCACGCTGCCCTCCAGCACGTGGTCGACCTTCAGCTGGCGGGCGATCTCCGGGATGCTCACCTCCCTGCCCTTGAAGGCAAATGATGAAGTGCGCGAGGCGACCTTGATGCCGCTGACCTTCACCAGCACGTTGAGCAGCTCCTCGGAGATGCCGTCGGAAAAGTACTCATTGGCGGGATCGTCGCTCATGTTGACGAACGGCAGCACCGCAATGGACTGCTCTCCGTAGGATTCTCCCAACACTTCGCTGCGGCCGGCCTGGCGGGCGGTCTCCGCGATGGAAACCTCGCGCGAGTCCGACAGCACGAACTTGTCGAATGCGAAGTAACCGAGCGCCACCACCAGCACCACCATGATCATTCGATCGAGCTTCCTGCCGGTCTGCGTCGTGACGGATTCGTCCCGCTCGACCTCCACGCTGCGCTTGATGCCTTCGGGAGTCAGCTCATAGGCCCAGGCCAGGAAGAGGGCCAGCGGGAATCCGAGCAGCAACAGCGCGATGACGAAGGTCACCGTCCACTCGGGCAGGCCAAGCCGCGGAAACACCGTGTCGCTGACCTCGGTCAGCAGCCAGGCCACCACCGCATAGGCTGCCCCCACGCGGAACACGTTGCGGCGTTTGAGTTCGGCGAAGAACGACATCGATGTGGCTGTGCCCCCGAGGTTGGCCGGATCATGCGACATGCGGGAAAGATTGTCGATGTCAGTGACACGCCGGCATTCGACCCTCAAGGAGCGTCTCCGGGTTCTCCGGGACGCTCCAACGTGGCTGTGCCTGACCCGGGATTCCTTCACGGGAAAAATGCGGGCCAGTGCCCGCTTCTCCATGTGGTCGTCATTTACAATCCGCCCGGGACATCTCTCTCGGTCCAATCGCAGTCTGCGGGGGGCAGGCCACTCCGGCGGCGTCCGGGCGCGGCTCGGGAAGGCAAGGGTATGATGGGACAACGGACAAACGTGGGGCAGCTCACATGCAGAACACGGTAGTGGTGCATTTCCCCGGCGGCACACTCCTCAAAGGTGTCACGAATAACTTCTTTCCCAACAAGGACAGGTTCCATCTGACCGACAATGACACGGGAGAGGTACGGGAGATCCCGCTCACGGGCCTCAAGGCGGTGTTCTTCGTGAAGGGCTTCGAGGGCGACCCATCCTACTGGGAGCGAACGGACATGGAGCGGACTGGCCTCGGCAAGAAGATTCAGGTCGACTTCAAAGACGGTGAAATACTGGTGGGCTATTCGCAGGGCTTTACACCGAACCGCCCTGGTTTCTTCGTGTTTCCGGCCGATCCCGAGAGCAACAACGACCGAATCTTCGTCTTCACCGCAGCGACCAAGGCGGTTTGCTTCCTGTAACCGTCGCGGGGCAGGTCCCTCCCAACTGGAGAGAGGGTGGCGTCGCTAGGGAGTCACCAGAATTGTCGCGCTGCCGAAGACGCGCCGTGCGCGCGTCTCCAGGATCACCTCGTAGCGGCCCGGCACGACCCCGCCCGACTCCGGCCGCCACACACCCCAGATGCGGAATCCCAGCTGGTGCGCGGTGATCTCGATGGTACGCGAGGTCTGGAGGGGGATCCCGTTCCGTTCCCACCTCAGGTCCACGTGGGTAGGAGTGCTCGACGGGGCGAACACCTCCAGCCGAACGTAGAGCCCGTCGCCGAGCGCCCCACTTCGCACCGTGCCCGAGAGGGTGTCGACGGGCTCCAGGCTTGCACGGTCGATGTTCGACGCGAAGCTCGCGTTCTGGAGCCGCAGGGGGACGGGGGGAACCAGGCGGGGGAAGCCAATCACCACGGAGAGAAAAATCGCGACGGTAAGCGCGATCAGGCCGGCCCCCCGCCGCGAGGGTCGGTGCCCGTGAATCACCAGAGGTAGCGCACTCGCGATGGCGACACCCGCGGCGATCTGGGTGGCGGTGGTGGGATCCATCGGCAGCAGCATGGGGATCAGCAGATTCACGCCGGCGAATGCGACCAAAGTGAAGAACAGGAGGCTTGCGACCCGGGACCCGCGCAGCCATCGGTCGAACATGAGATCGAGGCAGGACGCGATCGCCAGGCCGCCCAGGAGAACTATGAACAGGACGTTCGGCGAGTCGATGACCGTCGAGTAGGCGTAAAACGGCAGGAGGAAGAAGAGCGACTCCTGGTACATCACGCGCGTGAGATAGGACGTGGCCTCGTCGGCGGCCCCGGGGATATCGCTGCCCTGAACCCCCTCCGGTGCGGCGGCGACGGCGCGTCCGAAATAGAACGTAGAGAGCCAGGTCAGCCCGAGGAACAACAGGACCCACGGCACGAACCCGTATCGCTCGTGGGCCAGCCAGATCACGATGACGCCGGTCGCCAGAGCCCAGACGGAATGGAGTGTCCAGAACAAGGTCCGGTGCTTGCTCCAAAAACGGCGCAGACGTCCCCACTTCCGGGACGGAGTCGCAGGCACGGGTGAGTCGGGCGAGCCCTGCGAGTCGTCGGCCCGAGAACTCGGTGAGATCTGGTCGCGCACGGCTGTCTCGTTGGGTCGTCGAAAAGGATGCACAAGAATGCACGATCCGTGCCGTCAGGGCGAGCAAACGGAATAACCGGGGGGCCGGGTGACGTCGCGAGTCCCGGGTTTTCACCTATCATGGTCTCGTGCACTTCATTTTGTTCGGCGTGATCCTGCTTTGCATCGTGTTCGGCCCGGGCCTGTGGGTGAAACACGTGCTCGCCAAGTACTCGGTGCCGGCAGACCGTTACAAGGGGAGCGGCGCCCAGCTGGCGAGATTTCTCCTCGACAGGAACGGCATGACCGATGTCAGCGTCGAGGAAACCCAGCAGGGTGATCACTATGACCCGGCTGCCAAGGCCGTTCGCCTGACACCGGACAAGTATCGCGGCCGCTCGCTCACGGCGATCACTGTCGCTGCCCACGAAGTCGGACATGCACTCCAGGACCGCACGAATTATCCGCCGCTGCGGCTCCGCCATCAGCTGGTGACGATGCTAAGCCCGGTGGAACGGTTCGGTGCCGGGATCCTGATGGCATCGCCATTCATCGGCGCGCTGACGCGTGCGCCGTCGCTCGGCATGCTGTTGTTTCTCGGCGGGCTGTTGAGCCTGGGCACGGCGACGCTCGTCCACCTGGTGACGCTGCCGACGGAAATCGATGCCAGCTTCCGGCGTGCCCTGCCCATGCTCGACCAAAGCGAGATCCTCGCGGCAGGCGACCGCCCGCATGCGCAGCGGATCCTGCGGGCCGCGGCATTCACCTACGTGGCGGCGTCCCTGATGAGCCTGCTCAATGTGGCGCGATGGTGGGCCATATTGCGACGCTGATGTCATCCGACCGATCGACACTGAACTGGGTGGCGTGCCGGCGAAGTGAGGGATCGGAGAGCGCCGGAGATTGACGACCCGGCACTCCCGCCACGATGATGCGGCTTTTCGGGCGAGGCTCCATGGCACCAGATCCGCGCGGGCCGCATTTCTCCTGGCGTACCACGGAGCCGACTTCGTTCGGCCACGGCTGGATCAGCGGTTACCTGTCCGCGCTGTTCGGGCTCGTCGGGCTCGGGGCCGTGCTCTGTTTCCACTTCCCTGAATACCTGACGATGCCGGAGCTGCGGCGCTATTACCCGGTGCCGTACATCCGGGCGGTGCTGCACGTCGTGCTGGTCGCATCGTTCATCCTCGGCATCATCAGCGTCTGCCTGCGGCGCAACAAGGCACTCGGACTGGTCGGCATGACACTGACGCTGGTGGCCGCGCTGCTCGGCGGGTCGCAGGTGCCGCTGGCGGGCGAACTGACCGAAGGTCCGTTCCTCGGACTGGACTGGTTCCTGCTCAACCTGATGCTTTATTCGGCGCTCTACATCCCGCTGGAGCGCTGGTTCGCAAAGCATCCCGAGCAGCCCGTGTTTCGCCCGCAATGGCACGTCGATCTGACGTATTTCTTCCTCAATACGCTGCTGATCCAGGTCATGACGCTGTTGACCATGCGCCCGGCCATGGTGCTGTTTGACTGGGCGCGCGTGGCCGCCATACACGAAGTGGTCACGCAGATCCCGATCCTGCTCCAGATTCCGCTGATCCTGCTGGTCGCCGACTTCGTGCAGTACTGGGTCCATCGCGCTTTCCACACTTTCCCCTGGCTGTGGCGCTTTCATTCGATTCACCACTCGGCCGAGGCGATGGACTGGCTGGCCGGTTCGCGCCTGCACCTGGTGGACGCGGTTGCGACCCGGGCCCTGACGTACGTCCCGATCTATGTCCTCGGGTTCTCGGAGATCGCCCTGTACACCTACGTGGTCATCGTGGTCGTGCAGGCCACCTTCATTCACGCCAATGTGCGCTGGGAGTTTCCGGGTGTCCGCGGCTTCCTGGTGACGCCCTGCTACCACCACTGGCACCATGCCGCGGAACGGCAGGCGATCAACCGGAACTATTCAGTGCACACGCCGCTGTGGGACTGGCTGTTCCGCACCCTGTACATGCCGGGGCGCTGGCCGAAGACCTACGGACTGTGCGACACCCGCGACGTACCAGGCAGCTGGGTCGGGCAGTTCGTCTATCCCTTCGTGCGCAAGAAGCAGGCCTGAGCGCGCCTGCCGGCGTTCAGGCGGCCCGCGGACCCGGGAAATCTGCGAGCCTCACTGGAATTCGCCGTGAGCCGAAACGCCCCGGCAGCGCAGCGAACTGGCCCGGCAGCCGCATGCCGCACGTGGCGCAGCAGCCTTCGGTGTCCACGCCCCAGCGACCGAGCTGGTACCAGTCCCGCTCGATGAGCAATGCGCCACAGCCGGGGCACCAGGTGCTCGAGCCTTTCCGGTCATAGATGTTGCCTGTGTAGGCATACCGGACGCCGTTGGCCATGGCGATCTGCCTGGCACGTGCCAGGGTCGTGGACGGCGTCGGCGGGACATAGCGCATTTTCCAGTCCGGGTGGAACGCGGTGAAATGCATCGGCACGTCCGGCCCCAGGTGCATGACGACCCACTCGGTCATCGCGCCGAGCTCGGCACCCGAGTCGTTGTACCCAGGGATCAGCAGCGTGGTGAGCTCCAGCCACGTGTGGGTCTCGTGGTGGATGTATTCAAGGGTTTCCAGCACCGGCCCGAGTTGCGCCCCGCAGACCTTGCGGTAGAAGTCCTCAGTGAAAGCCTTGAGGTCGACGTTGGCGGCATCCATGGCGGCGAAAAACTCGACCCGTGGCTCGGGGTCGATGTAACCGGCGGTGACGGCCACGTTTTTGATCCCCCGCAGGCGGCACGCCGCAGCGACGTCGACGGCGTACTCCATGAAGACGACCGGGTCGTTGTAGGTGTACGCCACGCTCTTGCAACCCAGCTCGAGCGCGGCCCGGGCCAGGTCGTCCGGGCTGGCGGCATCGCACAGCGTGTCGATGCCCCGGGACTTGCTGATGTCCCAGTTCTGGCAGAACTTGCAGGCGAGATTGCAGCCGGCCGTGCCGAAGGACAGCACCGCACTGCCCGGCAGGAAGTGGTTCAGGGGCTTTTTCTCGATCGGATCGACGCAAAAACCCGATGATCGTCCATAAGTTACGAGCTTTACTTCATCCTCGATACACTGGCGGACGTAGCACAACCCACGCTGGCCCTGCCTGAGCCGGCAGTGCCTGGGGCACAGGTCGCACTGCACCCGGCCGTCGCCCAGCCGGTGCCAGTAGCGGGTGGGGACCACGGTGTCGGGCATCTTAAGTAAAATTGTGGTACGCGTTCGGCAGATTTCAACTTTGCACGGGACGAACGCTGGAGCATCGCATGACCGTGCGCCAGCCTGCGGTTGCCGGGCTGTTCTACCCAGCTACTCCGGTCCGGTCACGGCACGCGCCTGCCGGCCGTTTGAGCCACTCCGTTGACAGGTGGGGCGCGTCCTGCTGCTCGGTCCCGCCCACCATGTGTGGCGAAGGCTTGCGGCGCCCGCGCCATCAACGGCCTGCTCCGCACCCGGCGTTGCCAGGGTCTGGACCTCGAAATACTGGATCTGCGCAACTCGGGCGATACCGCGGGGGACAAGACTCGCGTGGTGGGCTACGCGGCCATCGCGCTGCATTGAGCGCGCCCACCCCCTCGCCTAAAGGTCGAACTCGATCGTGTCGAAGCGGGTGGTATCCTCGTGGCGCGCCTCCCGCCGGATCGCGTCCACGATGCTCCGCGAATCCCAGCCGACCGTCTCCGAGGCGTAACCTTTCAGATACAAGTCCATGTTTTTAGGTCCAAAATGCTCAATAGCGATGACCGGGAGATCGAGCGAGCGCGCGACGTCCAGGGTGTAGCGCGCCCATTCACTGAAGCGCTCCCAGGTCCCCGCCGGGCAGACCACGCACTCGGCGTTCTTGAGCGCCTCGCCGATCAGGGTGCGACGGACCGCGGCGCCCTCGCCCAGGGGCGACTTCTCGTCCGGATTGGACACGGCCTTGTAGTAAAAATTGTCGGCGCTCTCCATGTACTCGAAGAGTCGCGCATAATCCTCGTCCCGTTGCCAGCCGTGCACCGCGTAGACCCGGATCGGGTTGCGCTCCGACATGGTAGTCCTCCTCGACGCGGCTGCCCGGAAAACGCAGAGTGTAACCGACGATTGCGGCGCTGGCGCCCCAGCCGCACGCCCCGGCGCGAATGGCATAGAATTTCTACATGCCTCTCCTGACAACCCCCCTCCTCCCGGCGTGAAGTTCCTGCTTTACAACATCCGCTATGCCGCCGGCACGGGTGCCCGCTTCAACCTGCCGGTGCCCGGTGCCGGCTACCTGCGCGGCAACCGGGGCAACCTCGAGGCGATCACCGGCTTCATCAAGTCCCGCAATCCGGACGTGGTCGGCCTGGTGGAGGTGGATACCGGCTCGATCCGCACCGGGATGGTCAACCAGGCGGAGGCGATCGCTCGCAGCCTCGGCCATTACAGCACCTACCAGTGCAAGTACGGCGAGAGCTCGTTCAACAATCGCCTGCCGATCATCCGCAAGCAGGCCAATGCCTTTCTTGCCGCGCCGCGCGTGCACGGCGAGCGTTTCCACTATTTCGACACCGGGATCAAGCGGCTGATCATCGAGCTGGAGCTCGAGGACGTGGCAATTTTTCTGGTGCACCTGTCGCTCAAGTACCGCCATCGCCACTGGCAGCTCCGCCACCTGCACGACCTGGTCAAGACTTCCAGCAAGCCGGTAATCGTCGCCGGCGACTTCAATACCTTCTGGGGCGAACACGAGATGTACCTGTTCATGCAGGCTGCCGGGCTGCAGAGCGCCAATGCCGAGCGCCGCCCCTCCTACCCCAGCCGTTCGCCGCGCAAGGAACTCGATTTCATCCTGCATGGCAGGGAACTCAGGCCGGTCTCCTTCGAGATCCCCCAGGTCCGGTTTTCCGATCACCTGCCGCTGATCTGCGAGTTCGAGCCCGCCTGAGGCGAGGCCGTTTGTTGCGCCTTGAGTGCCCCGGGCCTAACATTAAACAGTTGTTTCAATCGGGCCGTTGCCCGGACTGACGCCCTTGACCAGTCTGCTGGACTCCACCAAGGACCGAATCCTGGCGGCAGCCGAAGAGCTGTTCGCCCGTACCGGCGTGGCCAGGACCTCGCTGCGCGCCATCACCGCGCTGGCGCGCGTCAACCTGGCGGCGGTGAACTATCACTTCGGTTCAAAGGAAGGGCTGGTCGAAGAGGTCTACCGTCGCCGTCTCGAGCCGCTGAACCGTGCCCGGCTGGCCAACCTCGAGCGGCTCGAGAAACGCTTTCCGAAGCCGACGCTCGAGGCAGTGCTGGAGGCCTTCATGACCCCGGTGGTCAAACTGGCACGCGACCCGGCCCAGGGCGGGCCGACAGTGATGAGGCTGCTCGGCCAGACCCATGCCGAAGCGGAGGCCCCGTTCAAGGCCTGGTTCGCAGGCGAGTACCGCAGGGTGCTGGAGCGCTATCACGCGGCGCTGTGCCGCGCCCTGCCGGAGCTGCCGCAGGAAGACGTGCGCTGGCGCCTGCAGTTCCTGGTGGGCGCGCTGACCTATCCGGTAGCCGAACGCCAGCTCGTGGAGCTGGTCTCCGGCGAGGCGATCGACCCGGAAGACGTGCAGCGGATCGTCGAGCGCCTGCTGCCGTTCGTCGCCGCCGGATTCAGGGCCCCGCCGGGGGCCGCCCGCATCACTCGCCGCGGCCCGCGCCGGCGGCGCAATGTACCGAGAAAACGCTAGGAGTCAGCCATGGCCAAGACCCGCCGAGCGTCGCCCGCGAGTCCCGCCTACGTGGTGGACGGCGCGCGAACGCCCTTCCTGAAAGCCCGTGGCAGGCCTGGAGCGTTCAGCGCATCCGACCTGGCGGTTGCGGCCGGTCGTGCTCTGCTGGCGCGCCAGCCGATCGCCCCCGACCAGCTCGATGAGGTGATCCTCGGTTGCGCGATGCCCAGTCCCGACGAATCGAACATCGGTCGCATCGTCGCGCTCAGGCTCGGCTGCGGCAACAAGGTGCCCGGCTTCACGGTGATGCGCAATTGCGCTTCGGCGATGCAGGCGCTGGACTCGGCTGCGCGCAACATCTGGCTGGGCCGTGCCGACCTCGTGCTGGCCGGCGGCACCGAGGCGATGAGCCGCGCGCCGGTGCTGTTCAACGACGACATGGTCAACTGGCTGGCCGACCTGGCGCGCGCCAAGGCGCCGCTCGACAAGGCGCTGCACATGGCGCGGCTGCGCCCCAGGCACTTCGCGCCGGTGATCGCGCTGATCAAGGGCCTGACCGACCCGGTGGTCGGGCTGAACATGGGCCAGACCTGCGAGATCATCGCGCACCGCTTCGGCATCGACCGCAAGGAGATGGACCGCTTTGCGGCACGCAGCCACCAGCGGCTTGCCGCGGCTTTCGACGCGGGGCTGATGGACGAGGTGGTGGCGATCTACGATCCCGCCGGACGGGCCCACGAGGAGGATGACGGGCTGCGGCGCGACTCCACCAAGGAGAAGCTGGCGACGCTGAAGCCGTTCTTCGACCGGCAGGTCGGCCAGGTCACTGCCGGCAACAGCTCGCAGATCACCGACGGTGCGGCGTTGCTGTTGCTCGCCAGCGAGGCCGCAGTCAAGCAGCACAAGCTCGAGGTGCTGGGCACCATCGAGGACTGCCAGTGGGCCGCGCTCGACCCGGCCGAGATGGGACTGGGCCCGGCACACGCGTCGGCGCCGCTGCTGCAGCAGCACGCGCTTGCGCTGGATGACATCGACTACTGGGAAATCAACGAGGCCTTCGCCGGCCAGGTGCTGGCCTGCATCGCGGCGCTCGCCGACGCGGAATACTGCCGCGAGCAGCTCGGCCTGGAACAGCCCGTGGGCCGCATCGACGAGGCAAAGCTGAACATCGACGGCGGCGCCGTCGCCATCGGCCACCCGGTTGGCGCCAGCGGCGCGCGCATCGTGCTGCACGCTTTCAAGGTGCTCGCCCGCCAGGGAGGCGGCACCGCCGTCGCGACGCTCTGCATCGGCGGCGGCCAGGGCGGCGCCATGCTGCTCAAGAGCAAGCCGGAGTAACGCCATGAACGACACCTTCAAGCACTGGAAGTTGCGCCGCGACGAGGATGGCATCGGCTGGCTGTGTCTCGACAAGGCCGATGCGACCACCAATGTGCTGTCGCGCGAGGTCCTGGTTGAGCTCAACGACCAGCTTGCCGCGCTGGAGCAGGACCTGCCCAAGGCCGTAGTGATTCAATCCGGCAAGAAGTCCGGCTTTATCGCGGGCGCCGACGTCAAGGAATTCACGGCCCTGGAGGACGCGGACCAGGCCTACGAGATGGTGCGCGCCGGCCAGCAGGTGATGGACCGCATCGAAGCGCTGAAGTGCCCGACGATCGCCATGATCAACGGTTTCGCGCTCGGCGGCGGGCTGGAACTGGCGCTCGCCTGCCGCTACCGCGTGCTCATCGACGACCCCAAGGCTGTGATCGGCCTGCCCGAAGTCAAGCTCGGCATCCACCCGGGTTTCGGCGGCACGGTGCGTTCACTGCGGCTGGCCGGGCCGCTCAAGGCCATGGACCTGATGCTCACCGGCAAGAACCTGCGGCCGAAACAGGCGCGCGCGATCGGCCTGGTCGACCAGGTCGTGCCGGCACGCCACCTGGAACGCGCCGCGCGGCAGTTGGCGCTGGAACCGCCCAGGCCCCGGCAGCTGCCGCTGCAGGAACGCCTGCTGAATGCCGGTCCGGCTCGCGCCGTACTGGCCGGCATTCTCGAGAAGCAGGTGGCGAAGAAGGCGCGCCGCGAGCATTACCCGGCGCCCTACGCGATCATCGAGCTGTGGAAGCGTTACGGTGACAAACCGGCGCTGATGATGGAAAAGGAGGCGCGCTCGATCGCCTCGCTGTTCCTGAGCGATGCCTCGCGCAACCTGGTGAGGGTGTTCTTGCTGCAGGACAAGCTCAAGGGACTTGGCGGCAAGTCCAGGCACTCGTTCCGTCATGTCCACGTGGTCGGCGCCGGCGTGATGGGCGGCGACATCGCAGCGTGGTGCGCGCTGCGCGGCATGACCGTGAGCCTGCAGGACCGCGAGCCCAAGTTCATCGCCCCGGCCATCAAGCGCGCCCGGAAACTTTATGAGAAGAAGCTGCGCGACCCACGCCTGGTGCAGGCGGCGCTCGACCGGCTGATGCCGGACGTCGACGGCCGCGGCGTGACCGGCGCGGACGTGGTCATCGAGGCGATCTTCGAGGACGCGGAGGCCAAGAAGGCGCTGTTCCGTTCGCTCGAGCCGCGCATGAAGCCGGACGCGGTGCTGGCGAGCAACACCTCGAGCATCCGGCTTGAGGACCTGCAGGACGCCCTCGACAAGCCTGCGCGACTGATCGGCCTGCATTTCTTCAATCCGGTGGCGATGATGCCGCTGGTCGAGGTCATTCACACGCGCGATACGCCCCGGGCCGAGATCGACAAGGGCATCGCGTTCGCCCGCAAGATCGACAAGCTGCCGTTGCCTTGCATGAGTTCACCGGGCTTCGTGGTGAATCGCGTGCTGATGCCGTACATGATGGAGGCGCTGCTCGCCGGCGAGGACGGCGTGCCGATGCCGGTGATCGACGAAGCGGCGAAGCGCTTCGGCATGCCCATGGGTCCGGTGGAACTGGCGGATACCGTGGGACTCGACGTCGCGCTGCACGTCGCCAGGATCCTTGGCGCAGCCTACGGCATCCCGGTGCCGAACCGGCTGATCGAGATGGTCGACAAGAAGCGGCTTGGCAGGAAGACCGGCCGCGGCTTCTACGACTGGAAAAACGGCAAGGCCGTAAAGCCCGCTGGCAAGGACTCGAGGGCGCCAGCTGATCTTGAGGACCGGCTGATCCTGCCGATGGTCAACGAGGCTATCGCGGTCTGGCGCGACGGCGTGGTCGAGGACCTCGACCTGTTGGACGCCGGAGTGATCTTCGGCACCGGCTTCGCCCCGTTTCGCGGCGGCCCGGTGAACTACGCGCGAGCCCGGGGAGTGACGGAAGTGGTCAGCGCGCTGCGGCGATTGCAGGAGCGCTACGGCGAACGATTCGCGGCTGACGCGGGCTGGCAACAACTCGCCGATTGAGGCTGTGCCCGCGGGGCCACGGAGGGCCTGAACCCCCTGTATCATGTGATATTCTTTGCTCGCAGCGGCACATACGAGGTGCCGCGGCCCGCGAGCGCGGGTAGTATCGCCGAACAAGAAACGGAGCAAGAACACCCGCCATGGCCGGCAAGCCGCTCGATCCCGCACAGCTGAAAGCCTTCTCGCCGCTCGACGGCCTCAAGGCAGAAAACCTGCGCGCACTGTCGCAAAAGACCCAGGCGCACGAACTGCCCGGTGGCCGCTTCCTGTTTCGCAAGGGCGACACTGACCGGCGCACGGTCTACCTGTTGTCCGGCGAGGTGGAACTGCGTGACGGCGACAAGATGCTGTCCATGGTCGAAGGCGGCAGCCCGGCCGCGCGCAGCCCGCTCGCACCCGGGCTTCCGCGCCGCGTCAGCGCGCGTGCGCGCAGCCGGATCGAGTACTTCTCGGTGGATGCGGACCTGCTCGACGTGATGCTGACCTGGGACCAGACCGGCAGCTACGAGGTCAACGAGCTCCGCAACGACAGTCTTCCGCACAGCGACGACTGGATGACCACGCTGTTGCAGACCAAGGCATTTCACCGCATCCCCGCCGCCAATATCCAGGCGATCTTCATGCGGATGCAGCAGGTCAAGTACAAGGCTGGTGATATCGTCATCAAGCAGGGCGACGAAGGCGATTTCTTCTATGTGGTCACCGAAGGACGATGTGCAGTGACCCGCGAGACGCCGCTCAGCAGGGACGGCATCAAGCTCGCCGACCTCGGACCGGGCGACACCTTCGGCGAGGAGGCGCTGATCTCCAAGGCCAAGCGAAATGCCACGGTCATGATGATCACCGACGGCATCCTGATGCGGCTCGCCCAGGAAGACTTCAATACCCTGATGAACGAGCCGATGCTCCACTGGGTGAACTTCGAGGAAGCCGGCAAGATCATCGAGGCCGGCGGTAAATGGCTCGATGTCCGCTTGCCGTCCGAATTCGAGAGCCACCACCAGCCGGACGCGATCAACATCCCGCTGTACTTCATCCGCCTGAAGCTCAAGGTACTCGACACGAAGACGCGCTACGTGGTGTGTTGCGACACTGGCCGGCGCAGCAGCGCGGCGGCCTACATCCTCAGCGAGCGGGGTTTCGACGCCTGCGTGTTGCGCGGCGGGCTGACCACGGCCGATCCGGCCGGGTAGGAGCGGCTTCAGCCGCGACCCTCTTCTTCCTTGGTTTGTCGCGGCTGAAGCCGCTCCTACGGCGGTCGCGGCTGAAGCCGCTCCTACATCGTGTGGGTGGGCTTGTCGCCGCCCAGGGCGCCAGCCAGGTAGGTCTCGATGCGCCGCTGGGTGCTGCCGCGGTCCTGGTCGCTGAATTGCACGCCGATTCCGGCGGTGCGCTTGCCCTGCGCGCCTTTCGGCGTGACCCAGATGACCCGGCCGGCCACCGGGATCTTTTCGTCCTCGCCCATCAGGTTGAGCAGCATGAACACCTCGTCGCCGAGGCGGTAACTGCTGCTGGTCGGGATGAACAGGCCGCCGTTCCTCACATACGGCATGTACGCGAGATACAGGGCGCTCTTGTCTTTGATGGTGAGAGTCAGCAGTCCCGGCTTGCTGTTGGTCATCGATCGCCCAATAGTCCTTGGCTGGCATCGCTTGCGACGGGCTCGAGCCTTTCGGCCCAGGGGACCAGCAGGCCCTCGAGCATCATCTGCGCATTGTAAACACCGTCCGTGCGGGTCATCGCCGCTCGAACCTCGTCCTGGTAACGAAAGAGGCGATGCAAGGGTATTCGGTCGAGCACCGTTTGCAAAGTCTGCCATTGGTCCTGTTCGAGCTGCGGCGCCGCTCCGGCGGCCTTGGCGCGCACCAGCGCCGCGGTCCACACGTCGAGCCAACGCAGCGTCATGGGCAGGGGCCGGCGTGCCCAGGAGGCGGCGACCTCCAGCGGCTCGCTGCGGTGTCCGAGCACGCCCAGCAGGTCGGTGGTGAACTCGGCGTCGAGGTCCCTGAAGCCCTCCTCTGCCAGCAACAGGGCAAGCAGCGGGGCATCCCCGGCCAGCGCCAGCAGTCGC
>CAZOSZ010000026.1:0-4027 GCA_964582505.1 uncultured Ectothiorhodospiraceae bacterium | reverse complement strand
TCCGGCACATCAATATGCACATTGATGTTGCGCCGCTCGACATGCGTGCCGACAAGCTGAATGGTTTCGCGCACGGTCTCCGCCACATCGATCATTTCCGCAGGCGTGTCGGGGTCTTTCTGGCGTGCCAGCGCCAGCAGTCGCCGCCAGTCGCCGCCGCTGGCCCTGGCTTCCAGCCAGCGCACCGCGTCCTCGGGATGCGGCGGGGCGACGCGCACGCGCAGGCAACGGCTCGCGATGGTCGCTGGCAGCGTGTCCATGCGGCTGCGCACCAGCAACAGCAAGGTGTGCGGCGCGGGTTCCTCGAGGGTCTTCAGCAGGGCATTGGCGGAATGCGGATTGAGCTGCTCGGCAGGCCAGATCACCGCGACCTTCCAGCCGCCGGCAAAACTGGTCATCGCCAGGCTCTCGCAGGCGTCCCGGATCTGCTGGATGCCGATCTGCTTGCGCTGCTTGCCCTCCTCGTCCTCCTCGAGCGTCACCCAGGTCAGGTCGGGGTGCTGCAGCGGCAGCGGCGGGTCGGCCGGCGACCACTGCGTGCCGAGGACTCGCGCGGCCATCCGGAACGCGAGGTGCAGCTTGCCCAGCCCCTGCGGCCCCTCGATCAGGTAAGCATGGCCGAGGCGCCCGGATTCGAGCGCCGCCTCGAACTCGTGCCAAGCAGATTCGTGCCAAGGAAACTCAAATTTTTCCATGAACTTCCATGAACTCATTGATGTATATTCTAAGATTTGCCTGCACCTCGACCAGAGGCCGCGAGGCATCCACCACGCGAAATCGCTCCGGTTCGGCACGGGCCAGCGCCAGGTATCCCTCGCGAACCCGGCGAAAGAATGCCAGGCGCTCCTGCTCGAACCGGTCTGTCGCGCCGCGCTGGTCGGCGCGCGCCAGACCGATGGCGGGATCGGCGTCCAGCAACAGCGTCAGGTCCGGCCGCAGTCCCCGCTGGACTTCTGTCTCCAGCCAGCGCACCGGCTCCGGGCCGAGGCCGCGGGCGGCGCCCTGGTAGGCGTAGCTGGCGTCCGTGAAGCGGTCGCACAGCACCCAGCGGCCGCTCGACAGCGCAGGCTCGATGCGCCCGGCGATGTGCAGGGCGCGCGCGGCGAACATCAGCAGCAACTCGGCGATCGGTGGCATGGGCTCGTCCGAGGGCGCGACCAGCAACTCGCGGATGCGCTCTGCCCGCGGCGTGCCGCCGGGCTCCCGGCTGGTCTCGACCTCGAGCCCGGCCTCGGCGAGCAATGCGGCTATGAACGCAAGGTTGGTGCTCTTGCCGACGCCCTCGCCGCCTTCCAGCGTGATGAAGCGGCCCCTCGGGGTGCCACCGCCCGGTCTGCTCACTCGCTGACCCTCCGCTCTCGCAGGGTCGCAAGATACCGCTGAACGGCGCGATTGTGCTCCTCCAGCGTCTCCGAGAAATGGTGGCTCCCGTCCGGCCGCCCTGTGGCGACGAAGTACAGTGTCCGGCCGTCGAGCGGTTGCACCGCAGCCTCGAGCGACGCGCGGCCCGGCAGTGCGATCGGCGTCGGCGGCAGCCCCGCGCGCGTGTAGGTGTTGTACAGCGTGTCGCCGTCGAGGTGAATGCGGCGCAGGCGCCCCACGAACTCCGGCCCCAGCCCGTAGATCACGGTCGGGTCGGTCTGCAGTCGCATGCCGCGCTCCAGGCGTCGCACGAACACGCCGGCGATCTGCCCGCGCTCCTCGGCGAGCCCGGTTTCCTTTTCGATGATCGAGGCCAGGACCAGGGCCTCGTAGGGGCTGTCCAGCGGCAAGGGGTCGCGCCGTCGCTCCCAGGCGGACTCCAGGGCGCGGACCATGGCTTCGTGGGCGAGCTGCAACAGCGCCAGGTCGCTGGTGCCGCGCGGGAACCGGTAGGTCTCGGGCAGAAACCAGCCTTCAGGATGCTCGCCCGCGCGCCCGAGCCTCGCCATGAGGTCCTCGTCGCTGCTGTCCTCGAGGGTGCTTCGCACCGCCGGATGGGTCGCAATGGCCTCGCGTAACTGCCGGTAGGTCCAGCCCTCCACGATGGTCAGGGCATGCAGCACGACCTCACCGCTCACCAGCCGCGCCATGACCTCACGCGGCGTGCTGCCGGCCGGGAAACGGTACTCGCCGGCGCGCATCCGGGCGGCTTGGCCGGACAGCCGTCCGTACCATTCGAACAGCCGCGCGTGCCTCAGCACCCCGGCCTGTTCCAGCTGCGCCGCAATTCTTGCCAGCGGCCTCCCCGCCGGCACCTCGACGATCACGGCGTCACGCGCCGGTCCCGGCGCATCGAGCTCGCGCCAGGCCCACCAGCCCGCTGCCGCGACGGCGAGCATGCCGAGCATCGCCAGCACCAGCACGGCGCGCATCAGGCGAGCCACGCGACCTCCGCATCGACCAGCAGACCGCGGACCCGGCTCACGACGTCCACGGCGCATTCACGGCCCGCCAGCCGCGCCACCGGTTTCACGCCGACCACCGCGTTGCACAGGAACATGGCTTCGATCTCATCGAGCCCATCATAGCGAAGGGGTGCCTCGCCACCCGGGATCCCCGCGCGGCCGAGGCACTCCAGCACCAGCGCACGCATTACGCCGGCGACGCCGCAGCGGTCCACGGGCGGGGTCAGCAACCGCCCGTCACGCAGGAAAAACAGGTTGTGCCGCGTCGCCTCGACCACTTGTCCAGCCTCATCCAGCATCAGGCCCTCGTCCCAGCCGGCGTCGGCCACCTCGGCACCCGCCAGCACCTGCTCAAGCCGCCCGAGGTGCTTCAGGCCGGCGAGCGCGGGACTGCTGCCCAGACGCGTCTTGCAGATCCCCACCGCCAGGCTTGCAGGGCCGGCCTCCGGCAGCGCGTGCAGCGTGAGGATTCGCCGGCTTTCGGCGTCGAGCGGCGGCGCATAACCGCGCCCGCCGTCGCCGCGGGTCAGCACCAGCCGGATCACGCCCTCGGTGCTGCCCGTCGCTGGCAATCGCGCCAGCTCGGATTCGAGCAGCTCCGTGCCCGGCCAGCGCAAGCCGATCCGCCGGCAGCCTTCACGGAGCCTCGTCAGGTGACGTGCCAGCAGCGGAATGCCGCCCTTGTACAGGCGCATGGTCTCGAACAGCCCGTCGCCATAATTCAGGCCGCGGTCGCTGACGCTCAAAGTCGAGCTCGGGATGCCATCGACCAAAATCACCGGTCGGGCTCCAGCGCGAGCAGCATGCCCTTGGCCTTGGCGCGGGTTTCCGCCAGTTCGGCTTCCGGCACAGAGTCGTAGACGATCCCGGCCCCGGCGCGGAAACGGACCTCCCCGGGGCCCGCTTCCATGGTGCGGATCAGGATGTTCAGGTCCAGCGAGCCGTCGGCGCCCAGCCAGCCCATCGAGCCGGTATAGGCGCCGCGGGGCCCCGCCTCGAGTTCCTGAATGATCTCCATGCAGCGCACCTTGGGGCAGCCGGTAATCGTGCCTCCCGGGAACACCGCGCGGATGGCCTCGCCGGGCCCCACGCCGTCGGCCAGCTCGCCGCGGACGTTCGACACGATGTGGTGCACGTGTGCGTAGCTCTCCAGCACCATCATCTCGCTGACTTCGACGGTGCCCGGCTTGCAGATCCGGCCGAGGTCATTGCGCTCCAGATCAAGCAGCATCACATGCTCGGCGCGTTCCTTGGGATGGGCAATCAGTTCCCGTTCGAGCGCCACATCGTCCGCCTGGCTGGCACCGCGCGGCCGAGTCCCGGCGATCGGCCGGGTCTGCACCACCCCGTCGCGCAGGCTCAGCAGCCGCTCGGGAGACGAACTGAGCACTGCCCGGTCGCCCCAGCGCGCGAGTCCCGCGAACGGCCCTGGATTGCTTTGCCGCAGGCGTTCGTACAACGCCGCGGGGTCCGCGTCGGCCGGCAGCCCGGCGTGCCACGCCCGCGACAGGTTTGCCTGGAAGATGTCACCCGCGACGATGTGCTCGCGCGCCCGCCGCACCGCTGCGAGAAAGCGCGCCGGGTCTTCCTCAAGCGGCGCGCCGGACGGGCCCGGCCAGGCGTGCGGCGACAAGGCCGCG
>CAZOSZ010000025.1:7113-19574 GCA_964582505.1 uncultured Ectothiorhodospiraceae bacterium | reverse complement strand
CGCACTCGCGGCCGTTGCAGCGGGCTCAGCGGTCTGGGCGGCTGAAGCGGGGGCAGGGGCCTGCCGCGAGTCCACAGGCGCGGGTGGTTCCGACGGGGATTCCAGCGGCGCCACGAAGCGGTAGCCGTGGCCGTGCACCGTGCGCAGCACTGCCTGGCTGGAAGAATCGTCGCCGACCGCGCGGCGCGCCTTCATCACCGCGCGCGTCAGCGACGCCTCGGTGACGATCATCCCGCTCCAGACCGCCTCCTGGATCTCGTCCTTGCCCACCGCCCGGTCACGGTTGCGCGCCAGGTAGACCAGCAGTTCGAACACCCGCGGCTGGATTTCCACCACCCGGCCGTCACGCCGCAGTTCGCGTCGCGCCACGTCCAGCTCGCAGCCGGCGAAACGGTACAGCGACTCGACGGTCGGTTCGGCGGGGCTCATGGCAGGCAATTTACCGGGTCGTGAAATGGTCGGGAAATGGTTCCGCGCAGGTCAGGACGCGCCGGCCATTATAGGGTGTCCTATGCAGCGCCAGCCGGCGCAAGCCCTTTGCGACGGCGGCCGCCGACAGCGGCGGGCCGGGGACGAGCCCGGGCTCCGCGCCGAGGTCGGGCGAATACTGAGCCTATTCCTCGGAGGAGAGATCGTGAATCGACTACTTGCCTTGCTTTACGGCGTCGTCTGCTACGCCGTCTTTTTCGGAACCTTCCTGTATGCCATCGGCTTCGTTGGCAATATCGGCGTGCCCAAGTCCATTGACTCGGTGCCGCAAGCGCCGCTGGAGCAGGCCCTGCTCATCAACCTGTGCCTGTTGTCCATTTTCGCAGTGCAGCACAGCGTGATGGCGCGTCCCGCGTTCAAGCGCTGGTGGACCCGGATCGTGCCCAGGCCGGTCGAGCGCAGCACCTATGTGCTGTTCTCCAGCCTGGCGCTGATCCTGATGTTCGCGCTGTGGGAGCCTATGGGGCTGGTGGTGTGGCAAGTGGAGCACCCGCTGGCCCAGGCGCTGCTGTATGGCGGCTTCGCCTTCGGCTGGTTGCTGGTGCTGGTCAGCACATTCCTGATCAACCACTTCGACCTGTTCGGCCTGCGCCAGGTCTGGCTGTATTTCCGCGGCAAGCAGTACACGCAGCTGCACTTCCGTGAGCCGTGGCTGTATCGCCAGGTCCGCCATCCCCTGTACCTGGGCTGGTTCTTCGCATTCTGGTGCACGCCCACCATGACGGCGGCGCACCTGGTGTTCGCCGTGATGACCGCGGCCTACATCCTGGTGGCCATCCAGTTCGAGGAGCGCGACCTGATGCAGTTCCACCCGGAGTACCGCAGCTACCGCGCACGCGTGCCGATGCTCATCCCGGGCATGAAGCGCCGCAGCGGAAGCGATGCCGTGCAGGCCGCGGACGCCTGAGGAACCCGGGGTCCGGCGCGGAGCGTTCCGTGCCGGACCCCGGCTCCACTTTCCGGGGCCGGTTCGGCCGTGTCACCATGCGCAGGCCACAACGACCAAGCCACGACCCGGCACCCACCGGAGGTCCGATCATGAACATTCAGTTCAGCCTTGCGCCGCTCATTGCGCTGATCGCCGGCATCCTGATCCTTGTCCGACCGCGCCTGCTCAACTACATCGTCGCCATCTATCTGATCATCATCGGCCTGCTGGGGTTGTTTGGCGCCGGGCTCACGCGGATGGGCTGAACGCCCGTCATCCGCGTTCGGGGAGTCCGACCGTGAGTGAGCTGTTCGAAACCATCAGCAGCGCGGTGGAACAGGCTGCCATGTCGGGCCTGTGCATCGACGGACAGCTCGAGATCGCGCTGCAGGAAGCGCGCAAGCGACGCCCGGAACTTGACCACGAAAACTTGCTGCTCATCACACAGGCGGTGCTCCGCGGCGAGGACCCCGAGGCCTGACACATTGACTGCGGGGGTCAATGGTCGTGCGACTGCTCCGCCTCCGGCGCGGCGAGCGCCGGGAATTTGGCCGTCGCGTAGCGCGCGTGGCAGGCGACGCAGGTCTCTGTCATGCGCCCGAGATAGAAGGACATCAGCTCGGGCTTGCGGCTGCCGGCGGCATGGCTGAGCATCCCCGCGAGATAGTGGAAGTTGCCGTCCAGCTCCTGGAACGCCTCGGGCAGCGAGCGGTGGAGCTCGTCGAGCTGCGCCTCGGAGAGCGCCTGCTTCATGATGTAGCTCGCTTGCATGCGCTTGCCGATGTCCGCGACCGTATCCCAGTGCCCCGCCACCAGCGCGGGGACGAGTTGCATCATGCCGTTTTGCAGCGCGATCATTTCCCGGGAGAGCGCTTCGCGCAACGGCGCCGACAGCGACTCGACGCCGGCTGCCGGTGGCGCATGATGTTGCGCGGACGGCTCTGCCGCGCCCGCCAGGGAAGCCGCCGCGACGATCGTCAGCAGCGCCATAGGCCGATTCAGGGTCTCCATTTCGTCACTCCTTTGTCCTGCCGGATCAGGATTTCCCAGAGTCTAGCCGGATCTTTCAGGCCGGCATGTCGAATTCGCGACGTCCGGTTCGACCAGGGACAAAGTCGGAACCGACATCGAGGAGAGAGACGCATGCGATTCATGATCATCGTCAAGGCCACCCGCGATTCCGAGGCCGGTGTGATGCCGTCCGAAAGCCTGCTCGCGGAGATGGCGAAATACCACGAGGAGCTGGCCGCGGCCGGCGCACTGCTGGACGGCTCGGGCCTGCAGCCGAGTTCCCGCGGCTGGCGCATCCGCTACCGGGGCGAGCAGCGCACGGTCATCGACGGGCCCTTCGTCGAGACCAAGGAACTGGTGGCCGGCTACACGCTGATCCAGGTGGCCTCGAGGGACGAGGCGCTGGAGTGGACGCGGCGCTTCCCCAACCCGGCGGTCGACGGCGGTGAGGCCGAGATCGAGGTCCGCCAGTTGTTCGAGCTGGAGGACTTCGGGCCCAGCGAGGCGATCGGGCGCATGCGCGAGATCGAACTCGGCTAGCGCGCCTGATCGCCGGCCCGCGGCCTCAGACCTCGACGATCACCTTGAAGCCGCCCCAGAACAGCCGCTTGCCGTCGAAAGGCATTCCGGTTTTGACCATCCTGTCGATGCGCGGGTCGGCCATCACCTGTTTGTTGACGCGATCGCGATGCGCGCGCGACCTGTAGACGATGTAGGCAAACACCACCACCTCGTCGGGCTTTAGCTTGACGCTCTGCGGAAACGACGTGTGCTTGCCGGGCTGCACGTCGTCCGCCGCGGCCTCGACGTACTCCAGCGCCCCGTGTTCGCGCCAGATCTTGCCGGCTGCTCGCGCCATGCGGCGATAGGCCACCAGGTTGTTCTTCGGCACGGGCAGCACGAATCCGTCCACGTAACTCATGAGTGGCATCTCCTACAGGTTGAGTTGACGAATCGGCCGCACCTCGATGCTGCCGACCTGCGCCGGCGGAATCCTGGCTGCCAGCTGGATCGCCTCGTTGAGGTCCCGGGCCTCGATCAGGTAGAAGCCGGCCAGTTGCTCCTTGGTCTCGGCAAAGGGGCCGTCCGTGACCGAAACCTTGCCGTTTCGCACCCGCACGGTGGTCGCGGTGCTGACCGGCTGCAGCGCTTCTGCAGCGATCCGGTGGCCGCTGTCCTGCAGCGACTGGTCATAGTCCGCGCATTCGCGGTCGTCCCAGTTCGCCAGTTTCTGCTCCTCCCCGTAGACCAGGCACAGGTATTTCATCGTCCGCTCCCGTCAGTCATCAGGCTTGGTTTACCCGCTAGTCGCGTGGCGCGGGCCGATTTCGACATCCGGCCGGCACGGCTTGCGCCCCGGGGACGTCTTCACTCCCCGAGCCCGGCCAGGCGCCGCTCGAGAAAGCGGCGCTCCGGCGCCTGGCGGGTGAGCGCCAGCGCCCGCCGGTAGGCACCGCGCGCCTCCTCGACCCGGCCGAGCCGCCGGCACAGGTCGGCGCGCGCCGCATGCGCAAGGTGGTAGTCCTGCAGCTCGCCGCGGGCCAGCAACGCATCCACCAGTGTCAGGCCCGAGTCCGGACCGTCGCGCATCGCCACCGCCACGGCACGGTTGAGTTCCACCACCGGCGAGGGACTCGCCCGCAGCAGCACGTCGTAGAGCGCCACGATCTGCTGCCAGTCGGTTGCCTCGGGGTCGGCCGCCTCGGCATGCACCGCCCCGATCGCCGCCTGCAGCACGTAGGGCCCGATGTCCCGGGCGGCCAGCGCGTGTTCGACCAGTGCCACGCCCTCGGTGATCAGCTCGCGATTCCAGCGGGAGCGGTCCTGCTCCGACAGCAGCACCAGCTCGCCGGTCCGCGACTGCCGGGCGTCGCGGCGTGACTCATGCAGCAGCATCAGCGCGAGCAGCCCCAGCGCCTCGGGCTCGGGGAGCAGCTCGACCAGCAGGCGCCCGAGGCGGATCGCCTCGGCGCACAGCTCCTGGCGCGTCAGCGAATCCCCGGCCGACGCGGAATAGCCCTCGTTGAACACCAGGTAGATGACGCGCAGCACGCTGTCGAGCCGGTCTGGCAGCTCGGGCCGCGCCGGAACCTCGTAGGGGATGCCGGCGTCGCGGATCTTGCCCTTGGCGCGGACGATGCGCTGCGCCACCGCGGGCGCGCTGGCGAGGAAGGCGCGCGCGATCTCCTCCGTGGTGAGGTCGCAAACCTCGCGCAGGGTGAGCGCCACCTGCGCATCGGGCGGCAGGGCAGGATGGCAACAGGTGAAAATCAGCCGCAGCCGGTCGTCCTCCAGCTCGTCGGGCTCGGTTCGCTGGCCGGCGAAGGCCTCGGCGTCGAGCTCATCCGCCATCGTGGTCAGCACGGCATTGAAGCGCGCCCGCCGGCGGATCGCGTCGATGGCCCGGAAGCGCCCGGCGGATACCAGCCAGGCCCTGGGATTGCCCGGCACACCCTCGCGGGGCCACTGCTCCACGGCCGCAGCAAAGGCATCGTGCAGCGCCTCCTCGGCGAGTTCGAAGTCGCCCAGCAGGCGGATCAGCGTGGCGAGCACGCGCCGCGACTCGGCGCGATAAATCGCATCCACGGTCTTGCGAATGGCTGCGGCGCCGGCGGCGTTCATGCATGCATCATCAGGGAAATGGGGGAGGGCCAATGATAGTGCCTCGGGCGGCGCCGCGGACGAGTACCTGAAGTACGAGTTGAAGAACGTGCGAATCGCGTCGGTTCAAGGCCCCGGGATCAGCGGCAATGGAATCGATTCGCTGTCGCCAGGGACCGGCTCGAAGCGGCCTGCCTGCCAGTCGGCCTTGGCCTGCTCGATGCGTTCCCTGCGCGAGGACACGAAGTTCCACCAGATGTGGCGCGGGCCGTCCATGGTCTCGCCGCCGAGCAGCAGCAGCCGCGCCGGCTGGCCGGCGAACAGGCTGAGCGCATCGCCGGGCCGCAGCACCAGGAGCTGGCCGCGCGGGTGGACGCGTCCGGCGATCTCGATCTCACCTTCGGCCACGTAGATCGCGCGCTCCTCGTGGGTCGCATCGAATGGCAGCACTGCGCCGGCGGCCAGCTCGGCGTCCGCGTAGAGCGTCTCCGAGAAGGTCCGTACCGGAGAGCGGTGGCCGAAAATCTCGCCTGCGATCAGTCGCAGTCGCACGCCGTCCGCCTCGATCAGCGGCAGGGTGTCCGCGGCATGGTGGGCAAACGCCGGGACGGTGTCCTCGGCCGCGGCCGGCAAAGCCACCCAGGCCTGGATGCCGAACAGTCCGGAGGCGGCTGCACGCAATTCAGGCGGCGTGCGCTCGGAGTGCACGATACCGCGCCCGGCGGTCATCCAGTTGACCGCGCCGGGGCGGATCGCCTGCACCGTGCCGAGGCTGTCGCGATGCAGAATCTCGCCACGGAACAGGTAGGTGACGGTGGCCAGTCCGATGTGCGGGTGGGGTCGCACGTCGAGCCCGGTGCCAGCCTGCAGCAGGCTCGGCCCCATCTGGTCAAAGAACACGAACGGACCGACCATGCGACGCCGCCCCGAGGGCAGCGCACGGCGCACTTCGAAGCCGCCGAGGTCACGGCTGCGCGGCACCAGCACCTGCTCGACGGGATCGGCCGGGGCCTCGAGGGTGCGTGATTCCGCCTGCGGACATTCATGCCAGCTCATGGTGCGTCCTCGTTTCTGCCGGGCTTCGCGTGCATCAGATGCCGTCCTTGGCGATGGCCCGGAAGGCCCCGAACAGGCCCTCGGTCACCGCCCCGATGCGATGGTAATCCAGCCGCTCGGCAGTGTCTTTCGGCGTGTGATACCAGGGATAGCGATAGAACGCCGTATCGGTCACCATCAACGCCGGGTAGCGGTGTCGCCAGAACGACAGGTGGTCGCTCCACGCTACCCCGGGCACCAGGCTGAAGGTGGCGATGTGCTCGAGGGGAAAATCGCTGGCCGCGCGAAAAGCCGCGACCAGTTTTCGCTGCTTGCTCCGCGAGCGGAAATTCGACACGAAGGCGATGAAGTTGCCGCGCGAGGGGAAGAAGTGACGAAACAGCGGAGGATAGCGCTGGCTGCCCGGCTCATCTGAATAGCAGCCGAGCATCTCCAGCGAGACCATCAGGCGAATGTCGTCGCCGCGCCGGCGTGCCGCCGCCGCATAAACGCTGCTGCCTTGCTGTCGCGAGTAGAAGAACGGCGCCTCCTCGTTGACGAAGGCGACGAAGCGGATCGTCAGTGCGGGTTGTACCTTGGCGAACAGCCGGCTGAGTTCCAGCAGCGCCGCCACGCCGCTGGCATTGTCGTCCGCTCCCGGGCTGCCCGCGACGGTGTCGTAATGGGCGCCGACCAGCAGGATTCCGCCGGCTGGCGAACAACCGGCTCGCGTGACCTCGAGGTTCGAGCAGGCCAGGTCGCGCACGCGGTAGGTCTGCGCTTCGACCGGATAGCCCTGCTCCGCCCAGCACAGTCGAATGTAGTTCTCCGCGGCGCGCAGCGCCGCCGGGCGCCACACGTTGCGCTCGCCGATCGACTCGGCAAGCGCGCGAACGTGGCTGCGCAGTCGCCCGGCAAGCGGCTCGCCCGATGCCGGTCGCGGCGGAGGGTATGATTCGCCCATCGCCGGCCACTATAGCCTGCCGCCCGCGCACCGGAGTGAAACCATGCATCGCAGCCGCCTTACCGCGATCGTCATCGACTGCCTGCCCGAGCACTTCGAGCAGAGCGTGTATTTCTGGGCCGCCGCGCTGGGGCTGAAGAAGCCCCGGCGCCCGAGCGAGGGCCAGCGCTATGTGCACCTCAAGCGCCCGGACAGCGACCTCGACGTGCTGATCCAGCGGGTCGAGAAGGACCCGGGCATGCACCTCGACATCGAGAGCGACTCGGTGGAGCGCGAGGTGGCCCGGCTGGTAGCGGCCGGCGCGCGCCGCAAGTACAAGCGCAAGCGCTGGTGGGTGATGCAGGATCCTTCCGGCCACGCCTTCTGCGTGGTGCGCAACCAGGGCAAGGGATTGCTGGAGCTTCAGCAGCCCTGGCCGGAGCGCTGAACCCGGGGCTTCCGAACGGCGGTGCGGTACTCCAACTGATTGAATCTCCGGTCGCGACGTCTGACGGCTGGCGACCCCGACTTGTGCCAACTGTGAACTCGATGCTTGACGGGGCCGGCTCGCGTGGGTATCTGTTGACGCGTCGTGTGCATTTGTGCGCGGCACCATGGACGGCGACCGGCATGCCACGGCGAGTGAGGCCACGCAGCGAGGTGTCGTGTCCATGCAGTCGAAACGGCGCATCATCCCGAGCAGCAACGTCCGGGAGTTCTTCCGCGACTCGGTCGGCGAGGCCCTGTCGCGGCAGTCGGTGCAGGCGGAGGACCACACGGTCCACTACGTGGTCGAACTGCTGACGTTGTTCACGCGGGCCGAGGAGTTCCACGACGGGCTTCCGGAGGTGTCCAACCGTCCGTTGCGGCCGCTGGCGCTGATGCTGAAAGACGCCGTGGATGCGCCCAGCGATGCGGAGCGCGACCGCGCCATGCGCAGGCTGGGTGACATTGCACTGTTCGTCGCGGGATTTTTCCCGGATGCCTTCGCCCGCCGATGCGTGGACGTCGACTATTACATCGGCATGGGCGGTACCGCCTATTCCTGGCTCGCCGAGCGGGCGCGCTACTCGGCCCAAGTGCGCGCCTACGGCCAGATCTTCAGCGAGCTGTCGGAGAAGTTCGCACTGTTCGTCGAAGTGCTGGGCGAGATCAGCGACCAGAGCCGCAGCTACTCTCCCGCCGACATCCTGCGGCTCTACGAGCTGTGGCTTCGCACCGGCAGCGAGCGCGCCAGCCGCCGGCTGCGCGAGCTGGGCATCCAGCCGGCGGGCGGTTCGGTGAGCCTCGCGCAGCATTGATGCGCCTGCTCGACGAGCTGCAGGGGATGCTCCACCAGACCTACGCGCTGGAGGACGGCCACCGCGTCACCGATTTTCTCACCACCAACCCGGCGCTGATCCGCAGCCTCGGCCTGGTACCGGGCTCGCCCGCTGCCCAGGAGCAGGTGCTGGTGTCACAGGACGAGGACGGCATCGACCTCGCGGTGTACATCGACTCCGAGGTGCTCCAGCGGCTTGCCGAATCGGACCCCCTCGAGCGCCTGCACGACGGCAACCTCGAGGATTTCTGGACCGCCCTGGAGGGCGTCAGTCATTTCGTCTACCTGGCCTGGAACGCCGGACTCGACAAGCAGGTGACCCTGCTCGAGCTGGAGCTGCAGGCCGAGGTCGACAAGTTCGTGCTGACGGCCTTGCTGCTGGCCGTACGCCAGGGCTGCGCACCCGATGCCCTGCACCACGGCCTGTTCCGCCGCTGTCGCATCGACCCGACTCTCGACCCCGAGGCCCGCCTGCGCTACCGGGCCGCCAGCCGTTACGCGGAGGCCTATTGCACGCAGTTGCTGGCGCGTTTCCGGCACAATCGAACGCTGCGTGACCTCGCGCCCGAATTGCGGCGCTTCTACCGCATGACACAGCACGGTAAGCTTGCCGCCGTCAGTCGCGGCTGAAGCCGCTCCTACGGGAAACGTACCCGGCCGCCGAGCAATCGAGAGAATCGGGATGATGCTTTCCAGGCCGCTCGCGGCCTTCGTGCTGCTTGCCGCGGCGCCCGCCTTTGCCGCGAGCACGTTCGGCGAGCTCGAATTCGAGCCCTGCGTGCTGACCGCGGCCGGAATGCCGCGACCGGTCGCGGCGCAATGCACGCGCTTGCTGGTCGCCGAGAACCCCGCGAACCCGGGCGGCCGGCAGATCGAGCTCGCGCTGGCGTGGATCCCGGTTGAGGGCCCGGCGGAGCCCGACCCGGTGTTCTTCCTGGCCGGCGGCCCCGGGCAGGGCGCGCGCGACAGCTATCCGATGGTCGCCCAGGCGTTTGCCGACATCCGCCGCAGCCGTCACATCCTGCTGCTCGACCAGCGCGGCACTGGCGGTTCGCGGCCGCTGTTCTGCCCGGAGGAAGAGGACGAGATGGCTGTGCCGGGGCTCGAGGAGTTTTCCCCGGAACAGCTCGCCGAGTTCACCGCGCGCTGTCGGGACGAGCTGCAGGAGTTCGCGGACCTGCGCCACTACACCACCTCGGAAGCGGTCCACGACCTCGAACAGGTGCGTGTTGCGATCGGCGCGGAACGACTCAACCTGGTCGGCGTGTCCTATGGCACCCGCGTGGCGCAGCAATATGCGCGCGCCCATCCGCAGCGCGTGCGCACGCTGATCCTTGACAGCGTGGTTCCCAATGACCTGGCGCTGGGTGCGGAACACGCCCGCAACCTGCAGGATGCACTGGACGCACAGTTCGCCCGCTGCCGGCAGACGCCGGCCTGCCGCGGGGCTTTCGGCGACCCGGCGGCGCGCCTCGAGGATTTGCTCGAGCAGTTGCGCCGCGGCGGCCTGGCGCCCGTCCGCTACCGGGATCCGGCCAGCGGCGCGTGGCGCGAGGAATCGCCCAGCTTTGAGCACCTGGCGGGCCTGCTGCGCATGTACGCCTACTCGCCGCTGACCGCCGCGATGCTGCCGCTGATCATCCACCAGGCCAGCGAGGGCGATTACACGGCGCTGCTCGCCATGGTGCGAATGATGGCCCGCGATCTCGGCGGGCAGATCGCCACTGGAATGCACAACTCGGTGGTCTGCACCGAGGACGTCGACCGGCTTGAGCGACGCGGCGAATCCCGGCACACCCTGCTGGGCGATCGTTTCATCGAGTACCTGCAGGGGCTGTGCGCCCACTGGCCGCGCGGCGAGCGGCCCGCCGGGTTTCGCGATCCGCTCTCCGGCGAGATGCCGGTGCTGCTGATCTCCGGCGAATATGACCCGGTCACGCCGCCGCGTTATGGCGACGGCGTCGCGGCGGGACTCCGCCATGCCCGGCACGTGGTACTGCGCGGACAGGGCCACAGCGTGCTCGGCGCCGGCTGCATGCCAAAGCTCGCCGCCCAGTTCATCGAGCGGGCCGACGCGCTGGGCCTCGACGCGTCCTGCCTGGATCGCCTCGCGGCGCCGCCACCGTTTGCCGGCATGCACGGCTGGGATCCCTGATGCAGGCCAGACTCGCATGATCGAAGTGCACGCACTGCACAAGACCTTCAGCACCCGCAGCGGCCCGGTGCGTGCGGTCGACGGCGTCAGCTTCCTCGCCCGTGACGGCTGCATCACCGGCCTGCTTGGGCCGAACGGCGCCGGCAAGACCACCACGCTGAGAATGCTCTACACGCTGATGCAACCCGACAGCGGGCGGGTGACCGTGGACGGCCGCGACGTCGCCGGCGAAGCGGCTGCCGTGCGCCGCGGACTGGGCGTGCTGCCGGATGCGCGGGGTATCTACAAGCGACTGACGGCGCGCGAGAACATCGCCTATTTCGGCCGCCTGCACGGCCTCGACGCCGGCGCCATCGCGCGCAGCACGGCGCGGCTGGTCGAGGCCCTCGGCATGCAGGATTTCGTCGACCGCAGGGCCGAGGGCTACTCACAGGGACAGCGCACCAAGACGGCGATTGCGCGCGCGCTGGTGCACGAACCTGGAAATGTGATCCTCGACGAGCCCAGCAACGGGCTCGACGTGATGACCACGCGCGGCCTGCGCGAATTCCTGCGGACGCTCAGGACGCAGGGTCGCTGCGTGATCCTGTCGAGCCACATCATGCAGGAGGTGGCCCTGCTGTGCGATCACATCGTGATCATCGCGCGCGGCCGGGTCGCTGCCCAGGGCAGCGCCGACGAGTTGCGCCGCCTCAGCGGTGAACAGAACCTCGAGGATGCCTTTGTCCGGCTGATCGGGTCCGCCGAGGGCCTGGGCGCATGAATGCCTTATCAGCGGTCACCGCCAAGGAGCTGCTCGACCTGTTCCGCGACCGCCGCACCCTGTTCCTCGGCCTGCTGATGGGACCGTTGCTGTTTCCACTGCTGATCCTTGGCATGGGCGCGCTGGCCGAGTCGCGCACGCGCACCCAGCTCGAGCAGACGCTTGAATTGCCGGTGATCGGTGCGGAACATGCGCCGAACCTGGTGGCCTTCCTCGCGACCCTGGACATCGAGGCGGTGGATCCTCCCGACGACCCCGAGACCGCAATCCGCAACCAGGACCACCCCGTGATCCTGGTGATCCCGGCGGACTTCGGCAAGAACTGGCGCGCCAGCCGTCCTGCGACGGTCGAAGTGCTGCACGACAGCTCCAGGCAGGATTCGCAGATTCCCGTGGCGCGGGTCGAGGGCGCGTTGCGAAGTTACAGCCGCCAGGTGGCCACCCTCAGACTGCTGGCGCGGGGTGTCGATCCGGCGCTCGGCGAGGCGGTGGTGCCGGGACGGCGCGACCTGTCCACGCCCGAGGCCCGCCGGGGCATGGTGCTCACCTTTCTGCCCTACCTGTTGATCCTCAGCGCTTTCGTCGGCGGCGCCTACCTGGTGATCGACGTGACCGCCGGCGAGCGCGAGCGCCAGTCGCTCGAACCCCTGCTGGCGACGCCCGCCAGCCGCGAAGCCATCATGAGCGGCAAGATCGTCGCCGCCTGCGCGTTCGGCATGCTCAGCCTGCTGCTGATCCTGCTGAGCTTCAAGCTGAGTTTTCAACTGGTGGATCGCGGGCCCTTCCGGGGCGTGGATGTGTCATTTGTGGCGATGGGCAAACTGCTGGCGATCCTCGCGCCGATGGTGCTGATCGGCACCACGCTGCTGACATTGATCTCGGCGAGCGTCAAGTCGGTCAAGGAGGCGCAGAGTTACATGAGCGTGTTGATGCTGCTGCCGATCATCCCGACGATCGTGCTGCTGGTCAGCCCGGTGAAGAACCAGTTGTGGATGTTCGCCGTGCCATTCCTGGCGCAGAACCAGGCGCTGTTGATGGTGCTGCGTTCCGAGACGGTCGGCCCGGTGGTGTGGCTGGTGTACGGCGCTGCGGGCTTCGGCCTCGGCCTGCTGCTGTGGTTGATCGCGGCGCGCCTTTATCATCGCGAGAAACTCGCGATCAGTTCGTAGGAGCGGCTTCAGCCGCGATACCAAAGACGCTTCAGCCGCGATACCA
>CAZOSZ010000025.1:0-7013 GCA_964582505.1 uncultured Ectothiorhodospiraceae bacterium | reverse complement strand
GCTTCAGCCGCGATACCAAAGACGCTTCAGCCGCGATACCAGAATATGACCACAACACTCGCCCTGATCCTCCTTGCCGGCATCGCGCTCTGGGCGGTGCTGGTGTTCAATCGCCTGGTGCGCGACCGCAACCAGGTGCGCGCCGCGTGGAGCGACATCGACGTGCAACTGACCCGCCGCCACGACCTGGTGCCGCAGCTGGTCAGGGCGGTGCAGGCCTACGCCAGCCACGAGCGCAGCACTCTGGAGGCGGTCACCGAAATGCGCAAGCGCGCCGAGGCGGCCACGGCGCTGCCGGAGAAGGCGCAACTGGAGGATCACATGGCGGTGGGCATCGAGCGACTGATCGCGCTGGCCGAGGGCTATCCGGAGCTCAAGGCGGACGGCAACTTTTTGAAGCTGCAACGCGACCTGGTCGAGGTCGAGGACCACCTGCAGTACGCGCGGCGTTTCTACAATGGCTCGGTGCGGGTCTACAACACGCACGTGCAGAGTGTTCCCCACATGCTGGTGGCACGGCCTTTCGGATTCCACGTGGCGGAGTTCTTTGCCGTCGATGCAGCCGAAGTGCGTGCCGCGCCGCGCGTGGAGCTGTCCTGATGGCACAGTGGCGGGCCTGCTGCCTGGCCTTGCTCGTCGCCGCGCTGGCGGCGGTCCCCGCCGCTGCCAGCGAGCGGATCGTGGAGTTTCGCAGCGCGTTGACGGTCCATCCGGACGCGTCGATGAGCGTCGAGGAAACCATCACCGTGATCGCCGCCGGGCAGCTCATCCGGCGTGGCATCTATCGTGACTTCCCGACCGACTACCGCGACCGGCTCGGCAACCGCTACCGGGTGGCGTTCGAGGTGCTGGGCGTGACGCGCAATGGCGAGCCGGAGCCGTTCCACGCGGAACGCCACGGCAACGGCGTGCGGCTCTATATCGGCCGGCCGAACGTACTGGTCGCGCACGGCCGACAGGTTTATGAGATCCGTTACCGGACCGATCGGCAGCTCGGCCATTTCGGAACGCACGATGAGCTCTACTGGAACGTCACCGGCAACGGCTGGGACCTGCCCATCGATCAGGCGAGTGCGGTGGTGCACCTGCCCAGGTCCGTGCCGCTCGACGGGATCAGTCTCGACGGCTACACCGGCCGGGAGGGCAGCAGGGAACAGCGCTGGACCGGCGGTCGCTCGGGCGAGGCGGTGGTGGTCGCAGCCGCCCGGCCGCTGGGACCGCGCGAGGGCCTGACCATTGCCGTCGGCTGGCCGAAGGGCCATGTGCACGTCCCCGGCCGCGCCGAGCGCGCAGCGCGCGTGCTGGCGGACAACCGCGGATTGCTGCTGTCCCTGGCCGGCCTGGTGCTCGTGCTGGCGTACCTGTGCTGGGCCTGGTGGCGTTACGGTCGCGATCCGAAGCGCGGCGTGATCTTCCCACACTACGAACCGCCCGGCGGCTACTCGCCGGCGTCGACACGCTTCATCATGCGGATGGGCTACGACGATCGCACCTTTGCGGCCGCGGTGCTCAGCCTGGCGGTCAAGGGTCACCTCGAGATCGAGGAGCAGGACGGCGAGTACTCGCTGACCCGCAGGCCGTCGAATGAGCCACTCGCGCCGGGCGAGGGCGCGCTGGCCGAAGCACTGTTCGAGTCCGGCGAGACCATCGAGCTGCGGCGCGACAACCACCGGCGCCTCGCGGCGGCGAAACGCGCCCACTACCGGTCGCTGGAACGCGATTACCTGAAGGTCTACTTTTATCGCAACGGCATGCTGCTGGGGCCGTCGCTGGTGGCCACCGCCGTGCTGGCGCTGGCGATCGACATGCTCGACGGCTTCCAGCCGCTGGTGGTGGCAGTGTTCGGACTGATGATCGTCGCCCACCTGGTGTTCGCCCACCTGCTGAGGGCGCCGACCGCGCGTGGTCGCTTGCTGCTCGACAGGCTCGAGGGCTTCCGCATGTACCTCGAGGTGGCCGAGAAGGACGAACTCAATCTGCGCAATCCGCCGCAGAAGACGCCGGAGTTGTTCGAGCGTTACCTGCCCTTCGCGCTGGCGCTCGGCATCGAGCAGAAATGGGCCGAGAAGTTCGCCGACGTATTTCGCCGGCTCGATCAGGCCGACGGCACCGCGCGCCCGCCACACTGGTACCGCGGCCGGTTTGACCCGGATCGCATCGGCCGCTTCGTGGCCGGCGTCGGCTCGGGCCTGACCACCGCAATCGCCTCCGCCTCGACACCGCCAGGCTCGTCCTCCGGCGGTGGCGGCGGGGGCTCGTCCGGCGGTGGCGGCGGCGGTGGCGGCGGCGGTGGCTGGTAGGAGCGGCTCGTAGGAGCGGCTGGTAGGAGCGGCTCGTAGGAGCGGCTTCAGCCGCGACGGGGGCCCACCGCCACCGCGTCCTGGCCTCAGCCCCAGCCGATTTGGTCGAGATGCTCGTCGTCAATGCCGAAATAATGGGCAAGTTCGTGCAACACGGTGCGGCGGATCTCCTCGCGCAGTTCTTCCTCGGGCAGCTCGAGCTCGAGGTGCGGCTGGCGGAAGATGTACACCGTGTCGGGCATCACGTTGACATAATCGAGGCCGCGATCCGGGAGGGCGATCCCGTCGTACAGGCCCAGCAGCCCTTCACCGTCCGGGTCCTGCTCCGGGCTCGGCAGCTCTTCGACCACCACGCGCAGGTTGTCGATGCGCTGCAGCGCCCACGCGGGCAGGCTGGCGAGCACCTCTTCAACCACTTGTTCGAACGCCCTGCGATGCATCGGCCGAGCCTAGCAGCTCGCGGGGGTCTGGACTAAATCCGCGAACTGAAAGAAAGTGACGGCATGAGCCAGAAGCGCGCCCTGGTCGTAGACGACTCCAAGTCCGCGAGAATGGCCCTGGCGGGGCTGCTCGAGAAGCACCACATCGCTGTGGATTTCGCCGAATCCGGGGAAGAGGCCATCGAGAGCCTCAAGTCCAAGACGGCGGATGTCATCTTCATGGACCACACCATGCCGGGCATGGACGGTCTCGAAACCGTCTCGGTGATCAAGGCCGACCCGCGCACCGCGATGATCCCGGTGATGATGTACACCGCCAAGGAAGGCGAGGTTTTTGTCAGCCAGGCGCGCGCGCTTGGCGCGGTCGGCGTGCTGCCCAAGGAGGTGCACCCCGGCGTGCTGTTCGAAATGCTGCTGAAGCTCGGCCTGGTGGTGGACCGCCGCGCCGGCCGGAAGCGGCGCCGTACCGACAAGCGTGCTGCGGCGCCAAAGGTCGACGAGATCGACCAGGCGCTGGAGCGCCAGGCGATCGGCATGTCGGTGCAGGCGCTGGTGACCCGCGTCCTGCAGGACCAGCACCTCGAGTTGCGCTCCGACATCCTCGCCAGCAACCGTGACTTCGCCAAGCGGGTTGTGGAGGAACTCTGGGAGAGGCAACGCGCGGAGATCGACGAACTGAAGGCTCCGCCGCCGCGCCAGGTCGGCCTCGGCAGCGGGGCAATCGCGCTGCTGGCGCTGCTTCTGGTCTCCGGGGTGCTGCTGTTCGCCCTGCTCTGGCAGGCCTGGGGGGAGCGCGACGCCTTGCTGGCAGCCAACAGCCAGCTCTCCGAGCTGTCCGAGCGGCAGGCCGCGGAACTCGAGTCGGCGCAGGTCACGCTGCTCTCGAGCATGGACGAGGAACGCTTCGAGGCCGGCTCGCGCTATCTGGCCCTGGTGGATGCCTTGCAGTGGGCGGTCAACCAGGGAAATCACTTCGGATTCGAGGAGGTGGCGCTGGATGACACGCGTCTCGAGCGGCTGCAGCAGCTGCTGACCCGGCTGGATGCCATCGGCTTCACCGGCACCGTGCGCCTGGACGTGCATCTCGGCGAGTTCTGTCTGGCCAGTGATGCCGTGGGCGGGTATCGGCTTGCAGACGCCGATGAGTCCATCCTGGACTGCGCACTGATCGGTCATCCGCTTGGCAATTCAGTGTCGCTGAGCGAGCGCCAAACCGTCAGCTTCGCAAACTTTCTCGCCACCTCGCCGCTGCTCAATGACACCGGCATCGACGTGCAGGTGGTGGCGCACGGCGCGCGCGATTCGGTGCGCCGTCACGCATTCCCGCCGAATATCCGCACGGCGGGCGAGTGGAATCGCATCGCCCTGCTGAACAACCGGGTGGAATTCACCCTGATCCCCGCGTCGGTGGATGCCGGATCGTAGCTGCGTAGTTTTCGACGACAACTACGCAGCTACGACCCGGCGCCAAAGCGCGCCGGCGAGAGCGGCGCGAGATCGAGCGCCGGCGTCCGGCCGAGCACCAGGTCGCGGATCAGCACGCCGGTGATCGCTGCCATGCTGACGCCGAGCATGCCGTGGCCGGTGGCGACCAGCACATTGGTGAGCCCGGGCGCGCGCCCGATGACCGGCAGATCGTCCCAGGTCATGGGACGCCAGCCGCACCACTGTTCCAAAGGCTTGCCTTCACCCGCATCGTGAAGGTACTCGGCCGCGCCGCGCCGCAGCGCCGCGAGCCGCACCGGGTTGAGCGAGTCGTCAAAGCCGGAGAACTCCATGGTGCTTCCCAGCCGGAAGCCGTCGCGCCAGGTGGTCACGCAGACGCCAGGTTCCTTCAGCACCATGGCGTGTCGCGGCGCGCACGCGGGGCGGGCAAAGGTCATCGAATAGCCCTTGCCGGGCTGCACCGGCAGTCTGAAGCCGAGTTGCCGGCCGAGCCGGGACGACCAGGCGCCGGCCGCCAGCACGATCTCGTCCGCGCGCCAGCGGCGGGCGCCCGCGCAGACCGCGGTGACGCGTTCAGAGGCGCGCTCGAAGCCGTCCACCGGCGCGCCCTCGACCAGCGTCCCGCCGGCCGAGATCACGGCTGCCGCGAGACCCTCGACCAGCAGGTCCGGCCGCAGGCTGCCGTCGTCCGGAAACCAGATCCCGCCGGCCACGCCGGCGCGCAGCGCGGGCTCCTCCCGCTCCATGCGATCCCCATCCCAGCCCTCCGCGCGGATGCCGATCGAATGCAGCCGGTGCGGAAGCTCGACGAAGCTCTCGAAGTACCGCGGGTCGCGAAACACGTAGAACAGGCCGCCGGTCTGGTACTGGCAGTCGATCCGGGCCTCGGCCAGCAGCGTCTCGAGCGCCATGGTCGAGGCGTTCAGCAGCCCGGCCCGGATCTTCGTGCCATGCGCATGGTCGCGGGCGTTGCTGTGCGCCATGAACTTCAACAGCCAGTGCCAAAGCGGCGGATCGAGGCGCGGCCGGATGTAAAGCGGCGCGTCGGGCTTGAGCATCCACTTCAGCGCGCGGCCAACGACCCCCGGCTCCGGCAGCGGCGGCGCGTGGCTCGGCGTGATGGTGCCGCAGTTGCCGTGGGAAGCGCCGGCACCTGCGCGTTGGCGCTCGAGCACCACCACCTGGCGTCCGGCGCGCAGCAGGTACCAGGCGCAGGCGAGGCCGATCACCCCGCCGCCCACCACAAGCACCTCGGCATCGCGTTCCGCCATGGCAGCCATTCTATCGGCAGCGCGACGCGCGCGGTCGTGCGACCCGGGGCCTGCGCCGTTAACATGTCGGCCTGTGGCGGGCCAGGCAGCAGGGAGATTGCCGGAGGTGGGAAATACAGCGGTGGCTGCCGGGGCCGCGAGCGGCGACAAGCTGGTGCTGCGCGGACTATCGGTCGGGCCGCTGCGCGAAGTTTCGCTGCAGGTCGAGCCCGGCGAGATCGTCTGCATTTCGGGCGAGTCCGGCTCCGGCAAGAGCCGGCTGCTGCGGGCGATCGCGGACCTCGATCCCCACCAGGGAGAGGCAGAGATCGGCACCGATCGCTGCTCCGCGGTCGCAGGCCACTGCTGGCGCGGCTGGGTCATGCTGGTGCCGGCGGAGAGCAGCTGGTGGGGGGAGACCGTGGCCGAACACTTCCTCGAGCCGGTGACTGACAGCCTGGCGGCCTTCGGTCTGGATGGTGACACCCTCGGCTGGCAGGTCAGCCGGCTTTCGTCCGGCGAAAAGCAGCGCCTGGCAGTGCTGCGCGCGCTGTCACACGAGCCGCGTGCGCTGCTGCTCGACGAGCCGACCGCCAATCTCGATCCGGAGCGAACCCTCGAAGTGGAGGCCTGGCTGGTCGACTACGCCAGGCGCGTGCGCATGCCGGTCATCTGGGTGGCGCACGACCGCGCGCAGATCGCGCGGGTTGCCGACCGCCATTTCATGATCCGCGGCGAGCGACTCGAGGAGCAGCCATGTCGCCAGGACTGATCGAGCTGGCCTGGTGGGAACTGGCGATCGGCGCCGGACTGGTGATCGCGCTTGCCGCGGTGACGCAACTCGGCCGGCTGGGCCTGGGCAAGGAGTTGCTGATCGCGGCGACACGCATGGTGATCCAGCTGGCGATCATCGGCTTCGTGCTCGAAGCGCTGTTCTCGGCAGCGGCGCTGCACTGGGTCGCATTGATGGCGACTTTCATGCTGCTGCTGGCCGGACGCGAGGTGATGGCGCGGCAGAAACGGCGCATGACCGGCGGCTGGGCATTCGCCATCGGCACCGTGTCGATGTTCATCTCTTCGTTCGCCGTGACCGCGTTTGCGCTGGTGGTGATCATCGGCCCGGCGCCCTGGTACACGCCGCAGTACGCCATCCCGCTGCTGGGCATGTTGCTTGGCAACACCATGACGGGGGTGGCGCTGGGCATGGACCGGCTGACCGACAGCGCCTGGCGGCAGCGCCAGGTGATCGAGGCGCGGCTGATGCTCGGCATGACATGGCGCCATGCGATCGCCGACCTGCGTCGCGATGCAATGCGCAGCGGCATGATCCCGATCATCAACGGCATGGCGGCGGCGGGCGTGGTCAGCCTGCCGGGCATGATGACCGGCCAGATCCTGGCCGGCAGTCCGCCGACGCTGGCGGTCAAGTACCAGGTGCTGGTGATGTTCCTGATCACGGTCGGCACCGGCTTCGGCACTGCGGCCGCCGTGCACGCTACAAGCCGCCGGCTGTTCGACGAACGCCAGCGTCTCCGGCTGGAGCGGATCGGCGCTGGCAGGGACCTGTAGGAGGGGCT
>CAZOSZ010000024.1:12110-19579 GCA_964582505.1 uncultured Ectothiorhodospiraceae bacterium | reverse complement strand
AGGAATTCGAGCCTCATGCTCTCCGGCCGCACACGGCGCGCGTGGTCGAGCATGGTCGAGGCCAGCTCCAGCTCGTCGCCCAGAAGCGCGCTCTCGACCCAGGTGAACAGCAGCTCCATCGTCGCCGCGAGCCCTTCGCTGGCAAGTTCATGGTCGGGCTCCACGGCAAGGATGGCGGCATAGCCGTCGAGCGCGTTGTCTTCGGGCGGTTCGACCAGCCGGCCGGCCTCGAGCGCGGCCTGCGCCTGCTCCAGCTGCGCGGCAAACGGATCAGGCCCGGCGATCGGTTCCTCGATCGGCGGCCCGACCGGACCCCAGTCGACCGGCAGGGCGGCCAGTTGCGGCTCCTCTTCGGGCACGGTGACGCCCGGCGGCGACTTCATCAGTCCGGCGACCACGAAGGCCACGAACACCAGCGCCATCACCGCCCCGATCATCAGGCCGCGGCGGCGGATGAACGCCCGCGCATCAAGTCTTGCCACGCTGGGCCTGGCGCCCGCCGCGGCCAGCTGGCTGGCATGGTCGCGCAGCTGCAGGCTTCGATTGATCGCAGCCTCGAGCAGCAACCGGACCTTGCCGGGTGACGCGGGCTTGATCATCAGGCGGTGGATCCTGCGCGCCGCCACCGCCCTCATCAGCTCGGGCGCGTCGTTGTTGCTGCCCGCCGCGACCACCACCGGACGCGCGGCACGCCGTTCGAGTTCTCCGAGCACCATGTCCAGCATCGCGCCGACGCGATCCATGTCGAGCAGCACGATGCCGCAGTGGCCCTGGTCGATCGCCGCGGTCAGCTCCGGCCAGTCCTCGACGAAATAGATCGAAGCATGCGCGCCACTGACCCGCAGCGTGGTTTCCAGCAGATCGGCATCCGTCGACAACACATGGATGCCGACGCCGCACGAGTCGAGCAGGCCGCCGAAGCCGGACGGCAGCGTCCCCTGGTCGAGCACGCCCGGCGACTCCGGCTCGCCGGCGTCGTGTTGCTTGACCCGTTCCAGCTTGCCCGAAGGCGTCACCACCGCGACCCGCTCCCTTTTCCCGTCCACTGGCTCCAGGCGCAGCCATTGCGCCGCGCCAGCAAATGTCAAGTTAATCGACTCCGCACCGTCCGGAATGCGCAGCAGTTCTCAGATTTCAGCGACTGGCCCGGGGCAGGCGCCCCGAGACGGGCCGGGCAAGGGCCCGCGGATCCGGCCTTGTCGCGTCATTAACTGACTGATTCTTAAATGCTTGTCCCCGGGATCAGGCCGCGACCTGGTAGATCTGGATGAGGTTTCCGCAGGTATCCGCGAACACCGCGATGGTCACCGGGCCGGCCTGGGTCGGCTCCTTGGTGAACACCACGCCGCGGGCCTTGAGCCGCCCGAATTCACTGCGGATGTCATGCTTCTTCACAAAACCCAGCACCTCCGTGTAGAAACTGAGCGCCTTGGCCTGGTCGTCGACCATAATGCTGCTGAGCTTGATTTTCATGGCATCCCTTCGTCGTTGGCGGCAGTACGAAGGCCGTGGAGTTTGCCATAATCCGGAACGCCCGGGCTTCTCGAAAATTGCAGTCCAGGCTCATCGAAGCCCTCGTGCAGCCGCGCCCGCCGCCCAACCTGCAGGAGCGGCTTCAGCCGCGACCGTGGCCGCCAATATTCACCACCCTCAGGCGCAGCGCATTGCCGATCACGCTCACCGACGATAACGACATCGCTGCCGCGGCGATGATCGGCGACAGCAGGATCCCGGTAAACGGGTACAGGATGCCCGCTGCAATGGGCACGCCGGCGGCATTGTAGACAAACGCAAAAAACAGGTTCTGGCGGATGTTGCGCATGGTGGCCCGGGACAGCCGCCGGGCGTCGACGATGCCTTGCAGATCGCCCCTGAGCAGCGTCACGCCGGCGCTTTCGATCGCCACATCGGTGCCCGTGCCCATGGCAACCCCGACGTCCGCGGTGGCCAGCGCCGGGGCATCGTTCACGCCGTCTCCGGCCATCAGCACGATGCGCCCTTCATCGCGCAGGCGCTGCACCACGCGGCCCTTGTCTTCCGGCAGGACCTCGGCCTCGACTTCATCGATGTTCAGCTTGCGGGCGACGGCCTCGGCAGAGGTGCGGTTGTCGCCGGTCAGCATCACCACCCGGATGCCCTCATCCTGCAGGGCCCTGATGGCTGCCGCGGTGGTTTCCTTGACCGGATCGGCAATGGCAATCAGCCCGGCGACGCGGCCGTCCACGGCGGCAAAAATAACCGTGGCGCCGTCGTGACGCAGCTGCTCGGCTTCGTCGGCATGGGCGGCCAGCTCCACGTTCTCGCTTGCCATCAGCAGGCGGTTGCCCAGCGCCACCCGGCGGCCGTCGATTTGCCCGACCACGCCCTTGCCGTTGGGTGCCTGGAAATCCGTGGCATCCGGCACCGCCAGTTGCAGCTCTGCCGCTTTCTCCATGATGGCGTGGGCAAGGGGGTGCTCGCTGCCCCGCTCCACGCCCGCGGCCAGGCGCAGCAATTCGTTCTCGTCGAAGCCCGCGGCCGGCCGCGTGGCCGTGACCTGCGGCTTGCCTTCCGTCAGCGTGCCGGTCTTGTCGATCACCACCGTGTCGACTTTCTCCAGCCGCTCCAGTGCCTCGGCGTCACGGATCAGCACGCCCGCCTGCGCGCCGCGCCCGACACCCACCATGATCGACATCGGCGTGGCCAGACCGAGGGCACAGGGGCAGGCGATGATCAGCACGCTCACGGCGGCAATCAGGCCGAAGGCCATCGGCGGCAACGGCCCCCAGATCGACCAGGCGACGAACGCGACCAGCGCAATCAGGATGACCGCCGGGACGAACCAGCCCGCCACCTTGTCTGCCAGCCCCTGGATGGGCGCGCGACTGCGTTGCGCGCTGGCGACCATCTGCACGATCTGCGCGAGCATGGTGTCGCGGCCGACCTTGTCGGCGCGCATCACGAAAGAGCCCTGGCCATTGATACTGCCGCCGATGACGGTATCCCCCGCCTGCTTGTTCACCGCCAGCGGCTCGCCGGTGACCATCGATTCGTCGACATAGGAGCGGCCTTCCAGCACCTCGCCGTCGAGCGGCACCTTGTCTCCCGGCCGGACCCGCAGCCGGTCGCCGACCTTGACCTGGTCGAGTGGCACGTCCTGCTCACCGCCCTGGCCATCAAGCCGCCGCGCGGTCGCGGGCGCCAGATCCAGCAGCGCCCGGATGGCGCCGGAGGTTTTCTCCCGGGCGCGAAGTTCCAGCACCTGTCCCAGCAACACCAGCACGACAATCACCGCCGCCGCTTCGAAATAGACGGCGACGGAACCGTCCTGCTGGTGGAACGCCTCGGGGAACACGCCCGGAGCCACCGTGGCCATCACGCTGTAAATCCAGGCCGCGCCCGTGCCGATGGCAATCAGCGTGAACATGTTGAGGCGGCGCCGCTCGATGGAGCGCCAGCCCCGCTCGAAGAACGGCCATCCGGCCCACACCACGACAGGCGTGGCCAGCAACAGCTGCAGCCAGTTGGACAGCTGCGGCGAGACCAGGTGATCGAGCCGCAACAGGTGCCCGCCCATCTCCAGCGCCATCACCGGCAGCGCCATCACCATGCCGATCCAGAATCGGCGCGTCATGTCGACCAGTTCCGGATTAGGCCCGGTTTCCGCCGTGAGTTGTTCCGGCTCCAGCGCCATGCCGCAGATCGGGCAGGTGCCGGGGCCGGGCTGGCGGATCTCCGGGTGCATCGGACAGGTGTAGATCGCGCCGGCGGGCACCGGCGTGGCCGCCGGCCGCGTGCCCAGATACTGTCCCGGATCGGCTTCGAATTTCTCCTTGCAGCGCGCCGAGCAGAAATACCAGGTCCGCGCCGCGTGGCTCGCCCGGTGTTTCGTCGTGTGCGGGTCGACGTCCATGCCGCAGACCGGGTCCTTCACTCGATGCGACGCGTGGTCCGTCATGGCGGGCTGTCCGGTGCGGCGTCCATCCAGCCGAAGAACGTGCCCAGCAGCGCGCGCTCGTTCTGCGGCAGGTACTCGAAATTGCGGCCGCGATCGACGATCTCCCAGAAGTTCGGCGAGTCCGCCCGGGCCAGTTCGTCGCGGATCGTGTGGCGCAGCTCGGCGGGCTCGCCGCGCATGTCCTCGGCGATCATTCGCGCCTTGTCCTGGGAGCCGACCGAGAGGTAATACACCGCCAGCTTCGCCTGCGCCTTGCGCACGCCCTTGAGGCTGCGCTCCTGGCGGTAGCCACGCGTCGGGCCGTCCAGATCGAGGAAGTGCCGCAGGATGCGCTCCTCCTCGGGGCGGCTCTCGCTATGGGCATAGCGGCACAGCGCTACCAGGTCGTAGGCGACCGTCTCGGTGACGAAACCCAGCTTCTCCTCGTAGGCGACATGGCCGTAGTACTTGAGGAAGGCCACCCCCTCGCAGGCCGTGTCGCCCTGCTCGAGGTGCAGCAGCGTCTCGATCAGCATCCGGTACTGGTGCAGCACGTTGTAGGCGGTGCGCACGTTGCCATGGCTGATGGCCGAGCGCAGGTAGGAGTTCATGTAGCGGTACACCATGCGGATCAGCTCGGTCTGCCGCCGGATGGCGGCCGCCTCGCCGATGTACCGGGTGTCGATGGCGATCAGGTAATTGATGTCCGGCATCGAGCGCAGCGCCTCGTTGTAGATGCCGAGGAACTGGCGCAGCGTCTTCCACTCCACCCACAGCCGGCGCAGCTCGAGCTCGCGGATCAGCTCCAGGTCCATGGCCACGAAATCCGGGCTTTCGCGCAGCTCCCCGCCGATGTGGTACCAGGGCCGGTCCTCATCGCCCGGGCGGTCGGCGAAGTAGTCGAGCAGGAAATCGCGCAGCGCATCGACGGCGCGGCCGGCGACGATCTTGTCCTTGCCGTCGATCGAGTTGTTGGCGATGTCGGTGATTTCCTCCATTTGCGTGAGCACCCGGCCCTGCAGCCGCTGCATCTTCTCGCCGGCCTCGGCCGTGATCCCGCGGCGGCTCAGCTGGCTGGTATGGAAACGCAGCCGGTCGATGATGTTGCCGGGCTCGAGAAACCAGAACACGTAGGCGAAGTACGGCAGCATCACAACCAGTGCGATGCTGGTCAGGCCCATCACCAGCAGCAGCAGCGTGCGCGGCACGAAATCCACGCGCAGCGACACGCTGAGCCACACCGCGCAGAGGCTGGCGATCACGTACAGGCTCAGCACCGTGACGTTGATCGGGTCGCGCATGAACATCAGCGCCACGCCGGTGTAGCGGTCGGAGGACAGCTGCACGATGATCGCCACCACGGTCAGCACGATGCCCAGCGCCGCGACGATGGTCACGCCGAGCGCCGGCGTGGCGTCGCTGATCAAATCGGCGTCGAACTGCAGGTAGTGCTGCCAGATGCTTTCGGCGGTAGCCACCCCGCCGCCCAGGTGGATGTAATCGAGTGCGTAGAACACCGCGAACACCAGCAGCGCCATCGCGGCCATGGCGATGACCAGCGCGATCCAGACGCGCAACACGCGCGGCGAGGGCCGGCGGATCGAATATTCGGTGCTCGCATCGAGCACCCGGGCAGTGCGAGTGCGATCCATCATCACCAGTCTCCCCGGCGTGCCCGGCCTGTGGACCAGGCCGGACTATTTTTGTCGCCGCCCGCGGCGATTGCAAGGCAAGCGTTCGGCGACGAGCTCGTCGCGCGCAGGCGAACCGGGCCGGGGTGGATAAGACTGAGTGGATGAAGCGTCTGTTCATGGGTCAGCGTTTGAATGTTGCGATCCAGGTCGCCGCCCACGATCTGCCGTGAAATCGGAGAAGATGTATCTGCAGATCGGCTGCCGTCCGTCGGACGGCAACTCGAGCCCCGTGCGTGCATTCGGGCGGCCCACTTGCGGCAAGAGATTCGCTTAGAACAGCGATTTTCGACCGAAATCTGGCTTCTAAGGGGCTCCAGCGGCCCGTTTTGGAGGTTTTTTATCCTAAATTCAATTGCTTACCGTGGTCCGACCCTGACGGAGGATCCACGCGATGCCGAGGCCGACCATGGCGGCGTGGCGGGTCTCCACCAGCGGGCTGTCGGTGAATCGGGCGCCGTCCAGGTTGTCGTAGCGCAGGAAGGCGCCCATCCACAGGCGGTCCGTCCGCCGGCTTGCCGAGGCGAGCACACTCCAGCCGCTGTAGCCGCCGCCTGCCTGGTAGACCGGCCGCTCCGGCGTGGCGAATGCCGGATCCACAGCGTAGTAGTAGTCATGGTAGCGCCGGTCCGCGAACAGCGGGCCCACGGCAACACCGAGTTTCCAGCCACCCGCAACATCCCGTGCCTCGACATGCACGTGGGGATCGGCCTTCCATCCCACGTGATGGATCGAGCGCAGGTCGGTGGCCATCGCGGCGCGAACGGGCAGCCGCAGGCGCACCCGGCCCAGCTCACCCTGCGCCAGCAACCAGCTGATCGTGGCGCCGGCTTCCAGGATCGGGTCGAGATCCGGCATGCCGCTGCGCGGACCCTCGCCGCGGCTTCTGACCGGCACCGTGCCACTGACGCTGAGATCGATCTCGAAGTCCTCCCTGTCCAGTAACAGGCCCCGGATGCCGCCTCGGTCCACCTGGACCAGCTTGCCGCGGTAGATCAGATACGGCAGCGGCAACACGTAATGCCGTTGCGTACTCGCGCCGCGATACTCCGGAAAGCTGATGGGGGCCACGCCAAAGCCCGCCTCCCAGAGCGGCAGCTCATCGGCCGCTGCAGCCGGACGCCAGCCGAGCAAGCAACAGGCCAGCGCTGCGGCCAGGCACCACGGTCGGTGAAAAATCATTCCCGGCATCGTCCCAGGGTCTCCACCCGCAGGCTGGAGCACAGGCAGAACGCCCCTCGCCATGGCTTTTCATGGTATATGCAATGCAAGGCCACAAGCAGCAGGGACGGCTATTTCGCTTGTCATGCCATCCGGTCATTGGCCGCAATCCGACCCTGCCGTCAATCGCCCCGCCAGGCTCCAGGATCCTGGACGCCGAGGCCGGCACGCAGTCTTCGTTTGACCCTGTCGAAAAAAGCGAGCTGTCCACAGCCCCGAGGACCGAGACATTCAACACGACCACGTTGGGCAACTGCGAGTTTCGAGCGGATACCCCGAGTCACGAAACACTCTACGGCTTGCTTCCGCTGAAATTCAACGGCGGTTACCTCGCACGGGACATCCTGCCTTTCCCGTCGACCGGGCGCTGAACGATTCAGGTGAGTCGGCCCATCTGCAGCTCGATGCCGAGAAACGCGATCAATAGACCCGCAGTCAACCGCAATCCCGACCTTGCAGGAATCCACCGTATGAAGGCAGCAGCTTGCGCCGTGAGCGCGGGTTTGCTCCTGGCAAATCCGGCGCTTGGCGCGCCACCCAGGGAAAGCGGGTTTTTCGTTGGCGGCTCGTTCGGCGCGGCCGAGTTCGACGATGACGGCCTGTTTCATTGGCTGCAGTTCGACGACTCCGACACTTCCGTC
>CAZOSZ010000024.1:0-12010 GCA_964582505.1 uncultured Ectothiorhodospiraceae bacterium | reverse complement strand
CTCGGCAGGCTTGACTTCAGCTGCAGTGGCTGCGGCGACGAGACTGTGGGAAGCGCCGGGCTCGGCGTGCGCTTTTCACCTGCCAGGCAACTGGCCATCGGGGCACAGCTCGATGCCTACGCCTGGGACGAAGGGCCGTTCGAACTGGCTGTCACCACTGCACAGCTCGTGCTGCAGTACCTGTTCTAGGGGCCACTCACGGGCGTTCACCGCGGTGCGACGATGCCGCTCAGGATGGCCGGGGGCGACAGTGCAACAGCGTATGTCCGACGCCCAGGTCGTCATGCTGGCTTGCCACGACCAGGCCGGCCTGATCGATCAGCGCCTTCATATCGGTGGACCGGTACATCCGGCTGGTGCCGTTGGCGATGCAGGTGAAATACAAGGACGTGGCATTGACGGAATAGGCGGCTGCCTCGAAGCGCTGACAGTCCCAGAAGATCTCGAGTATGAACAGCGATGAACCCTCATGCATGGACAAGGCAGCACGCCGGAGAATGCTGGCGATCTGAGTGCTGGAAAAACAGTCGAGCAGCTGGCTCATCCAGATCGCGTCCGCGCCGTCCGGAAACCGGGCCGCCGGGTCCAGCAGGTCAAACGGCAAGACATCGATGCGATCCGCCAGTCCCTCGGTGGCGATGTTTGCCCTGGTGAGCTGCATCTGTTCCGGCAGCTCCAGGATCGTGACGCGCACATCCGGATCGTGGCGCGCGCATAACGAGGCCCACAGGCCGGTGTTGCCACCGACATCGACGATATGGCGGGGAGCTGTGGCCAGCACGATCGGCAGCGCGGGGGGAAACGCCTGCGACGAGTAATAGTGGTCGAAGCGGTACCAGCTGCTGCGCGCCGGTTCGGGCAGCGTGGGGAGCGCGGGATAGATCGTCGGCCAGTCGCCAAACATCGCGAGGCCCGCCGGCTTCCCGGAACGCACCGATTCGGCCAGGTGAAACATCGACTGATAACAAACGTCCTGGACGAAATCCATGTTCACCCGGGTGAGTGCGTCGTCGAGAACGAAATGCCCGACCCGGTCGAGCACATACCGGTCCTCACGCTGCCACACGAGGTGCGTGCTCAGTCCCATGTCGAGCAGGACTTTTACACCGTACTCGTCCAGCCCAAGGGCCCGGGCGATCGACTCGGCATCCTTGCCGTCATCACCGGCACTGGCCACTTGCTCGAGGATGCCCAGTCGCACAAGGGCCAATGCAGCCTGAAATGCAATCGGGGCAAATGCCAGCTGCTGCGCGGCCGATTTGGCTTCCAGCGCCGTGAGTTTCGCAGGCTGGTCGTAGCTGATCATGAGCGGCGGTAGTATACAATATGAGGTGTTCACCACCGGGGCGGAGTTGGCCTGATGGGCCCGGGCTTTTACAGATGTCGTATCCTCGGCTGAAGATTGAACACTGGCGCTTTTGGACTCCCGAAAGCAGTGACCCGACCGGCTGGCTGGAGCACTGGCGCAAGGCCAACCCGCTGCCCGAATCGACCGTCGCCCCGGCGGCGCGCGTCCCCGCGATGCAGCGACGCCGCATGAGCCGACTGTCACGCATGGCGCTCGAGGTCGCCACGACGATCCCCGGCGGTGACGCTGCGGATTTCGTGGTGTTCTGCTCGCAACACGGCGAGATCCAGCGCACCACGGCCATGCTGATCGACATGGCGGCCGGCATCGAACCTTCGCCCACGGCGTTCTCGATGTCGGTGCATAACACCAGCGCGGGTCTGTTCTCGATTCTGCTCGCCAGCCAGGCGCCCTCGACGTCGATCGGTGCCGGCGCCATGAGCTTCGTGGCCGGCTGGATCGAGGCCGCAGCGTGGCTGTCTGCCCATCCGGACCACCGGGTCCTGCTGGTGGCATTCGATGAGGCGGTGCCCGAGCCTTACCGGCCCTATGTGGAGCAGGTTCAGTGCGACTACGCGGTTGCCTTGCTGCTGTCGGCCGATCAGCGCGGTCTCGCGATCGAGCAGGTGGCAAGCGGCGATCCCTGGCCATGGCCGCTCGCGCCGAGCTTTCTCGCCTGGTGGCGGTCCGCCGAGCCGGCCATGACATTCTCGGCCGAGCGCCAGGGCTGGCAATGGCGGCGTCATGCTTGACCGCACGCTGCGCTTTTTCGGCACCGCCCTGTCATTTGCCGTTTTCGGCGTGGGCGGCTTGTTGCTGACCCTGTTCGTGTTTCCGGTCATCCTGCTCATGCCGGGCAGCGATCGACTGCGGCAGTACCGGGCAAGGAAGCTCCTGAGCGGTTGCTTCAGGCTGTTCATCAGGATGATGCATGCGTTGGGCGTGCTGGATCTCGATCTCGGCGATCTCAGCGTCCTGAACACGGAACGCGGCACCGTCATCGTCGCCAATCATCCGACCCTGATCGACGTCGTCCTGCTGCTTGCCTTCATCGAGCAGGGCAATTGCGTGGTGAAGCGAAACCTCTGGCGAAACCCCTTCCTGGGTGGCGTGGTACGTGCCGCCAGGTACATCCCCAACGTCGACAGCAACATCATGCTGGCGGAGTGTGAACGCGTATTGCGCGCCGGCGAAACCCTGGTGGTATTTCCGGAGGGAACACGAACCCGGCCCGAACAACCCGTGCGGATGAGGCGCGGCGCCGCTGCCATCGCGCTGCGGGCCAACGCGCCGCTGCGCCTGGTGCATATCCGCTGCCGCCCGAGTACCCTGACGAAGGCGGAACCCTGGTACCGGATCCCGCCCCAGCGGCCGTGTTTCTCGCTGCGCGTCGGGGAGAGGCTCGAGGCGAGCGATTTCCTGTCGGATGGAATCCCGCCGAGCGTGGCCACCCGCCGGCTGACGGCGGTATTGCAGCAGCAGCTGACCCGGGATGTCTTTGCCAGGCCCGGCCTCGCCGGTTGAGACCTTCAAATTTGCAGGCTACTCACGGGTATTCGCATGCCAGATCTCGAAGCGGAACTGAAGCAGCTCATTATCGACGTGCTGAACCTGGAAGACGTGTCAGTCGCCGATATCGACAGCGACGCCCCGTTGTTTGGCGACGGCCTGGGACTCGATTCCATTGATGCGCTGGAGCTGGGTGTGGCAATCCGCCGCAATTACAAGGTCCGGATCGATGCCGATTCGGACGAGACCAGGAAGCATTTTGCGTCCGTTGCGAGCCTCGCTCGCTTCGTTGCAATGGGCAGGGAATGATCTTGGCAACGCTGAGCAGGGACGAGATTTTCGCAGAAGTCAGTCGCACTCTGCAGGTGCTGTTCGAACTCGATGCTCAGAAGATCTGCCTCGAATCCCACCTGTACCAGGATCTCGACCTCGACAGTATCGACGCCGTGGATCTCGTTGTCAGGCTGCAGAACGTGACGGGGCAGAAGATCAAGCCAGAGGAGTTCAAGGGCGTCCGGACGGTCGAGGATCTCGTCAACGCCGTCGAGGCGCTGCTGAAGGGCTGAGTCGAAGCACCGGAATGCATGACAGCGCAATGCGGATTCCGGTGGTCTTCGGGGTGCTGCTCATCAGCTACCCGCTGCTGGTGTACTTCGGGCTGAACCACGTCGGATTGCCGGCGGTCGCGCTCTTGCTGATCTGCCTGGCGGTCGGCAGGATTCTTTACAGTCGCCGCAGGCGCGTCAGTCCGGTCGACCTTTTGCTCGGACTCGGCGGCATGGCGCTGGCCGGCTCGAGCCTGTTGCGGGACTCGCCCGGCGAGTTGCTGTATTACCCGGTCTATGTGAACCTGACGATGCTGGCTGTGTTCGCAGCGAGCGTGATCTGGCCGCCCACGGTGGTCGAGCGCCTGGCCCGGATCCGCAACCCGAATCTGCCGCCTGCAGGGGTGGTCTACACGCGCTCGGTGACCAAGGTCTGGTGCGTTTTTTTCATGTTGAACGGGAGCATCTCCCTGTACACGGCATTGTGGACCTCGATGGAAACCTGGGTGCTGTATAACGGCCTGGTCAGTTATCTGTTGATCGGCGCGCTGTTCGGCGGCGAACGGCTGATCAGGCGACGGGTCATGAGGGGGATGGCGCGATGAAGCCCCGCTTGATTTCAACCCTGTTGCTCGAGGCACGTGACGACGTCGTCAGCTTCGATCGACTGGGGCAGGAGTTGCGCTGGCCCACGCTGGTCGGCCGCGTCAGTGCGCTGCGAGCTCAACTCGATCGGCATCCGGGCACCCGTTGGGCGGTGATTGCGCCGGACACCTTCGACTTCGCCTGCGCCCTGCTCGCTGCGTGGCTGGCCGGCAAGACGCCCGTGCTGGTCCCGAACGGGCAGTCGATGCGCGCCTGGCGGGACGTCCTGCAGCTCGACGGCGTCATCGGCGACGCGCCGCTGGATGGCCTGCCGCGGGTCGCAGCGGATCGCGGCACCGAAAGGGCCACGGCAGAGCTGCGGATCCCTCCCGCGTCCGAGTTGTTCATGTTCACCTCGGGATCGACCGGCCCCCCCAGGCAGGTGCGCAAGGAACTGCGGCATCTGCAGGCGGAACTGGAGGTGCTCGAAAGCATGTGGGGGCACGACCTCGGTGGCCGGCGAAGCTATGGGTCGGTTTCCCATCAGCACATGTACGGCCTGCTGTTTCGGCTGCTGTGGCCGCTGACCACCGGCCGGCCATTTGCGTCCTTCGACCTCGAATTTCCCGAGCATTTCGTCGGCGGATTCGAGCCCGGCTCGGTGCTCGTGGCCAGCCCCGCCTTGCTGAAGCGACTGGGCGGCCTTGACGGGCAGGCGGGCCATCACTGGCACAGGGTGTTTTCATCCGGCGGATTGCTGCCGGAGCAGGCCGCCCGGGACAGCGAACGCCTGCTCGGCACCACGCCGGTCGAGGTGCTGGGCAGCACCGAGTCCGGCGGCGTCGCCTGGCGCCAGCGATCGGGCCGGCGCGGTGCGGAGCGCTGGCGGACGCTGGACGAAGTGCGCATTCGGGCGGACCAGGACGGATTCCTGTGCGTCAGTTCGCCGTTCACGGGGCACAGCGGCTGGTTCCGCATGGGGGACCTGGTGCGTATCCGGCGCGACCGCAGCTTCGAGTTGCTGGGTCGCGGCGATCGCATCGCCAAGATCGAGGACAAGCGTGTCTCTCTGGCCGAGATCGAGCAATGCCTCAGTACGCACGATTACGTGGCCGACTGCGCGGCCGTGGCGGTGGACGACGACGCGCGCCAGGCGATCGGGCTGGTGATTGTCCTGACGCAAAGCGGTCGAATGCAGCTCGCCGAGCAGGGGCGTCAGCGCTTGGCACGAGCGCTGCGCGAGGCCCTGCGCGAGCGCTTCGAGGCGGTCGTCATGCCGCGGAGGTTCCGTTATGTCAAAACCATCCCGGTCAATCCGCAGGGCAAGCGCGAACACGATGCCCTGGTGCGGTTGCTGCGCGCGCGCCCGTGATTCCCGTCCACCCCGTGATCACGGCTGAACGCTCGCGGCCCGGCGCCGTCGAACTGGAACTGGTGATTCCGGGCGACCTGCTGTACTTCAACGGCCACTTCCCCGGCACACCGGTATTGCCGGGCGTGGTGCAGCTGCACTGGGCGATGACGATCGCCAGGGACAGGCTCGGCGTGACAGGGGAATTCACCGGCATCGAGGGACTGAAGTTCCAGAAGGTCATCATTCCGGACCAGAGGGTATCGCTCGAGCTGCGCTACCAGGCAGAACGTGGCAGTCTGAGCTTCCGTTTTTCTTCACCGGCTGGCACCCACTCGAGCGGGCGAATCAGGCTGCGATGAGCTCGCCGCGATTCTGTATCGTCGTACCCCTGTTCAACCATGGCACTGAGTTGCCTGGGACGATCGAGCGATTGCTCGTGTTCGGCCTGCCGATTCTGGTCGTCGACGACGGCAGCTCAGACGAAACGCGGCGCGCGGCGCGCGATGTCGCTGCGAACAATCCAGGGGTCGAGTTGATCACCCTGCCGTGCAACCAGGGAAAGGGGGCCGCCGTCATGGCCGGAATGCGGGTCATGTATGCGCGCGGCTACAGTCATGCCGCGCAGGTTGATGCCGACGGCCAGCACGACATCGGCAGGCTGCCGGCCCTGCTGGCTGCCGCACGAAAGCATCCCGATGCCCTGGTGTCCGGCCACCCGCAATTCGACGCCAGCATGCCGGCCGCGCGTCGCTATGGTCGACGGTTCAACCACTTCTGGGTCTGGATCGAAACGCTGTCCACGCAGATCCCCGACACCATGTGCGGGTTCCGCGTCTATCCGCTGCAGAGCTGTATCGAGCTGATGGACAGCGTAAGGCTGGGGCGGCGCATGGACTTCGACATCGAGATCGTCGTGCGGCTCAACTGGCGCGGCGTGCCGTTCATTCCGGTTGCGGTCGATGTCAGCTATCCGGCGCACGGCCGCTCCCATTTCCGCGGCCTGCACGACAACCTGCTGATCACCTGGCTGCATATCCGCCTGCTTTGCGGCCTGCCCCTGCGCGCGCCCGCCCTGTTGTGGCGCAGGATCAATGCCGGCAGCCGGCACTGGTCACGGATCGCCGAGCGGGGCAGCGTACTGGGCATGCGGTCGCTGCTGTGGGTGTACCGGAGCTTCGGTCGCACCGCGGGCAACGTGGTCCTGTATCCCGTGGTCGCCTACTTCTACTGCACGGGGCGGCGCGCCCGCCAGGCGTCCGCCCGTTATCTCGACCGCGTCCGGGACACGGCCCGGTGCCGCGGCGTTGCGCTGCCCGCCGGCCTGGGCGTTTTCCGTCACATGCTGTCTTTCGGACAGGCCTCGCTGGACAAGGTCGCCGTCTGGGCCGGCGCGCTGCGACCCGACGCCGTCCGCTTCCTCGACCCCGCCTTTGCGGCCCGGGTGCGCGCCGAGCGCCGCGGCGGGATCTTCATCGGCTCGCATCTCGGCAATCTCGAGGTGTGCCGGGCTTTCGGCCGCACCGTGGACCGGCTGCCGATCCACGCGCTGGTCTATTCCCGGCATGCCGGGAAATTCAATCGCATCCTGAACGAAGTGAACCCCGAGGCGACCGCCAGCCTGATCCAGGTCGACACCCTGGAGCCCGGCTCGCTGATGCGCCTGCAGGAGCGGATCGCGGCCGGCGAGTTCATCGCCATCGTCGGCGACCGCACGGCGGCCGGCAACGAGGCGCGCTCCGTGGTGGTCGATTTCCTCGGCGCGCCGGCGGCATTCCCCGAAGGGCCCTTCGTGATCGCCAGCCTGTTGCGGTGTCCGGTCTACCTGTTGTTCTGCCTGAAATCCGGCGACCATCACGTCGTGCACCTGGAGCCGTTCGCCGACCCCCTGGTGCTGGATCGCGAGCACCGGGCGGCCCGCCTGCAGCAGGCCGTCAGCACCTACGCCTCCAGGCTGGAGCACCATTGCCTGCAGGCACCGCTGCAGTGGTACAACTTCTTCGACTTCTGGGCCGCCGCGACGCGCACTGCAGGACACCACGGATGACACGAACACTCCGGTTCGGAGCAGCTACGCTGACCATCGAGGACGTGGTCGATATCGCCTCCCGGCAGGCCGCCGTGACGCTCAGCGACGATCCGGTGTTCCGCCAGCGAATCACTCGCGGGGCCGAGTTCCTCGATCGACTGTTGCGTGAGGACGGCGTGGTCTATGGCGTCACCACCGGTTATGGCGACTCCTGCACGGTGGCGGTGCCGCCGGAACTGGTGGACGAACTGCCGGTGGGGCTGGCGCGTTTCCATGGTTGCGGAATGGGCGCGATCCTGTGCCCTGCGCTGACACGCGCGGTGCTCGCCGCGCGGCTGGCCTCGCTGTGCCGCGGCTATTCCGGCACCAGCCTGCCGCTGCTGGAATTGCTCGCCGCGTTCCTTGAGCACGACATCCTGCCGCAGATCCCGGAAGAAGGCTCGGTCGGCGCCAGCGGCGATTTGACGCCGCTGTCGTACCTCGCCGCCGCGCTGATGGGCGAGCGCACCGTGCTGTGGAACGGCCAGCTGCGCGGCGCCGGCGAGGTGCTCGCCGAACTCGGTCTGGCGCCGCACCACCTGCGCCCCAAGGAAGCCCTGGCGCTGATGAACGGCACCTCGGTCATGACGGCCCTGGCCTGCATCGCCCATCACCGCGCCGATTACCTGGCGCGCCTCGCGGCGCGCATCACCGCACTGGCCACGCTGGCGCTCCAGGCCAACGTGTTCCACTTCAGCAGGGAGCTGTTCGAGGTCAAGCCGCACCCCGGCCAGGTCCGGGTCGCGTCGCGGATTCGCAGTGACCTGGAGCACGAGGAACTGCCGCGCAACTCGTCGCGCCTCCAGGATCCCTATTCGCTGCGCTGCGCTCCCCACGTGATCGGCGTGCTGGAAGATGCCCTGTCGTTCACCCGAACCCTCATCGAGATCGAGCTGAACAGCGTCAACGACAATCCCATCATCGACGCCGACAACGAGATGGTGCTGCACGGTGGACATTTCTACGGCGGACACATCGCCTTTGCGGCCGACAGCCTCAAGAACTGCATTGCCAACGTCGCGGACCTGATGGACCGCCAGCTGGCGCTGCTCGTCGATACCCGCTACAACAACGGCCTGCCCAGCAATCTCTCGGGCGCGGACCCCGAGCGCAAGGCGATCAATCACGGCTTCAAGGCGGTGCAGATCGCCGTCTCCGCGTGGACCGCGGAAGCGTTGAAACTCACCATGCCGGCGAGCGTATTCTCACGCTCCACCGAATGCCATAATCAGGACAAGGTGAGCATGGGGACGATCGCGGCGCGCGACTGCCTGCGCGTGCTCGAGCTGACCGAGCAGGTCGCCGCCGCGTGCCTGCTGGCGACGGTCCAGGGGCTCGAACTGCGGATGCGCGCCAGTGAGTTGAATGCCGCTCACCTGGTGCCCGCGATTCTCGACATGAAAGCCGCGGTCCTGGCGCGGTTCGAGTTGCTCGCCGAGGACAGGCCGCTGGATGCCGATCTGCGCGAGTTCGTCGCGCTCATCAGGGAACGCTTCTGGGAGCTGTACGACGATGCCTGAGGTCGGGCTGTTCGCCGAGACCGAGATCGAGGTCCCGTTCTACGACCTCGACCCGATGGGCGTCGTCTGGCACGGCAACTGCTTTCGCTATTTCGAGCTGGCCCGCTGCGCCCTCGTCGAACGGGTGCTCGCGTGCCGGTAGCGGCGGTGCTGTCGTTCGGGCTGCTGGCCTGGGGCGTCCACGCCGGGGCGCCGCTGCTGAGCGCCGAGGCGCTGTGCGGCCGGTTCGAGCAGGCCAGGACGATCCCCCAGCTGGCCCGGCCGCTGCGCAGCGAGGGACGGTTCATCATCAGCCGGCAACTGGGCCTGGCGTGGCTGCAGGCTGCGCCCTTCGAGTCCCTGCTGGTGGTCGATGCCTCGCGGATGACCCAGCAGGTCGGCGCCAATCCGCCGGTGACCATCACCGCCCGTGACAACCCGGCCATGTTTGCCTTCAGCCGCGTGCTGCTGCAGATATTCGATGGCTCCGGCGAGGCGCTGGAGGAATACTTCGAAGTGAGCTTCGATCAGGCGGATGCGGGCTGGTCGATGCTGCTGGTGCCCAGGGCCAGCCTGCTCATGGACGCCCTGCAGTCCATCACGGTCACCGGACAGGACTACATCGAGGTGATCGACGTGCGCGGGAGCCAGGGCGACGACACCCGTATTCGCCTGACGAATGTGGTCGAATGCGCGGACGACCTGAGCGATGCCGATCAGCGGCTTTTTGAGCTCCCCTAGGCTGTCGGCCGCCTGGGCCGTGCTGCTCTTCGCCGCGCTGCTGACCGTGGTGGTCGGCGTATCCGGGCGCGACTGGCTGCATACCAGCATGTTCGAGCTGCTGCCGGCCGCCCGCGATGAGCCGGTGGTGGCCGACGCCGCCGCCAGGATTCGCGCTGCGGCCGCCGCGCGCATGGTGTTCGTCACGTCGCACCCGGAGCCCGCACAGGCAGCAGCAGCGGCTGACCGACTGGCGGCCGGGCTGCGCCGCCACCCCGCGATCGCATCGGCCACGGCCCGGATCGATCCGGCCGAAAGCGCCGGGTACGCTGCCTTTTTCCATCGCCATCACCGGCAGATGCTGACGGCCCGGCAGATTGCCGCAATCCGTGCCGATGACGGCGCGTCCGTGGCACAGGCGGCACTGGCCGCCCTGTACGGCCCGATCGGCACCGGCAGGGCCGGCCTGCTGGAGTCCGATCCGTTCTTCCTGCTGGCGGACAGCCTGCAGGAGCGCGGCGCAACCGGCCGGGCGTTCACGCTGCACGACGGCCGCCTGACAGCGCGCCTGGACGGCACGACCTGGGTGATGGTGTCGGCAGAGCTGTCCGCGCCCGTGGTGAAGCCGCGCGAGCAGCAGGCGCTGATACGCCATGTCGAGTTGCTCCAATCCGAGCTGCTGCAGCAGACCCCGGGCGCTTCGATGTTGCGCACCGGATTTTTGTTCTACGCCGGCGCCGGCACCGAGAGTGCGCAGCGCGACGTCGCCCGGATCGGCACGGGCTCGCTGCTCGGGATCCTGGCCCTGTTCCTGCTCACCTTCCGCTCGGTCACACCGCTGATGCTGGCGCTTCTGTCCACCGGCGCGGGGATCGTCACGGGCCTGGCCGCCACGTTGGCCGTGTTCGGATCGGTCCACCTGTTCACGCTGGCGTTTGGCGCCGGCCTGATCGGCGTGGCCGTCGATTACACCTTTCATTACACCACCGAGGCGGCGTTCGGCCGCGCCGCGGATCCGGCGGAAGTACTGCAGCGAATCCTGCCCGGCATCGGTCTGGGCTGCCTGACGAGCATGGTCGCCTACGGCGCGCTCGCGAGCTCGCCATTCCCCGGGCTGCAGCAGGTCGCGGTGTTTTCCTCTGCAGGGCTCGCGGCCGCCGGCCTGACGGTCGTGGCCGCGTTTCGCCTGTGGCGGATCAGGCGCCGCGACGACCGCCGGCCCCTGCTGGCGAAGCTGAGCGAGGCCTGGCTGCGCCTGACCGCTCGCCTGTCCTCCCGCGTGCGGTGGCTGATGCTGGCGGCGGCCGCATTGCTGGGCGTCGCGGCACTGGGGCAGGTGGCCTTCGACGACGACATCCGCGTGTTGCAGGCACGACCGGCGAGCCTGGAGGCCGACGAGGCGGCGATCGCCGCCCTGAGCGGCCCCATGCCGGGCGGCAGTTTCGTGCTGGTGCGCGGCGAGACTCCGGAGCAGGTCCTGCAGCGCGAGGAAGCGCTGCGGGCGACGCTGGACGAGATGATTGCCGACGATGCCCTGAGCGGCTATCTGGCGGTGTCCCGCTGGGTGCCTTCACGGCGTGCACAGCAGGAGAGTGTCGCGGCCTACCGGGAACTGCTCGCCGCGCAACTGCCGCAGTTCTTCAGTGACATCGGCATGCCGAAAGAACGCGCCCAGGCCGTCCTCCGCGCGCAGACGACAGGCCCGGTCGAGCCGCTGGAAATCGGGGACTGGCTGGCCAGCCCGGTGTCCAGGGAACTGCGATTCCTCTGGTCGGGCCCGCCGCACGGCGGCTACGCGTCCGCGGTCGCCGTGCAGGGTGTCACGGATGCCGCCGCGATCGACCGGCTGACGCGGGCAGTGCCCCATCTGGACTATGTCGATCAGGCACGCGAGCTGACGGGAGTGTTCGCGGCCTACCGTGCCGGCATCGCGTGGGTGCTCGCGATCGCGGCAGGCGCGGCGCTGCTGATGTTCTCGCTCTACGCCGGGCCGTTGCGTGCGCTCGCCATCCTGTCGGCGCCGGTGATTGCCGCCCTGCTGGCGCTGGGCGTGCTCGCCGTGGCCGGGGCCACGCTGACGGTGTTCAACCTGGTGGCCCTGTTCCTGGTGCTCGGCGTGGGCGTGGATTTCTCGCTGTTCCTTGCCACCACGCGCGGCGATCAGGCCGTCACCATGCTGGCCATCACCTTGTCCATGCTGACCACGCTGCTGTCTTTCGGATTGCTCTCCCTGAGCGGCACGCATGCGATCAGCAGCTTCGGCATGACGGTGCTGGTCGGCATCGCCTTGTGCTACCTGCTTGCGCCGCTGGCGGTGGCGGGTGCCGCTCCGGGACGGCGGTCCTGATGGCGCGGCGGCAGGCGATCCCGGCCCTGGTCCTGGCC